>NZ_JBYVJU010000007.1:0-225107 GCF_058147085.1 Parendozoicomonas sp. 209JJ7-1 | reverse complement strand
TAGAAATCTTAAACTTTTCAGATGAAGAGAAAACTATTGGCAACATTGTCAATAATGGTTCTATTTCAGTCAGTGGGTACGGTGCATCTGCGGTACATTTAGAACAAGACGTTACTGGTAGCTTTATAAATAATGGCACTCTGGTAACCACCGCCGAACCTGTAGACCTCTTCGACATCAATGGTATTGATCCTGATATCACATCCTACGAAAAAATTAACGATATTACTTTTTCTAATTTAATCTCTGATTTCTTACCCGAGTTCCCGTTGTACCATAAAACTGGAACCAATCTGTATGCAGTAAAATTCCCAGGGTTTCAAAATGGTAAAGGGACGGGATTTATAATAATAAAGTCAGAAACAGCACCTAATAGTTTTCTAGAGTTTACAAGAATATCTTTAGGTCAGCCTATACATGACAACTATTTTGTTTACCAATTAGAAGATGGAGAAATCATTACAGGTGCACTAGAGAATGATGATGGTTTTTTCCAAAGGCATCCAGAATCAAAAACTGTGCGTATCGCAAGCACAATAGAGGGTGGTTTTATCAATAACGGCTCTATAGCAACTGTCACAGGAACAGCCATCCAGTTAGATGCTGGAAGCGTCGTCAGAATCGAAAACAATGGTAATATTCAAGGCCCCACTACTATTAATGCTATTTTCTCAGAGTCCCTCGACCTAAACCATAATAAAGGAATTATTGCAGGTGATATCTACGGCTCAACGAAGGTTCATGATCAACTCACTCTCAGAGGAGGTATGATAAAAGGTGGTTTATACAATATTGAAAATATTAATATAGACGGTAAAACAACCTGGGAAGGAAGCACTAAACAAAAACAAAGCCCATATAGAGGGTATTCTTTCACTCCCTCTATAATTCTTCCGTTTCCTCCTGTTAAAATCATGCCTGAATTCGCTGATTCCAGGCACACCTTTACTATTCAGCCGACAGGAGAACTGACTTTACCATCCCCTGTTTCCATAGAGGCCGACTACATACAACAGGGCATCGTAAATATCTACCCCAGTTCAACGACAGAGCCTTATATTCAAATAGATGGCACCGCCAATATTGAATCAGGAGCTGTTATTAATATCCTCTCAAATACTTTAACAGAGGGTTCCTACCCTGTTATCTCTGCTTCAAAGGGACTGAATACCGCTGAAAATATTTTCAAATTAAACAGCCCGATTGTTTTTAATGTTACACAGGTTCAATCGGGAAATACGTTAGAAGCTCGCATTACCCAGGCGGATATGGCGCAAAATCTGCTGACTGACACGGGTAACAGCAATATTGCCAACCTGGCCGGAATTATCCAGGCTACTCTTAACACTCTGAGCGGTAACGCTCTAACAGACGCCCTAAAACAACTTAATCAAATTCAAACTTCTGAAGAGTTTACAGAAGTTATCAAAAAAACCATTCCCGGCCTTGATAACGAAACCCAGTCTGCCCTTTTAGCTGCCGCCAATGCAGTTCAGGATGGAGCCTTTAACAATATTCTGAGTCACCTTGCCGATCTTCGCGGTACCAGCTCCGGTGTCAACACCGGCGATCTCCCATACAGCGGTGGTATTTGGGTAAAAGTTCTTCATATAGAAGCAGACCAGGGCAAACAACGTGACGGGGCTTTGATCTACAACGGCTATAAAGCCCGAAGTAAGGGTTTTACCCTGGGAGGAGATATTGAACTGACTCCTGAGTGGACTCTGGGTTCTGCTTTCAGCGTTGCGGATGTTTCTGTAAACGTGAAAGAGTCCGCCAACCGTACAACTATTGATAGTTATCAGCTCAGTCTCTACGGTGACTGGCAGAGTAATAACTGGTTTGCCAACGGTATTGTGAACTTCGGCTATAACGACGTGAACTCTAAACGTTATGCCGGCGCATCTCGTTATGACTCTGACTACAACAGTAAACAATATGGCCTGAACATAACCAGTGGTTACCAGTTCTGGTTTAACAACAAGGACACTCTTATTGAGCCGCAGCTGTCTCTGAATTACAGTCTGCTAGATACCAACTCTTATAAAGAAAAGTCCAACACGGGTAATATTGTGAAATTAAGCCCGGGCAATCAGGAAGTGTTGGAGCTTGGTGCGGGTATACGCTTGAGCCAGCTGGTCGAAATCACCAGAGGTCTGCTACTGCCAGAGTTTTCTCTTTTTGCTTTCCACGATTTTAAGGGTGATAAAGTCACACAAAACGTAACAGCTGAAGCCTTTAATCTACCACTTACATTTCGTACTGCTGGTATAGAGCCTGAACAGTCACGTTATCAAGCTGGTGTAGGGATAAGTTACTGGATGGATAATAACTTTAGCTTGTCGTTCAAATATGACCATACCTGGAAACATGGCTTTAATGCCGATTCTGTTCAAGCCAAGTTGCGCTACGACTTCTGATTGAAAGCCTCCTTCAAATGGCTCTCAAGTGAGAGCCATTTTTGTATAAAAACTGTTGATTATCAGATGCCGGCGGCAAAACAGCCCAGCCACAACTATCCTCACGGCCTTGAGTACATCTTTGAAAACAGGCCGCCCCATGAAATCCCAAGCTATCTCTAAACAAACCATCCACAAAGCTGCTCTGGCTGCGCTGTTTGCTCTTGCATCTGCGACGGCCTCCGCACCAGCCTGGAGCGAACAGAAGGTTATCACCCGGATTTACCTGGAAAACGGCAGCTCTGTAGATATGAGCGCTACCTTTGGCGCTGGAATGGTGACAAGCCAGAACCAGACCCGCTATAAACTGCCGCCCAACTTCCTGTACCCCATTTATATTCCCAGAGGCAGCTGTACCTATGTCGGAGGGTTTAACGGCCACCCCCAGTATGCGAGGGCTGATATTTTTCTGGAAGCAGGCAGCCAGTCTTATATTTTTTCCCTGTTTGCCAATAACCAGCAGGAACAAATCATCGCCAACCTTTCACCCAATGACCCCAACAGCCAAATACGCGGAGCATCTTTACTGCTACTGGATTACAACAACTGTATGAGATCCCCAAACGCCATTGGTGCCGCTCGTTGCTGCTCTGTTTCCACCAAAGGAAAAGGCCATCACCTCCGCACAATATATACCTGCAATTTCCCAATAACAGACCAGATCTGACCGGATACACGACAGATATAAAAACGCCCTGCTTTCCAGGGAAAACGGGCGTTTTTTCAGGTTATTTTCTTTATAGCTTTTTCGGTATGGCTATACCGATCAGGCAACACACTGAGGTTTGGCGAATACGGCCAATCCACCCTGTGAGGTTTCACGATACTTGCTCTGCAGATCCAGACCTGTGCGGTACATGGTCTCAATGCAGGAATCCAGGGACACTTCGTGGTTACCGTCACCACGGAGAGCCATACGGGCCGCGGTAATCGCCTTGATCGCCGCCATGCCGTTACGCTCAATGCAGGGAATCTGTACCAGACCACCAATGGGATCGCAGGTCATACCCAGATTGTGCTCCATACCGATTTCCGCAGCATTTTCAACCTGATGAATATTTGCCCCCAGCACTGCAGCCAGAGCACCCGCCGCCATGGAACAGGCAGAACCCACTTCTGCCTGGCAGCCAGCTTCCGCACCGGAAATGGTTGCGTTCATCTTGTACAGCATGCCGATAGCGGCAGCAGTTGCGATGAAGTTACGGATGCCGTCACGATCGGCATTGTCTATAAAACGCGTGTAATAAGACAGAACGGCAGGAATAACACCGGCAGCGCCATTGGTGGGTGCGGTTACAACACGTCCGCCACACGCGTTTTCTTCATTCACCGCCATGGCGAATAAGGTTACCCAGTCCATGATGAAGAAGTGATCCTTAAGCATGGCTTCCGGATTCGCCATCAGCTGCTTCTGTATAGAGGACGCACGGCGCTTCATGTTGCTGACTGGAAGATTGCCTTCCATACGCATGCCTCGGACGATACAGGCCCCCATAACATCCCAGATCGCATCAATCCCGGCATGGACCTTATCCATATCGCCGCCAGTAAGCGTTTTCTCGTTCATCAGGACCAGTTCGGCAATGGTCAGGTTATGCTGTTCACACAGGTGCAGAAGTTCTTCTGCGCTCTTAAAGGGGTAAGGCACAACCGGTTCAGCGACGACAGGAGCACCAGTACCACTCAGCTTACTCTTGTTGTTGCTCTTGTTGTTGCTCTTGTTATTAACATCGTCAGCGCAGATAACAAAGCCACCGCCAATGGACAGGTAGGTATTATAATAAACGACAATGCCATTCTTGTCGGCGGCGTAGATACGCATGCCGTTGGGATGTTCCAGTTCTTCACCGTAGTGGAAAACCATCTGGGTGCCGTAATCGAACTTGATTTCACGCTCACCCGCCAGTTTCATTACGCCGTTTTTTACGATGTTTTTAAAGGTCTGGTCAGCCAGATCAGGATCAACATCATCAGGACGATAGCCCGCCAGGCCGAGGATGGCGGCCTTGTCTGTACTATGACCTTTACCTGTAAGGGCCAGAGAGCCATACAGGCCAACACGCACAGAGGTAATGCTGTCGAGAATTCCTTTCTCACGCAAATCATTCAGGAATCGATGGCCAGCCCACATGGGTCCAACTGTATGAGAGCTGGAAGGACCGATACCAATCTTGAAAATGTCGAAAATGCTTAGTGCCATGTTCGATGAATCTCTGAATATATAGCGTTTGTCGTGAGATCCGGAAAAAGTGGATCTGGTCAGACAGATAAAAAAGAGGGAAAAGCAGCCTCCGGAAACAAGTACAGATTGTGCCGTGTGCCTGCTCCGGAAACCAGTGTGGGGAAGCGCAGGCTTCCCCGCAAAATCGTAATACTCAGTATCTGGATTACAGCAGCTGGGAAGTGATGATACCGGTAATAGTGATTGTACCTATTACCACAGTGAAGATGTTCATGGAGGAAGCGTACTTGCCCATAGCTGGTACACGCCTGGCCACCTGAAAACTGCGTCCTCCCAGTTTGTATAACCAGACATTGACCAGACCAGACTGATAGAAAGCAGGACGCTCTGTAACCAGCAACCCATAGGAGAATCTCAAAACAATATAGAGAACCTGATTTTAGAAGCTTAATGAGCCTTCCTATCGTGACCTCCCCGGTAATGAGTCCCACCTTCCTGGGCTATGCTCTTCCAAAGCACAAAAGTCCCCCCTACAATCACCGGATAATGTAGTGGAACATAATGAATGCTGATCACCGTTAATGATCAATCCCGGGACGTGTGTACCTCCGTCACCCTGGAACAGCTGCTGGAAGAGATGGGTATTCCCGCCACAGGAAGTGCCATCGCGGTTAACCAGAATGTTATTCCCCGCTCCCTCTGGCCGGAAACCACCCTGGCAGAAGCAGACCAGGTCATGGTTATCCGTGCCACCGCCGGCGGCTGACAGCGTCTATAAACAGAATACTGAAACAGGATTTTCCCGTTCAATGCTCACCCTCGCGAACCAAAACTTTTCCTCCCGCCTGCTGCTGGGCACCGGCAAGTTCAGCAGCCGTCAGGCCCTGACCGACGCGGTTAAAGCCTCGGAAACAGATCTGGTAACTATGGCGCTGAAACGTGTCGATACCGAAGACCAGAAAGACGATATTCTCGCTCCCCTGCAAAGCTGCGGGGTAAACCTGCTGCCCAATACCTCCGGTGCCCGTACTGCGGAAGAAGCAGTATTCGCTGCCCGCCTGGCCCGGGAAGCTCTGGGCACTTCCTGGCTGAAACTTGAGATTCACCCGGACCCCCGCTATTTAATGCCCGATCCGGTGGAAACCCTGAAAGCGGCAGAAATTCTGGCAAAGGATGGCTTCCATATTCTGCCCTATATTCATGCGGACCCGGTAATCTGCCGCCGCCTGGAAGAAGCTGGCTGCGCCGCCGTTATGCCCCTGGGTGCACCGATTGGCAGCAACCTTGGCCTGCGTACCAAAGACTTCCTGCAGATTATTATTGAAGGCAGCAGCATTCCGGTAATTGTGGATGCCGGTATCGGCAGCCCTTCCGACGCGGCTCTGGCCATGGAAATGGGCGCGGATGCAGTGCTGGTTAACACCGCCATCGCCGTTGCCGGTGAACCTGCGGCCATGGCAGACGCATTCCGTATGGCTGTAATTGCCGGCCGACAGGCCTATGAAGCGGGCCTTGGTGGGCGACAGCTGACTGCTGAAGCCAGCAGCCCGTTAACGGCGTTTCTGGATACACCATGACCGAGCATGCCATAAACTACACAGACCATTACAAACGTCTGCACTGGGATGACAGCAAGCTGCGCCTGGGCAGTTATACATCCAATGACGTTCAACGGGCGCTTAGTCGTTCCCAGCGCACGCTGGATGATTTTCAGGTGCTGATTTCACCCGCTGCGGAACCGTTTCTGGAGAAAATGGCCGCTACCAGCCTGCAGATGACCCGCAAACGCTTTGGCAATACCGTACAGCTGTATGTACCCCTGTACCTCTCCAATAAGTGCCATAACATCTGCACCTACTGTGGTTTCAGCCTGGATAACCCTATTCGCCGGGAAACCCTGTCCATGGAACAGCTGGACAGGGAAATTGCCGCAATAAAAGCCATGGGCTTTGAACATATCCTGCTGGTGACTGGTGAAGCGCCAGGTACGGTTGGGATGAAGTACTTTCGGGAAGTGGTGCCCTACATCAAAAAGCACTTCGCCCACCTGAGCATGGAAGTGCAGCCCCTGGAGCAGGACGAATATGCCGAGCTGATTAACCTCGGCCTTGACGCTGTGCTGGTGTACCAGGAAACCTACAACCGTCACACCTACGCTGAATACCACAAGCGGGGCAACAAGCAGGATTTTGACTATCGTCTGAACACCACCGACCGCCTTGGCCGGGCCGGTATCAGAAAGATGGGCATTGGCGCTTTGCTGGGCCTTGAAGACTGGCGTACCGACAGTTTTTACACCGCCTGCCATCTCGACTATCTGCAGAAAACTTACTGGCGTACACGCTACTCCATCTCTTTCCCCCGCATTCGTCCCTGTGAAGGTGATTTCCAGCCCAGATCCCCCATCAGCGACCGCCAGCTGGTCCAGCTGATATGTGCCTGGCGTCTGGTGTTCCCGGAAGTGGAACTGTCACTGTCCACCCGGGAATCGGAAATATTCCGAAACAATGTTGCCCGACTGGGTATTACCAGTATGAGCGCAGCATCCAGCACACGCCCCGGAGGTTATGCTGATCCGGAACCTGAGGTTGCTTCTGAAAAGAAGAAAAGAGCCGATGCCCTGGAGCAGTTCAGCATAGATGATGGCCGCTCTCCCCAGGAGATTGCGTCCATGCTGAAGAGCCAGGGTCTTGAAGCCGTCTGGCGTGATAAGGAACTTACTTCAAGCGGTCTGTCACAAGGGATTTCTTAAACAGCACCAACCGTGGCCGGGAGGCGTATTTGGCATCAAACAGAAACACGTACTCCTGGCCATCATCCGCCTGGGGGATGGTTCTGCGGAACTTGGATTTGTTAATACGGAACACATGACTGCCAGACTGTACAACAGCATCCAGCCGATAGTATTTTTTACCAATAAACTCAAAGAGCAGAGGATCTTTACCATCAACAACCAGGGACAGTCGTTTAAACAAAGGCTTACCCCCGCGCCCTGATGAAAGTCTCTGCTCCAGGCGTTCCAGCTCTTTTATTGCGTAGGCTTTGGATTCCTCGTCTACAGCGGAAAGTTGTTGGATTATGGGAGCTTCTGCCTGCTTAACTGACTCTGCCAGGGTAGAACGTGCAACTCCTTCTGCGGCTTTTTTCTGTGCGTCCTGTTTTTGCACCTCTCGGACTCTGACCAGTTGCTCCTGCCTTGACTTTTCAGTCTGTCGCTTCTCTTCGTCCTTTTGCCGGGCAAGCATTTTGGCGACTTCCCGCTGTTTTTGTACTTGCTTTTGCGCCTGCTTTTTCTCAGCCAGAGTCTGCTGACGCTTACGCTCTTCACTGCGCCGGGTATTTTTTAACAGCGTCCTTTGTTCAGCAATACTTTTGTTATATTCCTTTATCTGGGCATAAGATTGATCCAGCTGTTGATAATAATTATCCAGCCTGTCAGAAATTCTTTTTTCGCTGTTGTTTCGGGTGGAGAGTTCACGCCTGGCCATTTTCAGAGCCAGTTCGGAACGTCTTGCGGCCCTTAGATAGGATGTCGAAGTACTGTCTTTATTCAGCTTCGCTGTATCCTGGTTATAAAGCTCCAGGGCCTGTTCATGTTTCTCCAGACTTGCTTCCAGGTTTGCGACAGCTTCACTGTGTTTTAATTCCAGCAGGATGACATCTGTTTTTACTTTCTCAATACCAGCCAGATATTGTTCATACTCGGTTTTCAGCCTTTCCAGCTTCTGCTGCTCTTCGACGGACCCTGCCAATAAGGGTGCGGAAAGCAATAAAAAAGCGGAAAAAACAAATGAACGACTTCTGCATTTTAACATCGGACAACCTTGTGATTATTAGATGAACGATCACTGTTCACAATCAGTTTACTGAGGGGGGAGACAGGGTTCAACGACCAAAATACCGAAACAAAATATATAAGTAATGCCTAACAGGATATTTATTGATAGACATTAGTTCTGGTGAAAAGTACATACTGTTTGGCTCTGTTTCATACTTCCCAAGTTGTTTTTATTGCCTGAATTCAATATGCGCTTAACTATGCTGGAGAAAACCAGCTTTAAGGCAGGGTAGTCTTGTGTAGTTTTGTAGTTAGGGTATGGCCAATGTCACATTTTGATGATCAGTTCTCATCTTTCTTCCCTGTAAAGAAATTTCCAGATTCTTGAACTGGGCGTGGGTGGTAAATTAATAAGAGAAGCAAAGGTGAAAGATACGGATATCAAACCAGAGATTGGCCTGATGTACTATGCCCCAGGATTATGTTCAGAGTTCCAGGACCTTCTTGGACAATACCTTGACCGCCATGGGAGAGGAAACGGACCGGGTTATTAGCCTGGAAATGGCTATCGCCAGGAATAGTAGCCATGGATATGGCCTGCTGACTCGATCCTGTGCAAGTCTAGCCGGGGTGCTTCATCTGGCGCATGCCACCACCGTCACCAGAATGGGAAGGTCGGCTGTAGTAGCCGCCTTTTGACATTCTGTTCAAGGGCAATGTTGCAGAAGAACTTCGGGTATGGGTATCCAGTACCGTTGAAGGAGATGGTTTGCCATCCACCAGCCCGCTTTTATCCCCACTTCCCGGGCCAATAAGCTGTGCTCTTCTGAGCGCCAGCTCATTCTGGATACGCACTCTTTCCACGGCTGGATCCCTGACCAACCAGCTGGCAAGATAGGCTCTCCAGCTGGAAACAGGATGACCTTCACTTTTCATCAGCTTCTGGTAATACAGATCAGGGTCATTACCATCTCCTTTGCCCAGCAGTCCGACAAAAGTCGAAGGTAGCCATTCAACCGTTATTTTCTCCCCCCTCTCCACCATATTTACCTTACCCAGCTTCTGATAAAAGGCTTTAGCCTGATTGTATATTTTCTGAGCCATGTGCAAGCCACCTTCGGAACTGAACTCAAACCCTGGGATCCTTCTTTTAAGGGCCGGGTCATCTGCAATTTTCTGGACCCCATTATTGGCATAAGTCAGGGCCAGATAGAGTTCTTTATTCTTGTTCTGAGCCATTGTGGCAATCGCCTTGAAGACTGTCTCTTCATCCTGCCGATCTGTATTCGGAGAGACGTGAAGACGTGTGTCTCCACACCAGATAATTTTATCAACCTTGTCTATCAGGGCCTTCAGTTTTGCTTCATCCTTAGTTACAGAGAAGGCGTCGTCTATCCCGTCATGGCCTGCATGAACCGAAACTTCACCAATACCCACCTTCTTTCCATTCAACACAACCGGCTGGTAAAATTTAACAGTTTTGCCTTTTCTGCCCGATTCCAGTGTCAGGTTTTCTGATCCATCAATCACCTGTCTCATCGCTTGGGTCTTTCCAGACTGTGGCTGCCCGATAAACAGCACCCGCCAGAAGTTTTTCTCTGCCGGAAGTTCCGCCAGCAAAAGTTCCGCTGCGGGTTGCCTCTTCTCCACTTCTGCTTCCTTCTGTGGCATCTGGTGTTCCTGGACTACAACCTGGGATGGTTGGGCAGAAACCCTGGACTGGCTACGGGTTACCAGCCGAGCTTCCGATGGTTCAGGTAATAAATTGTTCTGCTTGATCTTTCCCTGCTTTACCCGTTCGGCTTTGTTGGCAGCATTGACCTTCCCTTCTTTTAAAGCTTTTTTTTCCGCTTCTTGCAGAACCTTCACCCTCTCTCTGGCAAAACTCTGCTTTTTCTCCCGTTCAACGGCTGGTAGAGGTGTTCCTTCCAGGGAAGATCTGTAGACAAGCCCTCTCCCTCTGCTCAGAATTTCTTTCCTGCTATTAATGGAAACCTTTTTACCTTTGGAAACAACTTTCTTTATGGGGTCTACCAGCTGGCGATTCTTTTTCTTTACCAGGTCCTTCAGACCTTTCTTTTCGGGTTCAGCAGGGAAAGCCGCCTTAGCCACAGGAGCATTCTTTTGAAGCCTTTCCCTGCGTTCGAGATGTGTCTCTCTACCCTTTGCGGCTTTTTCACTCTGGGCGTTAATCGCGTCAACGGCTTTCTTCAGCTCTTCCTGATAAGCCGCTGCCCTGTTAATGACATTCAGGGTAATAGGATCAGAGATCTTTGGCTTGTCTCCCTTGCCAGCTTTTATTGATTTTGTAGTTTGCTTTTTAGGCCGTGGACGCTTACGCCCTGGTTTGCTTCTGCCCCCATCCCGCTTCCCTTTAGCAGGGGCGGCTTCTTTTATACTCTTATCTGCAGAGGTTAAAACTGTCTCCTTTAAATCCTCTTCGTAAGCGTGATCCGACCAGATAACATACTCTCCAGCTTCATTCTGTGAGGTCATAACAGACTCTCGCAGAGTCTCGCCATCATTTGTATCCTCCAGAGTTTCCCTGGGACGATTGTGTTTATTCTCACCAGTCTCTGATTTATTGCTGTTACTGGGTTTGTTGCTGTTACTGCCAGGGCTGGTACGTTCAGATTGGGTACTGAGTCTGTTAATTCCCCACTCCAGCGCTGCCTTGTATAAGAATGAACGCAATACTTCCACCACCAATTTATCCCTGCCACGTAAGGGAGCGGGTAAACGACGCATATCCAGGTTGCGAATCGCCTGCCCCATCACATTATCCAGGGCGAGCATCGACTCCAGCCATATTTCAGGCAGTTCATAATGACCGCTCAGGTGCCTGTCAAACAAAAGAAAACCTTTGTCCCCTGACGGAATACCCAACAGACCGTAACTGCTACCAACAACCTGCTCCCTGCCTCGGAGCTGAAGCGGAGAAACAGACTCTTCTTCCAGAATCTCTGGTAAAACTTCCAGAATTGTCTCATCCAGCGGGTTAACCAGACGCCGTTTATTCAACTCCGCCTCCGGGTAACGATCGGACATAACGGTTGTCCACCAACAGGATCCGGCACCAATACCAAAACGCCCGGGAACCTTGTACAGCTTGCCAGGCACTCCGTGGAACCAGGCCCTTGTCCACAGCATCAGGTGTCCGTCCTCATTATCCGGATACAGATGGACAGCGTCGGCAGAGTTCTGTCTGGCCCAGTTGCGCAATACCACCAGGCGTTCTTCCAGTGGGCTTTCTGGAACCAGTTCCGGAGTGTCGTAAGGGAAGCGTATGGAGAGCCAGGGTTGACCGGTATCCGGGGTAAAATCCCGGTCCGGTAAATGGTACGTCAGCTCTATGGCACTGCAGAGACCAGGACGGGTGCATGAGAATATTTTCTGGCCCTGCATATTAGGCAGGAAGGTTTTCCAGATATCAGACCAGGTATTCTGGACAAGGGCTCCGTGGGAAACGATATATCGCAGAAGCCAGGGAATATAAGCGATATGATCCGAAATAGCCCAGCCAAGCACGTTCATTCCGGTACGAAAACCCAGTTCCTGCCAGCTGCCAGAGGTCACTGAGTCCACAGCAAAGTCAGAGGCGAGTGTTCCATATTGGCCGAACAGAGCACCGGTCCAGGGCTGAAGAGCGGCAGTGGCAAATGTCGCGGCTCCCATCAACGTCAGGGAAGAGGTTGCCAGAACCGCTTCGCTTTTCGCTGTATCCAGAAACCAGTCCCGACTGTTGTAGGGGCGCTTCAGGAAAGTCTCCCGTTTCCAGAATGGCAAACGGTCCAGTAAAAGTTTTTGGGAATCTCTTACAGAAAGCACTTCACCCTGGCTGCCACCTGCCTGCCCTTCTTTATGCCTCTGATAATCCTTGTAACCTTGATAACCATCGTGGCTTTGTTGATAACCTGTGTAGCTTTGATAGTCCTGATAAAGATCAGCCTGCTGATTCTCCTCAGCCTGAAATCCGGACACAGGAACGGCCCCAGCCCCCATTAAAACCAGAAGAAAAACAGCCAGAAATTTTCTGTATTGAGAACCTGCCCCGTTTAACTGGATCCTTAACTGCAACTGCACCCTGCCCCTGCCCCTGTTTATATTTGTGAATTTTTCGGATTTATAAAGTAGACAATTCAGGTGTAATCGCCACAGTTTATAGGGACTATTTATAGGGACTATCACCCTCCTTCAGGGTGAAAAGCAGGAAAACCTGTTTAATAACAACAAGGTAACGTAATGAGCGGGGCAAACGGCGAGGAGGTTCCTGGGAAACACCCGAATAAGCCGCGGAAACCACGTAACACATTTATCCACAAAATCTGTGGATAACCCTGTGTGTTACTTATGGAAGATTAGAATTTTTACTGCTTTGCCTGACCTCATGACAAGTGTTTATTTTTCACACAGCAGGTTTTTCATTTAAAGCAGATTTGGCACATTATCCTGAAAAATAAAAATCATGGATTATTCACGGTGCATTAGTGGGGTTATGCAGCGAGGAAAACCGAAGAAACAGGAACTTTTATTCGTCATCTGCAGCCCAGAAAATCACAACATCCATCAGGCAGCTATCCCCGTGTATTACAGAGTTGAGCATTATGAAAACAATTTTTCGCTGTCAGGGCCTGTTGAGGTTTTATGAGTACCTGGTCGTAATTCCCCGAATATCACCTTTAAACGACAGTTCCTCGGGACCCTTTTGCTGAATTTCCAGTCTACGACTATGTTATTCGCCACTATGTTATCTGCGGCTATGTTAAGCTCAAACAAAACTCCAAGGATTCCCCAGACATCATCATGACAGTAAAATCCCGTATCACCCGCGGCCTGCCGACTGTTACCCTGGCTTTCGCGATGCTGACCGGCTGCGCCGGTTTCAATTCGGCACCTTATTCAACCAGTTCGTCCGCTGCCCCGCTACCGGAAGTGACTATTCCCTACGACAGGTTCACCCTTGATAACGGCCTGACTGTCATTGTGAATGAAGACCGTAAAGCCCCGGTCGTTGCCGTTAATATCTGGTACAAGGTAGGTTCCAAGAATGAAACCGCAGGGTCCCGGGGTTTTGCTCACCTGTTTGAGCACCTGATGTTCCAAGGTTCGGAAAACTACAGGAATGATTTTTTCGTACCCTTCAAAGAGGCCGGTGCCACCGACCAGAACGGCACCACCAGTACCGACCGCACCAATTACTTTCAAACAGTGCCCACTCCTGCCCTCGATATGGCTTTGTGGATGGAATCCGACCGCATGGGACATTTTGAAGGTGCCATCAGCCAGGCCACCCTTGATGAACAGCGGGATGTTGTTAAAAACGAGAAGCGCCAGAAAGAAAACCGACCCTATGGAAAAGCCTGGACTCGCATAGCCGAGGAAACCTTCCCCGAGGGCCACCCCTACTCCTGGCCCACCATCGGTTACATGAAAGACCTGAACAACGCCAGCCTTGAACAGGTGAAAACCTGGTTCAAGAGTTACTATGATCCATCCAATGCCGTACTGGTGCTTTCCGGTGATATTGATACCGAAACGGCCCGCAGGAAAGTTGAGAAGTACTTTGGCGATATTCCCCCCGGCGGTCCCCTGAATAAACTGGAAACCTGGATTGCCAAACGTACCCTGGAAAAACGTGACAGCATGCAGGACCGGGTACCCCAGGCCCGCCTGATCAAAGTCTGGAACGTGGCACCTGCCGGCACCAAAGATGCCGAATACCTCTCCCTGGCGACCGATATCCTTGGGGGCGGTAAAACCAGTCGCCTGTATCGCCGACTGGTGGTGAAAGACCAATTGGCTACAGGGGTAAGCGTATTCCTGTATGACCGCCTGCTGGCCGGGCAGGTGATGGTCTTCGCCGATGCCCGCCCCGGCGTGGAGCTGCCCAGAATTGAAAAAGTGATCGATGAAGAGCTGGCCCGCTTTATTAAAGACGGCCCAACCAAAGATGAACTGCAGCGTACCAGGTTCAGTCAGGCCGCGGCATTTGTCCGGGGCACTGAACGTGTAGGTGGTTTTGGAGGTAAATCCGACATCCTCGCCAGTGGTGAAGTGATGTTCGGCGATCCCGGCTTCTACAAAACCAGCTACAAAATAATGAAAGCGGCTACCCCGAAAGACCTGCGTAACAGTGCCCGCACCTGGTTGTCCGACGGGGCCTATGTTCTGGAAATCACGCCATTCCCCAAATACACCTATGCCAAAACCGGCGCGGACAGAAGCAAAGTGCCCAGCCCCGGGGAAAAGGTCAACCTCTCCCTGCCATCTCTGGAACGCACGACACTGGCCAATGGCATGAAGATTATTCTCGCCACCAGACCCCAAACCCCTGTTGTTGAAATGGAGCTGCAGTTTAACGCCGGCTTCTCAGCCCGCATGGGTAAACCCGGCCTGCCAGCCATTACCCTGACCATGCTGGATGAAGGCACAACTTCACGGAACAGCCAGGAAATCTCTGAAACCCTGGAGAACCTTGGTACCGGCCTGAGTGTTGGCAATGACCTGGATACCTCCAGCGTATTCCTGGATACGCTGACCGTCAGCCTTGACCCATCCCTTGATATCCTTGCGGATATTCTGGAACACCCGACCTTTGAAGAGGATGACTTTACCCGGATTCGCAGCAATGTTACAGACGGCATCCGCCAGGAAAAAGCGGCTCCCACCAGTATTATCGGACGTGTACTGCCTGAACGGCTGTATGGCAAAGGCCACAGCTATGATACACCCTGGAGCGGAACGGGAACCATAGCCAGCGTCGAATCCCTGCAGCGCAGGGACCTGGTGAACTTCTGGAAAACCTGGCTGCGTCCGGATAACGCCACCCTGATTGTTACCGGCGATATCACCATGGCCCAGCTGCTGCCCAAACTCAACAAAACCCTGGGTAACTGGAAAGCGCCGAATACGCCCCTGCCGAAGAAGACCATCGCCCATGTGAAACCCCAGAAAAAGCCAAGTGTGTTCCTGGTGGATTACCCTGCGGCGGGACAGTCAGTCATTGTCGCCAGCCAGCTGGTTATGCCCAGCAACGACAAGAGCACCCTCACCTTTAATGTGATGAACGACGTGATAGGCGGGGAATTCACATCACGCCTCAATATGAACCTTCGGGAAGACAAAGGCTGGGCTTACGGCGCTAACAGCTACGCCAAGAGCGCCCGCGGGCAGCGCCCCTATCTTGCCAGCTCTTCTGTACAGGCCGATAAAACCGGCCCTGCGGTAGAACAGATCCTCAAGGAATACCAGGCATTTATTGATGGTAAGCCGGCCACAGAAGATGAACTAAAACTGGTCAAGCGCAACCGTATACGTCAGCTGCCTGGCAGCTACGAAACCAACAGCGCCCTGCTGGGTTCCATCAGTACTCTGGTGGAGTACGGCCTGCCAGACAGCGACCTTTACAACTATGCCAAAAAGGTTGAAGCCGTTGAGCTGCCCGCAGTGCGGAAAGTTGCCCGGGAGTTTCTGTCACCCGATGACTTTACCTGGATTATTGCCGGAGACCTGAAAAAGATCAGACCCCAGATTGAAAAACTGAAGCTGGGGGAAATTATCGTGCTGGATCGTGATGGTAAGCCGGTGAAATAACTGGCAACGCCTTCCCTCAACGCAGCAGGTAAGCACTACGCCTGCTGCGTTTTTACAGGTTTATCCATAAGCTATTCTACGATTTTAATGATGCTATTTTCGGCCCAGGGATTAAGCAGGGCCAGCCCCACTAAAAATGTTTACAAAAACCAGTGGAATACCCTGTAGACTTTCAAACCACAAAAACACCTTAAAAATGCGCATGGCGGTATGCGAAGAACGCATGACAAAACCCCGAAAACCGCATTTCATACGTTTTTTCTATAAGACCATTCAAATTCTCTATAAGCACAAATACTGCCCGCCTGAATAATTGTCCGCTGAGGTAAAAACAATAACTCCTCCTCATCGCACCAAAAACACAAACGTGGACGTACAAATATAATATGAAACTTTTAGCAACTGGCGTATTAAGTGCTGCAGTCGCAGCCGCCGTAGCTTCAACTTCCGCCCAGGCCTCTGATCTGATCAAATTCGATCCCAGTCTGAACCTGACTTACAAGAACTACTTCTGGAAGCAGAAAGACAACACCCGTAAAGCAGATGGTCTGCCCAAGTACTACAGAGACGAATGGGTTCAGGGTATTGTAGCCGACTTTGATACCGGATATTTTTTCAATGACATGCTGGGCGCCGTTGTCACCGCTGGTTTTGCAACCCCGATAAAAGCAGCAAAAGATAAAACCATCTTTACAGCTGGCGAATATGAAACAGACAAAAAACAGATTCACACAAGTAACGTAGCAGAAGGCCATGATGGCAAAGCCAATGGCATTGCCGGTCTCCAGCAGGCTTACCTGAAAGGCAAACTGGATTTTGGCAGCGTTGGACTGAAAGCCACCCTGGGTGTAAAAAAACGTAACACTGCACTGTATGGTAACTCCGGTTCCCGTCTGCTGGCCGCCAGCTCCCGTGGTGCAGACCTGTCCGCTGACTTTAAAGAATTGGGTCTGGGCCTGTACACCACCTATATCAACGGTGCCAGTGACCGTAACGCTTCAGCCTTCGCTAAAAAACTGACTGTCGGTAAAAAGAATCTGAAGCTGGATAATATCAGCATTTTTGGTGCAACATACTCCCTCGCTGGTGTAAATCTGAAAGCCGAGCACCTGCGTTCCAAAGACTACCTGAAGAAAAACTTCGTCCAGGCCACGTACACTTTCCCTCTCGTTGAAGGTACTGATCTGGAACTGGATGGCCGCTACGGTATAGCTAAGGGTAACGGCAAACTGGCCGGTGACTTCGACAAGTCTTCTTACTACAACCTGAATGCCAAAGTTATGTTCGGTAACTCTTCTGTTCTGGTTGGCTACAACCACACCAAAAACGCTGACTGGGCCGACGGAAACGGTAATGAGGGTAACGCAGGCACCTTCAACTCTACTCTCTCCCAGTGGGCGGACTACAGCAAAAAAGGCGAAAAAGCTTTCGTTGTAGAAGCCAACCACACATTTACGGATCAGGGCCTGCCCGGCCTGGAGGCAACTCTCTGGTATGCCAATGGCCGTGGCGCGGATGATTTCGAGATAGAAGAAAACAAGGTCAATGTCAATCAGACCGGCTTCAAACGTAACGAAATCGGCACCATCCTCAGCTACAGCTTTGATGGTGAGCTGAAAGGCCTGCAACTGAAGTGGCTGCATGTTAACTACAACGCCAAGAGCGACCAGAAGAAGCTGGCCGAAGATCGCTCCAACCGTCTGTACCTGACCTACAGCCGTGCGATCTTTTAATTAAGTCGCAATTAATAACTCAGCTCCAGACACCAGCAAAGGACTCCCCCACTTTGCTGGTGTTTTTTTGTTCGCCTCAACTGACACACTGGCTAAAATCTAACACCCTGTACAGCCGCTTCGGCTTTAAGCCCATAGCACAGACCTCTGTGCGCTTCCTGTAAAGGCTGTAAAGGATTTTACCGAATGTCTGTTGCCATTATTGCCAACATAGCCATTATGGCTGGCCTGACAGCTATTCTTTATTACTGTCAGAAGCAACACATGCCCTTCACTCGTCGTGTATTTATTGCGCTGGGAATGGGTGTCGCTTTCGGTACTGCCCTGCAGCTGATCTACGGCTGTGACTCCCACACCGTTAACGAATCCCTGCACTGGTTTAACATTGTCGGCAATGGCTATGTGGGCCTGCTGAAAATGATTACCGTACCCCTGGTGATGGTGTCTGTGACCTCCGCCATCCTGAAATTGAAGGACGCAGGCTCTCTGGGCCGTATCAGTGGCTGGATTCTTAGTCTGTTGATGATCACTGTATCCATCGCCGGCCTGATCGGCGTGTTCTCAGCATTGGGGTTTGGCCTGGCCGCAGAATCCATCACTGCCGGTACCCGCGAAATCGCCCGTGGGGAACAACTGCTGGCCCGTACCGCCACTGTTGCGACAATATCCATTCCCAGCATGCTGCTCAGCCTGATTCCGTCCAACCCCTTCCTGGATATGACCGGTGCCCGCAGCACTTCCATTATCGGTGTGGTGATTTTCTCTGTGTTTATCGGTATTTCCGCTTTGGGCCTGAAGTCCAGGAAGCCTGAAACTTACGCCAGGATCGAAGGCAGTGTTGATGTTATACACACTCTGGTTATGCGTATGGTAACTGTTGTTCTGCGCCTGACTCCCTACGGTATCCTGGCTTTGATGACCATGGTTGTCGCTGACAGCAACGTTGTTGACATCATGCAGCTCCTTCAGTTTGTGATGGCCTCTTACGCTGCACTGGCCGCAGTATTTATTGTACACCTGATTATGGTCACCATGGTTGGTGCCAGCCCTGTGCAGTTCCTGAAAAAAGTTATCCCGGTATTGAGCTTCGCATTCTCTTCCCGCAGCAGCGTCGGCACCATGCCCCTGACTATTCAGACCATGACCAGGCGTCTGGGTGTCTCTGAAGGTGTTGCCAACTTCGCCGCGTCCTTCGGCACCACCATTGGCCAGAACGGCTGTGCCGGTATCTACCCTGCCATGCTGGCAGTGATGATCGCTCCCACTATTGGTGTTGATCCCACCAGTATGAGCTTTATCGGCACCCTGATCGTGACCGTTGTTATCGGTTCCTTTGGTGTTGCCGGTGTCGGTGGCGGTGCTACTTTTGCTGCTTTGATCGTACTGTCTGCCCTGGGTATGCCCGTTGAACTGGCCGGTCTGCTGATTTCCATTGAACCCCTGATCGATATGGGGCGTACCGCGATTAACGTCAGCGGCGCTATCGCTACTGGTTTTGTTGGTGGACGTGCCATGGGCGAAGTAGACATGGACACTTTCAACGCCAACGACACCTTTGAACTGGATATGGAAGCCCTCTCTTAATGGCTAAACTGACGTCTGAGGCGGCGGGTAGCCCGGGACGCATCCCTGTAAATACTCCTGGCAGCCATTCATAAACTGGCATTAATGAGATCACTTTCTATGCTGAAGAACACCTGACTTACATGCACAGCCACTTGGATCAGACACAGCCAAGAGCCAAAATCACGACAGCTGCCCGCTGATAAAACCCAGTCACCCACTAATCTTTACGAACTTTCTTTACGAACTTTACGAACTTTACGCAAGAGGCAATTCGTCATGCGCTTTGTAACATTATTCGTAACATTCCTGTGCGCCATTACATTTCAGACCAGTTATGGCAAAGATGCTAAGGGTGCTGCCTGCTGGACGGATGACTGGGATAAAGAGAATCCCTCCCAGAAGCGATATGAGCTGAACACAATAAACATGGGAGCTTTTGTTCTGGGGGTGAAGATCGTCTGCGAAGATGGGCAATACACTGGCAGCACAACGTCACTTTTCTTTACGTCCCAATACAAGATCCCTGTAGGAACAACGGTGTATATATGCCCTAAATGTATGGATGTTTCATGTGACGAAGGGGCCGGTAGTGCTGCTCTTAAAAGAACATGCAGAATAACCATGCCGGCAGGAAACTACACCATAGAAGCTACTGGTTTGTGCGGCGCCAAGCCCACACTATCGGGCATGCCCTCATGTAACCAGTGTTATTATGAAGGTGACCTGAATGATATTGATTGTCAGACGTAAAAGCATGGGGAAGCTGCGCCCATAAATTCACTCTAAGAGCCTGTTCATGATATTTCGTGGAAAGCGAAAGATCATGCACAGGCTCTTAGAGACGATTGCAAAGAACAGGCTGATTTCTCCAGCTTGTTTC
Source organism: Parendozoicomonas sp. 209JJ7-1 (assembly GCF_058147085.1). Taxonomy (NCBI): domain Bacteria; kingdom Pseudomonadati; phylum Pseudomonadota; class Gammaproteobacteria; order Oceanospirillales; family Endozoicomonadaceae; genus Parendozoicomonas; species Parendozoicomonas sp. 209JJ7-1. Next base: position 204,916 of record NZ_JBYVJU010000007.1, on the reverse strand, counting down.
AAGAATTACTTATTTTTCCCTTCTATATTATTCCCCTTTTATCCCACCCAGGCCCGTCTGCCACAGAAATATTCCCAACCCACCTAAATATCCGGGAATAGCTTTCATACCTTGGCAAAAGAAACCGTATAAGACCTGTCTCCAGAGGCAGGAATCTCTCCAGATCACGTTTATCCTGACAGCAGCTCGACAAATTATTTATATCTTATGCCGGGCTGAACGATCAGCTGTCGAGGGAGCACAAACGTCAGCAAATGATCAAAACCGATTAGCAGGAACAACAGGTAAGGCTTTTCACAAATGAAAGTACTTAATCAAACAGACGTTCAATTCGTTGCCGGTGGTTTTAATTGCGCAGCCTTCAAAAAAGACCTCAATGCCGGAGAAAAGGCTTTAAAAAATGAAATGAAGGTTGCCGGGAGAGATCTGAAAAAACACCACTATAAAGCTTTTGCCCATGATCTACAGATAGAAGCTGGCACACTTTACTGCACAGCCAAAAAGCTGTTCCACGACATCGGCAGTAAACCCGGTCAATAATCAACTGTGTGCAATTGCACACCAAGGTATACCATCATGAAAACTCTCAATATCTGCGAACAGGAAATGGTAACAGGTGGATTCGACCTGGTAGCCTTCACAAAAGATTTGACAGAAGGGGGCGAGTCCCTTGTCCATGACGTCCATATGGCCTACACGGACTTTTCCCAGAAAAAATACCCCAATGGTGCCAGTGATATCCTCAACGGACTTGGCGCTATAGTTTCTACAGCAGGGAAACTTGTTATCGACGCAGTAACAAATCCGAAGTCGGGTCAGGTAAATTAAGAATATCAATAATTATGCGAGCAGTTGACTTAACAGGCTATCAAGCCTGAAAGCCGGAAGAGAAAACTTATCTTCCGGTTTTTTCTTGTCTGATATAAACCTCTCCCGACTATCTCTCCCGACTATATTACTCAGGCCACTTCTTCAGGGCCTGGTACAGTGTCCAAACAAACGCCTGAGCAAACACCGGAACCCCCTTCTGACAACCAGCCCCTCTTCCGGCCTGAAGTGGTACCACAGCACTATCGGAAAAACATGGGGGAAGTGCTCTGCATCAGCCCCTTCCAGACAAGCAGCTGGTGTCTTGTTTTTTTCATTATTGCCCTGGTTCTCGGAGCTTTTCTTGCCTGGGGCCAGTATGCCCAAAAAACCGGCGTAACCGGCGTTATCCTCCCCAGGAAGGGCAGCGTAAAGATTCAGCCACTGTCGCCTGGTATTATCAGTGAACAGCCCGTTATCCAGGGCGACCATGTCAATCGTGGCGATGTTCTTTATCGCATTGATACGGAAGAGTTTGCCAATAAGTCCGACAGTTTTATCCGTGAGCAGACCCGGCACCTGAAACAGGAAATCCAGCGCCAGCAGGATATACTCAACCTCGACCAGCATGAGCTTAAAGAACTGGACAGACTGGTTCGGCAAAATTATCTGTCCCGTTACGAGTTTGAACAGAAACGCAGGGACATCCTCCAGCAGGAAATGATTCTTGCGGAGTTACAGAAGAAACTTGTCAATGTAGAAAGCCAGCGCAGTTACGCCATTCGGGCTCCGGTTACCGGAACCGTTGCCTCGGTAATCTCCAAGGATGGCCAGTATGTAAATCCTAATGAAACCCTGGCCATTATCACCCCCGATGGTGGCGAACTGATCGGCTACCTGTTTGCTCCTGCCAGAAGCACAGGATTTATCCATCCCGGCGACCGGGTCATGCTTAAGTACCAGGCTTTTCCTTACGAGAAGTTTGGCCTGTATCCGGCAAGTATCAGCGCTATAGACCAGACCATCCTGCTCCCAAAAGAGCTGGTACTGCCCAATATTCCTAACGAACCTTTTTACCGCATCACTGTTGTTCCCAACCATGACTATGTTCTTGCTTATGGCCGTCGGATTCAGCTGACCTCCGGCATGCTGATGGATGCCATGATTGTTGGCGAAACCCGCTATCTCTGGGAATGGGTACTGGCTCCCCTGCTGAGCCTTAGGGGGAGCCTGTTGTAATGGCCGACCAGAAGAAGTCTCCCGGCATTCTGCGCTCTCTTAATTTTCGACTGGGTCGTTCTTTACCGGTACAGATGCAGACGGAAATCGCTGAGTGCGGCCATGCCTGTGTTGCCATGATTGCCTGTTACTGGGGCTACCAGACCAACCTGACCACCCTGCGCAGACGATTCCCGACATCTGTTCGCGGAGTAACACTGGCAGATCTTGTCTCTATCGCGACAGGGTTAAACCTTGTCTGTCGTCCGGTCAGGCTGGAGCTGGAGGAGCTCAATGAACTGAGAACCCCTGCCATTCTCCACTGGAACCTTAATCACTTTGTTGTTCTGAAAAAAATCAGGCGTGGAAAACTGATTATCCATGACCCCGCCAGAGGGCGGGTCACCATGTCCATTGAGCAGGCGTCCAAACACTTTACCGGTGTTGCCATGGAAGTTTCCCCCGGAACGGATTTCCAGGCGGTGAAAAACAAGGAACAGTTAACCCTGCGGGATATGGCGGCATTTATCACCGGCCTTGTGCCCCAAATGACCATTATTCTGCTGGTGTCGTTCGCCATTGAGCTGTTCTCTGTGATCACCCCGCTGGCCATGCAGTTTATTCTTGATGAGGTGATTCCCGGCCATGATGTTCAGCTGCTGTATCTTTTGGTTATCGGCTTTTGCAGCCTCTCCCTGCTAACCGCCCTGGCACAGTACACCCGTTCTTTCACTGTGCTCTATCTGATGAATACCCTGAATATTCAGATAGCCAGCAATATTTTCACCCATCTGCTGCGGCTGCCCCTGAGCTATTTCGAGAAGCGTTCCACCGGGGATATTCTGTCCCGTTTCCGCACCATTGATCAGATACAGCAGAAAATCACCACCGACTTTGTGGAAGGGCTTGTGGATGGTTTTATGGTGATTATCAGCCTTGTGCTGATGTTTCTTTACAGCGTAAAGCTGTCGTTAATTGTCTGTTGCTCCATGGCCCTGCAGACAGCCATTCACTTCGGGTTTTATATGGCGGTCAAACGGGAAACAGAGAAACAACAGGTGACAATGGCCCGGGAAAACTCCTGCCTGATAGAAACCATCCAGTCTATTCTGCCACTGAAAGTGTTTGCCCGGGAACAGGACAGGCAGTGGCTCTGGCAGGCCCTTTACGCCGACAGGCTGAACTCGACAATACGCCTGGGCCGTTACCAGTTACTGTTCAGTTCCAGCGGCATGATTGTTTCCGCACTGGAGAATACCCTTGTGCTGTTACTGGCAGCCAAAGCTATTCTTGCTCTGGAATTCAGCGCCGGTATGCTGATCGCTTATCTGGCCTACCGCAGCCAGTTTGTTACCACAGCCCAGAGCCTTCTGGACAAACTGATCGATTACAAGATGATCAGCGTTATGCTGGACAGGCTGTTCGACATTATCGCGGAAGACCGGGAAGTCACCCATGCATGGCTTGCGCCCGCAGACATTCAGGATACAACCCTGACTGTCACAGACCTCTGTTTTACCTATCCCGGCTCCGACCTGCACTTCGGGCCACTGTCACTTATTCTCCCTCCCGGAAAGATTATCGCTATCAGCGGCCCTTCCGGGTGTGGGAAAACAACCCTGCTGAAAACCATGATGTCTTTATTACCGGCGGATTCCGGCTCTCTCTCCCTGGGAAAACTCTCCATGGACCAGATTGGTATTGAGAGCTTTCGAAAACTCTCCGCCGCTGTTATGCAGAATGACTCCCTGCTCAGTGGCACTCTGCTGGAAAATATCAGCTTCTTTACCCAGTCCCCGGATATGGGACGGGTAAAAGCCTCTGCCATAGCAGCGGCCATTGATCAGGACATAATGCAAATGCCCATGCATTACCAGACACTGGTCGGGGAACTGGGTTCTTCCCTTTCCGGGGGACAGCAGCAACGGATACTGATGGCCCGTGCACTTTATCACCAACCAAAAATACTTTTTCTCGATGAAGCCACCAGCCATCTGGATGAAGAAACCGAGTGGGCAGTTCTCAACAATCTGAAAGCTATGGATATCAGCCTGGTACTCATTACACACCGTAAAAGTACTCTCACACTGGCGGATAATATTATTGAGTTAAACTGAGATTACATAGAAAACCGGAGCTTTATGTAGCTCCGGCTATTAGAGGCAGTTCAGCCCTGGCCTTTTACGGTCTCCTTTCCACAGACCTGGCTGCTCTTCTCCGGTATAGCTGTGATATCAGGATTTCTCATGAACCAGATCACCCAGATACTTGGTAAAATGATTTTTGTATTGTTCTAGCTTGAAGTATCCGCATACCGGCTGCCTCTCGTGTTCTGTCCGGGTATCACCGGGTGGATATGTTGCAACACGGACGATCTTCAGTTCAGTGGCTTCAGGATGAATGTCAGACTGACGGTACACACACATGACCATCTGGTCATACGAGGTGTGGGTTATGAACTCCCTTCTTGCGCCTCCGAGGACCGTAATCCTTTCAGACTGCAGGTTGATTGTTTCAGCTTGTCCTCCCAAAAACCGTGTGTGATCATCTGAGCCAGGGCCGGAATAAATGTCGAACCACCATAAGTCGTTAAACTGGTAAGTTGCGAATGATATGCTCCTGCCCTGATTCATAAGAGCTTGCCAGTCGGTTTCTTCGGCCTGGAGGGCTGCCCCCGATCCTGTGAGCAATAACAGACCCATCAGTCTGCTGAGTGCAGATTTACGACTGAGTCGGGCGTATAGAGTTTTCATCTTTGAGCATTCTCTGTTGACGCAGTGGTTTGTGTTGCTGATAACTTGAGGGAAGTAAAGCTGGATTCAAGCAAGAATAGCAACGACATCCCAAGGCTGCGGATATTTCTGATTGTTATTTCCCTCAACCCTGAAACACTAAATGAAACACTGAAGGACTCAGTTATATTACAGACGGCTATGCCACATTCGCCGTCCAATTTATAATCAACCATTAACGAATCAAGTAACGACTGCTGCCAATGAGCCATACCCCTATCGCCGACCTGCTGGCCGGCCACAAGCCCGAGAACAGCGAAGTTGAACTGTGCGGCTGGATTCGCACCCGCCGAGACTCCAAGGCAGGCATGTCCTTCCTGGCCGTACACGATGGCAGCTGCTTTGACCCTATTCAGGTGATCGCGGAAAGCAACCTGGACAATTATGAAACGGAAGTGCAAAAACTGACTGCCAGCTGCAGCGTAAAAGTGAAAGGAGTTATCGTAGCCTCCCCCGCCAAAGGCCAGGACTGGGAAGTCAAAGCGACCTCCGTAGAAGTCGCAGGCTGGGTTGAGGACCCGGAAACCTACGCCATGCAGCCCAAGCGTCACTCAATGGAACACCTGCGTGAACATGCCCATCTGCGTCCGCGCACCAATATTATTGGCGCGGTCAACCGGATACGTCACACAGCGGCCAACAGTATCCACAACTTCTTTGACCGTGAAGGTTATATCTGGGCCAGCACCCCCCTGATTACCGCCTCCGACTGTGAAGGTGCCGGTGAGCTGTTCCGTGTCTCCACCCTGGATTTCAACAACCTGCCCCGTAACGACAAGGGCGAAGTTGATTTTAATGAAGATTTCTTTGGCAAGCAGGCATTCCTGACCGTATCCGGTCAGCTTAACGCTGAAGCCCTGGCCTGCGCCTTGAGCAAGGTGTACACCTTCGGCCCGACCTTCCGTGCAGAAAACTCGAACACCAGCCGTCACCTGGCCGAGTTCTGGATGGTGGAACCGGAAGTGGCCTTTGCTGACCTGAACGATGTAGCCAACCTGGCTGAAAACCTGCTGAAAAGTGTATGCAGCGAGATTCTGGAAAAGCGCGCTGATGATATGGCCTTCTTCAACCAGCGTGTTGATAAAGGCTGCATTGAGCGTGTGAAGGCTCTGTCTGAATCCAGCTTCACCCGTATGACCTACACCGAGTGTATTGATGTACTGCTGAAGTCCGGCAAGAAGTTCGAGTTCCCGGTTAAGTGGGGTATCGACATGCAGTCCGAGCACGAACGCTTCCTGGCGGAAGAGTATGTGAAAGGCCCCATTGTCGTGACAGACTACCCGGCCTGCATCAAGCCGTTCTACATGCGCATAAACGAAGACGGCAAGACCGTAGCCGCCATGGACGTTCTGGCACCCGGCATTGGCGAAATTATCGGTGGCAGCCAGCGTGAGGAACGTCTGGATGTTCTGGACACTCGCATCAAGTCTATGGGTCTGGATGTAGAAGATTATGGCTGGTACCGTGACCTGCGCCGTTATGGCACAGTTCCCCACGCAGGTTTCGGTCTGGGTTTTGAACGACTGCTGGGCTACCTGACCGGTGTGCAGAATATTCGTGAGCTGATTCCCTTCCCCCGAACCCCCCGGAACGCGTCTTTCTAGCCACGACAGACACTGACGAAAACCAATAAAAAGCCAGGGGGCAGCCATGCCCCCTATGGCTCACTGTTTAACTTTCCGATAATACTGAGGTCATACCTCAGGGAGGAGACGTGTTCTTCCCTCGCTCTCGCCGGTTAAACAATCAGCAGCGTTTATGGACAATATACAACGTGGTCCGGCTGACTTTTTCCGCAGCTATAGCCATCGTAATTATTGACGAACCATGTCTTGCTGCAGCATAAACGACGACACCCTTCCGGAGTATCCCCAGATTCATCACACAGACAACCGTCCGGGAAACATTCACCAAACACAGAGGTACAAACGATGGAAATCACAAAAAACAAGCCAAAAGACAACTTCTTCATACTCAGCAGCCCTAACAGTTAGTGTAGGTCTTGTTTAGTTATCATCATGAAAAGTGTCAAGAATCACTCCGGAATCACTACAAAACTACTGTCGCTCACCATAAGGTTATGTAATCAATCTGGGCCGGCGCAGGGAAAAAGCCAGCAGTCACATGTATCAGAAGAGAAACGGACAGAGTCACAGCCAGTGGTTTACTCATGGAGCCCAAGCATCGATAAAGAGTCTTGAACCAAATCAGTTCAACCGATCACATACACACTATGGCTGGCCAGATTTTTCGGAAATGTCTCGGAAATGTCTGGACAGCCATAGAAAATGCAGATAAAGCATGTAACTCTTACAAAATTGCCTTACAAAATTGCGTAGTATCTCGCAAGACATAAAGTTATATTTGAGCTTTATGGGAGGACTGTCGTAGATATACTGAGCCACTGATAAAGTTTGCTCTTATCATTCAGTCTAAACCAATAATAATTATTCAGAGACTGTCGTATGAAAACTCTGTTATACGGACTCATCGGAATACTGGCATCCAGCATTTCCCAGGCGGAACCAGTCCCTGCCAACCCCATTGGTGATAACCTGACCCCTGTTGGGGCCATACTCAATGGCAATAGCGAAGGAACCATTCCCCGCTGGACAGGTGGTATTACTACTCCGCCTGAAGGATATGAACCCGGAGATCACCACCCGGACCCTTTTGCCAATGACAAGATCCTGACCACAATTACCAAAGAGAATATGTCCCGTTATAAGGACAAACTCAGTGAGGGCAGCATTGCCCTGCTGAACAGTAAGCCAAACTATAAGCTCAATATCTATCCCACCCGCCGTTCAGCGTCTTTGCCCGAGCATATTTATGCCAGTACCCGTGAGAATGCTGTTAATGCAAAATTGAGTTACCGTGGTAATGGCGTATCAGGGGTTACAGCGGGTATTCCTTTTCCTGTTCCGAAAAATGGCCAGGAGGCCATCTGGAACCATACTATGCGCTACCGGGGAGAGAGCGTAAAATATGTTGGCTCCCGAACCGCTGTTCAACCGAACGGCAGTTACAACCTTTTCAAGCTTGATCGGGCCGCCTTTTTTAACTACGGTCGCGAAGGGCTGAGTGAAAGGGATCTGGACAACACCTTGTTCTATTACAAACACAAGGTCATAGCCCCTCCCCGCAGCGCCGGTACAGCCTTACTTATCAGGGAAACCATTGACCAGATCAATGCCCCCCGCAAAGCCTGGAAGTACACCCCCGGACAACGCAGGGTTCGCCGTCTGCCCAAACTGGCTTATTACGATATTATGCCGGATACAGCCGGTATGCTGACCGCCGACAGCGCCGATATGTTTAATGGTGCGCTGGACCGGTATGACTGGGAACTGAAAGGACGCAAGGAATTCTATATTCCCTACAACAGTTACAAACTGCACTCCGGTGACATAACCTACGAACAGATTATCCAGCCTGGCACCCTTAACCCGGATCTCCTGCGTTTTGAGTTGCACCGGGTATGGGTGGTTGAAGCAACACTACGGACTGGCCTGAAACACCCCTATGCCAAACGCCGCTTTTATCTGGATGAAGACAGTTGGCAGGTAGTAATGGTAGATATTTACAACGAAGACGGTGAACTGATTCAATATCAGGAAGCCCATCCGGTTAACTATTACGAAGTGCCCGTTGTTATAAGCACCGTAGAGATCATCTACGATTTCAAAGGCGGTCGTTACTTTGTTGATGGACTGAACAACCAGGAAGATGAGTACAACTTCAGTACCAACCTGAAGAAGCGTGGCTTTACCTCCAGCGCCCTGCGCCGGGAAGGCCGCCGCTAATATCCTCTTAATAATATCCATAATATGGACCGGGCCTGACCGGTCCATTACCCGCCTTAAGTCTAATGCCGTTCTTCAACTGACTGCTTTATTCTTCCCGTAGTTATTTACAGTGATTACATATTCAGGGGGGGAAGGATTATGGATATCATGCGCTGTATACCATCAGCATCAGCCCTTGCCCGTTTTGCCAAACAGCCTGTCCAGCACCTTAAGGCGTTTGGACGATCTGTTATGCAAACCCTGAACAGTCTTCGTCAGATCGTCTGTGAACTTACCTGCGGACTTATCCCTACAAAACTGTCCAGCCGCCAGTGTGCCGTCACATCCATAGCCACACAGTGTTCCACTGGGACAGAAAATCACAGGAAGCTCAAAAGGCTTCAGAGCCAACTGACAACGACCCGGGAAAAACTTGAACAGGCTCGCCAACAGTTAAGTGCCGCAGAGCAAAATCTCATCTCTGAAAAAAAAGAATCAGCGAATGAAAGCAATCGCCTGAAAGGGGTTATAACCACCCGTGAGAAGGAACTTCAATTTCTGAGCAAGACAGTTGCGATTTATGAAATGGCCGAAGAACTCCAAGAAAACATACCTCTTCAGGAAGAGCTCTGGTACGACAATGAAGGTATAACCAAAACACGTGAACAACTCTTTGAGGAGAACCACAGGCTTCAGGAAGATCTGGAAGCCTGGAAAGATTATGCGCTGGAGCTGGATGAAATAACGGACAAACATATACTGCTTAACAGGTAGATACTCTCCGCTATCAGATAAATTTAAATCATCCAGATAAACTTACATCATCGGCCTACCAGTTCCACTGCATAAACACTGCATAAAAAAGGGAGAACACCTGTTCTCCCTTTTCCAATACTGCTACTTTCCTTGCCACTCAATCCTTGTAGTCTTCCACTGGAATACAGGAACAGAACAGATTTCTGTCACCATAAACATTGTTTATCCGGTTAACGGTGGGCCAGAACTTCTCGCCTCCGCCAAACTCAACCGGGTAAACAGCTTCCTGTCGTGTATAAGGTCGTTCCCACTCACCCAGAATATCTCCCTGGGTATGGGGCGCATTTACCAGTGGGTTGTTATCCGCCGGCCATTCACCTTTTTCGACCTTATCGATTTCCATGCGAATAGAGATCATGGCATCGATAAAGCGATCCAGCTCAACCTGACTTTCACTCTCTGTGGGTTCAACCATCAGGGTACCGGCAACAGGGAAGCTCATGGTGGGCGCATGGAAGCCATAATCCATCAAACGCTTGGCGATATCTTCCTCAGAAATACCAGAGCTGGCCTTGATCGGGCGAATATCCAGAATACATTCATGGGCCACACGGTCGTTACGGCCGGTATAGAGAACTGGGAAATGATCCTTTAACCGGGTCGCCATATAGTTGGCATTCAGAATCGCGACAGCCGTCGCTTTTCTCAGGCCTTCGCCCCCCATATTGCGCAGGTAGGTCCAGGAGATGGGCAGAATGGATACAGAGCCCCAGGGCGCAGCGCTGATGGCGGTATTACCGGGGTTCGGACCACTCAACTTGATTACGCTGTGGTTAGCCACAAAGGGAACCAGATGGCTCTTGATGCCAATCGGCCCCATACCCGGGCCACCACCGCCATGGGGAATACTGAAAGTCTTGTGCAGATTCAGGTGGGACACATCTGCACCAATTTCACCGGGCTGACTGATACCGACCTGGGCGTTCATATTGGCACCATCCATATAAACCTGGCCACCGCTGGTATGGACGATATCGCATATTTCCCGGATCTCTTCCTCGTACACACCATGGGTAGAGGGATAGGTAATCATCAGGCAGGCCAGCTGTTCACCAATCTCTTCGGCACGGGCTTTCAGTTCCGCCACATCCACGTTACCGCAATCATCGCAGCCAGTAACCACAACCTTCATGCCCGCCAGCATGGCCGACGCTGGGTTGGTACCGTGGGCAGAAGACGGAATCAGGCAGATATTCCGGTCACCTTCACCACGGCTTTCATGGAACTTGCGAATCGCCATCAGACCAGCGTATTCCCCTTGAGCACCGGAGTTAGGCTGCATGCATATGGCATCAAAGCCGGTTACAGATTTCAGGTACTCATCCAGCTCGGTGATCATCTCCCGAATACCTTCGGTCAGTTCTACCGGCGTGAATGGGTGCAGATTGCCGATTTCCGGCCAGGATACAGGCATCATTTCGCTGGCAGCGTTCAGCTTCATGGTGCAGGAACCCAAGGGAATCATAGAGTGATTCAGGGCCAGGTCACGGTTTTCCAACCGCTTCAGATAGCGCATCATCTCTGTTTCGGAGTGATACCTGCTGAACACTGGATGGGTCAGAATCGCGTCACGACGCAGCAGTTCTTTGGGCAGCGATTCAGAAGAACCGGACTGCAGATCAATATCAAAAGCCTCCACCGTCAGGTTATGGCCTTTGCCAAGAATTACATCCCACAGCAGAACGATATCGTCCCGGTTAGTAGCTTCATCCAGGGAGATACCAATCAGTCTGGAGCCGGTTTCCCGCAGGCAGATACCCGCGTCACGGGTGCGCTTGATAACCGCATCAGGATCGCTGACACGGATAGTAATGGTGTCGAACCATGTGTCGTTTACGACTTCAACAGAACTGGTCTTCAAACCCAGGGCCAGAATATCTGTCAATCTGTGGATGCGTTCAGCTATACGACGCAGGCCTTCCGGCCCGTGGTATACCGCATAAAAAGAGGCCATATTGGCCAGCAGCACCTGAGCGGTACAGATATTACTGGTGGCCTTCTCACGGCGGATATGCTGCTCGCGGGTCTGCATGGCCATACGCAGGGCTTTATTGCCGCTGGAGTCTACAGAAACACCGATAATCCGGCCCGGCATGGAACGTTTGTAACTGTCACTGGTGGCGAAGAAAGCCGCATGGGGGCCACCATAGCCCATAGGCACACCAAAGCGCTGACTGTTACCCAGCACCACATCGGCACCCAGCTTGCCGGGGGCTTCCAGCAGCACCAGGCTCATGATATCGGCAACAACAGAGACAATAGTTTTTTTCGCCCGCAGGTTGACAGTCAGTTCGCGAATATCACGAACATCACCCCAGGTGCCGGTGTAAGCAATCAGGGCACCGAAAATATCATGGTTTTCCGCTTCGCTGGCCGGGCCGACAATCACCTCAATATCAAAACCTTCGGCGCGGGTTTTCACCACATCAATGGTCTGGGGATGACAGTCTTCATCAATAAAGAACAGCTGAGACTTTTTGTTTCTTGATACACGACGGGCTAAAGACATTGCCTCGCCGGCAGCAGTGCCTTCATCCAGGAGGGAGGCACTGGCCAGATCCAGGCCAGTCAGATCCAGGATCATCTGCTGGAAGTTCAGCAGAGCTTCCAGCCGTCCCTGGGCAATTTCCGGCTGATAAGGAGTGTAAGCGGTATACCATCCGGGATTTTCCAGAACATTACGCTGAATCACGGGGGGTACGACAGTGTTGTAATAACCCATCCCGATAAAGCTGCGGGCGGGTTTGTTTTTTTCCAGAAGAGACTTCAGGTAAACCAGGGTGTCCTGCTCTCGACTGGCGGGCCAAGACATGGGCGGCTTATCCTGCAGAATACTGCCGGGCACAGTGCTGGCCAGCAGTGATTCCAGTGATTCTTCCCCCAAAACATTCAGCATTGCGCTGACTTCGGCATCTCCGGGACCAATATGCCTGCGGACAAAGGCTTCAGTATTTTCCAACTGAGCAAGAGACGATGGTTTTGTCATAGATGGTTATACCGTTTTTAAGATGAAAAAGCCCCGACAGGCGGGGCTTTCAGCCTTCAGGCCGGAAGCTGTCACCCCTTACTCTTCAGCTTCACAGAATGCCGCATAGGCTTCAGCGTTCATCGCATCATCCAGCTCTGCGGCGTCAGCCAGCTTGACCTTGAAGAACCAGCCTGCACCGTAGGGGTCTTCGTTGGCCAGCTCGGGATTTTCCACCAGAGCTTCATTAATAGCGATGATTTCGCCAGAAACAGGCGCAAAAATATCCGAGGCCGCTTTAACAGACTCAACAACACCGGCTTCGTCAGAAGCGGTCATGGCCGCGCCAACTTCCGGCAACTCAACAAATACTACATCACCAAGGGCTTCCTGGGCATGATCGGTAATACCGATGGTCACAGTGCCGTCACCTTCTGTACGAATCCACTCATGGGAATCGATGTAACGCAGCTCTGCTGGAATGTTGCTCATGTTCTGTTCCTCTACGGCGTATCTATTGCGTTTATACAGCGGTAGTCGTATTACCGAATAACCGCCACTGTCGTATAAATCTTTTAATATTTTACCCTGGGCAGGCCCGTCTTTTGTAAAGCTTTTTACTCAAAAACCTTCTTGCCATTACGCACGAAGGAAGGCTTGATCACGCGGACATCAACGCGTTTGCCACGCATTTCCACCTGGGCAGTGGCCCCGGTGCCGGCGGGTATTCTGGCCAAGGCGATTGAGTGTCCAAGGGTGGGGGAGAATGTACCACTGGTAATAACACCTTCACCAACACCTTCCACAACAACCTTCTGTCCATGACGCAGAACACCACGCTCCTCCAGTACCAGACCAGCCAGTCGGTCCCATCCTTTGGCGGTACGAATGGCAGCAAGCTTCTCACGGCCGATAAACTTACGATCTTTCGGATCCCAGGCCACGCACCAGCCCATATTGGCAGACAAAGGCGTAATGGTTTCATCCATATCCTGGCCGTACAGGTTCATACCGGCTTCAAGACGCAGGGTATCCCGGCAGCCCAGGCCGCAGGGTTTGACACCTTCTTCTGCCAGGCGCTCCCAGAAAGCGACGGCCTCTTCTGCGGGAAGAGTGATTTCCAGACCATCTTCACCTGTGTAACCGGTACGGGCGATCAGCCAGCCTTCACACTCCTGGCCTTCAAAAATCTTCAGGTTTTTAATGAGTTCCGCCTGGGCAGGCAGCACGGCACGGGCAGCCATTGTCCTGGCCTCAGGGCCCTGAACCGCAATCATGGCCAGTTCCGGACGCTCAGTGAGGATGACAGAAAACTCTTCGGCCTGCTTATTCATCCACGCCAGATCCTTTTCCCGTGTGGCACAGTTCACCACAATCCGGTAGCCCCAGGACATGCGGTAAACGATCAGGTCATCAATCACGCCGCCATCTTCATTCAGCATGCCGCTGTACAGGGCCTTGCCATTGAAAGTGAGACGGTCTACATCGTTAGCGAGGAGATAACGGAGATACTCCCGGGCCTGTTCGCCGGTAACATCAAGCACGGTCATGTGGGATACATCAAACATACCGGCTTTCTGCCGTACAATGTGATGTTCTTCCAGCTGAGAGCCATAATGCAAAGGCATATCCCAGCCGCAGAAATCGACCATTTTTCCGCCGGCTGACTGGTGTGCTTCAAACAGGAAAGTACGGTTACCCATAAAAACTTACCCCAAAACAAACATTCCCGAACCGGGATCATGCATTAAAACCAGGGAAAATACTTAATTCATGTCTCTAGGTGCATTTTAAAGGCACACAATCGTGAACTCAAAGAGCATTTCATCGTGGAATGAACCAGAATTCCAGACAAAAGCTCAAAAGCTGTAATTCAATTCCGAATAAATAAACAAAATTAACACAAGTTGAATTGATGCACCGGGCACAAGTATATACACCTACTTAATACGGGATCGCTGAACAAGAAGAATAACCGGAATTAACCCCACGACAATTAAAGTAATTGCAGGCAGCGCAGCTCTCTCCCACTCTCCCTCCGCTGTCATTTCATGAATCCTCACAGCCAGGGTGTCCCAGCCAAACGGACGCATCAGCAAAGTAGCAGGCATCTCCTTAATAACATCAACAAAAACAAGAAGCAGTGCAGTCAACAGGCCGGGGGTTACCAGAGGAAGATAAATCCTGCGGGCGACGGACACAGGCCCATGGCCAAGAGTACGGGCCGCTTCGTGCATGGCTGGGCGCACCCGGTCAAATGCCGCAGTGACAGGCTTTAACGCCACCGCCAGGAAGCGGATCAGATAAGCCAGCACCAACGCCAGCACACTGCCCAGCAGCAAAGGCTGAACCTGCCATCCCAGCCGCTGCTGGACCGGAGCTACAAGGTTATTGTCGAGAAACGCAAACAACATCATCACCGCCACAGCCAGCAGCGAGCCGGGCATGGCATAACCCAGGCTGCCTATTTTCTCAGCCCCCAGGGTAAAGCTGCCGGGCTGGAACCTGCGGGAAAGCACCAGCAGCATAGCAGCTGCCACCGTAGCCAGGGCGGCAAAGCCAGCCAGAGTCAGGGTATGGAGAATCAAAGCGCCATAACGGGCATCAAAATCCTGCCAGGCATCTGTAACAACCCAGGTTAACAACTGAATAACAGGCAGAAGAAAAGCCAGAACAAAAATCAGTGTGCAGAAACCAGATGTCAGCCAGGCCGACTTTCCTTTCAGCTGCTGCCGGGGCATGGGGCGCTGTCGTTCATTCTGGGCCACCTGAACACGGCCTTTTAAAACCTGCTCCAGCACCATGACCACCACAATAAAGACCAGCAGAACAGAGGCCAGCTGGGCAGCGGCCTGCAAATTAAAGAAGCCAAACCAGGCTTTATAAATAGCGGTGGTAAAAGTGTCGTAATTGAAAACCGAAACCGTGCCGAAGTCCGCCAGGGTTTCCATAACCGCAAGTACTGTTCCGCCAATAATGGCAGGGCGCGCCACCGGCAGAGTCACCCGGAAAAAGCTCTGCCGTGCATTCAGACCCAGCAACCGTGAAGCTTCATAAAGAGAGCGTCCCTGTCCCTGAAAGGCAACACGGGCCAGCATATAAACGTAGGGATAAAACACCAGTACCAGAACTGCGATAACACCGATGGGGGAACGAATATCCACCCAGGTAAAACCATCGACATTATTGCGGAGCCAGCTTTGCAGCGGACCACTGAAATCAAAAATACCCAGGTAAACAAACGCCATAACATAAGCGGGAACAGCAAAGGGCAACATCAAAGCCCATTCCAGCCAGCGACGCCCGGGGAATTCATAAAGGGAAATAATCGCCGCCAGAGCTGTTCCCAGAACAGCAACCCCCACGGCAACACCAAACAGTAAAACAAAGGTATTGGAAAGCAGCTGTGGCAGCTGTGTTTCGTACATATGCCGCCAGATATCCACCTGGATATCCTGCCAGCTCAATAGCAGCGCACCTATAGGCAGCAGCACCAAAGCGACAAGGGCAGTCACCACCGCCATAGCGACAAAAGCCGGCAGTTTTCCTTTCAGAAAACCCTGCCGGCCATGGAAAGCAGAAACGCCCGGCTGATTAGCCGGGCGTAATTTCGTACTGGTTAACATCAGTTATAGTGAACTCGATCCATAATCTGGATAGCCGCTGTCTGCTTCTCTCCGGCTACGGAAACATTCAGCTGGTCGGCTTCAAACTCACCCCAGTCAGCCACCAGGCCGGAAGGCTTCACAGAATCGTTAGCGGGGTATTCCATATTACTGTCGGCGATAATGCGCTGGGCTTCTTCAGTACTCATCCACTCCAGGAAGGCAACGGCTTCCGCCTTGTTTTTCGCGTATTTGGTAACGCCAGCGCCGGAAACGTTAACGTGTACACCGGAACCGTCCTGATTCGCCCAGAACAGTTTCAGGTCGATGTTCGGATCTTTTTTCTGTAAACGACCAAAGTAGTAGGTGTTCACTACAGTTACGTCACAGATACCGGCAGCAACCGCTTTCATGGCTTTGGTATCGTTGCTGAATACGGGAGCGGCAAGATTATCAACCCAGCCCTTGAGAACCTGCTCGGTCTTGTCTTCACCCAGGCGCTCAACCATGGTGGCGACCAGGGACTGGTTGTATACCTTCTTGGAAGTACGCAGGCAGAGACGGCCTTTCCAGTTCTCATTGGCCAGATCTTCATAACCCTTCAGCTCACCCTCTTTGATACGGTCAGGGGCATACACCAGGGTGCGGGCACGTACAGAGAGACCAACCCAGTCACCATTTTCAGAACGCAGATGGGCAGGAATATTCTGTTCCAGAATCTTGGATTCTACCGGCTGCAGAACGCCTTTCTTGCTGGCCTGCCACAGGTTACCGGCATCAACGGTAATCAGCAGGTCTGCGGGGCTGTTGGCACCTTCGGTTTCCAGGCGGGTCAGCAGAGGACCGGCCTTATCGGTGATATAGCGTACTTTAGTACCGGTTTTTTCTGTGTAGAGGTCGAACAGGGGCTTAATCAAGTGCTCTTTACGGGCAGAGTACACAACCAGCTCTTTAGGGGCTGCCTGAGTTTCAGCGTTTTTTTGTTCCGCAGTAACGATTGCGGCAGCAGAAGCCACCACTATGCCCGCAATCCAGGCTATCAGTTTTGCTTGCATCTCCATCCCCCTAGTACAGAGTATTAGAATTTTGCAAATGTTAATTGTTCTCATTTATATTTTCAATACTGAAGGGTTCTCTTTACACATAGGCCGATTGAATTTGCTTTTTTTAGTATTCCCCCTATAAACAACATGCCCTGCTGACAAAGAAAAGAATGGCGGGGCAATTCTGTTCTTTTGTTATGTGACTTTAGCCATATAAAAAATTAATTGAATAACATGGAGTTATTAACTGCAGGAAGCCAGCTAGGGAATTGAACTATAGGAAACTGCTTATGAGTGTGAGACCTGAATCCTTTTGTTATGCTCTGAAATTACTGGCAGCTCCCGCCCTATTAATATTTTTTTTTACCCTGACTTTTCCGGAATCTCTGCAGGCAGGCGTGCGATTTGATCGCCTGCAGGTAAAAGCACGTAAAAACCGAGAGCAGAACTTTCAGTATCCTGCCGTATATAGTCAGAACCCATCTATCACACGGGTATTTATTCCAGGAGAGGAATACAGCCAGTTGTTTCTGGCCCATGAAAGTGTTCCATTTACAGGTATTCTGGGACGGGGAACCCAGATGTTTATAGATAGAACGGGGAAGATATTTCATTTCGTAAATTATAAATTCAGGAAATACAATAAACCTGGAGATCAGGCTCAGGATGATAAGGAGTCTGATTATTCTCACCTTCTGCCACAGACAGTGGATAATGAAGCGGGAGACGTCCCCGATTACGAGTTTATTGATACCTCAAGTGAAAAAAACCCACTCTATTATCTCCCTTCACTGTTGGAAGACCTTGTACTGAAAAAAATTGTAAACCCTTCAGAAAACCCCAAAGCCACTGGCCATAGAGTTATTATTCCTGAACTGGATAACCGCAAACTGACCATAGGTTCTCTTGATATAACCAGTGCATCCACAAATCCGAATGACATGATTGCCGATGAATATACCTGCCGGTTAACTCTGGAACCTGGCAATCCCGTTATGGATGCGACCCATAGGTATTCACTGACAAATATCACCCCATCACAGGATTCCATTGAGATGGAAATCCGCATTAAACCCAAGCACTTCAACCTTCATCACACTGAAACACCTGTAACGGATGAATATTTTGACACCCTTTCCATATCATTGCTCCAGACTGTTGAGGCCGGGAAAAAGTTCTCAGGCCTGAAGCGCGTGCCTGTCTTTAAAACCAGCAGGGAAATACTTCTGGAAAATGCCTCCAACAGCACAAATCCAACGATTAAAGCCAGGCTCCTGCGAATATCCACAAAGAAAGGTGCAGAAACATCATTCTTTACCCCATTAGCACGATCCGGACAAGAATTTGCTCAACAGAGAATCAACAATGTTTTTTTCGAGCCGGAATACCTTTGGTGTGTAGAAGTCACAGAAAAATCTGAGAATATTCCGGATTCCCTGGCAGCAGTACCCGACCGTATAACCCTTTATCCTCTCGTACCACGTATGAATTACGACGCTCTGTCTTTTCCCGAAGGCAGTGTTGCCCGCATGCTGGAGGAGGGGCGCTTTCATTCTTTTGTATCCTATACGGCAAACAGTGGCATGCAACGGTCGTTCTTCCACACACACAGCGAACACCAGTGTCAGGCCTCTGAACTGGCTCCAACAGTGCCTGACCTGTTTTTCAGGGAATACCAGGGGGGGGATACCCAAGTTGCGGGACATATGCACGCCCCAATAGAGCCTCTAAAGACAAATGGATCCCATCCCGTCTTCGACAAATGCTCTACTCCATACCCCATTTATCAGTTCTTCGCAGACAAATCACGGAGGTTCATTAAGGCCTCCGAGAAAGAACAGGATTCCGTTCCAAAGGCTACAAGTGGTAGAAGGATGTATACAACAAGCAGCGGTATAATCACAGCCTACTGTCTGGATATGGTTGAACCTGAAACTTCAAAAGGCCTCAGAAGAATAGACTCTTCCCTTGATCTGCAGGAGCGTAAACCAATCTCCGCCCCCCTGACTCTCATGGTTGGTCATTACACCCTTAACAACCCGAAAATCAAAAAATATGTTCAGCTGATAAAAGCTGATGGAACGTTGATTACATATGACATTGTTCCATCAGATCTTGGGCCTCTTAGCCCTCCTGCCATGGAATACTATCCATCACCATTGAGTAGTGAGACAACTGACGCAGCCAGCCCCCTGACACGTCTTCCCGATAGAATGGACCCCGTTGACATTCCCTCCCATTACCAACGGCCTCGCCCTTTCCTCCGTAGGCAAACGAGACCAAAGTCTATACGCCCTGGATCGGAATATGTCACCATTGCCCCAGAGCAGGAAGAGCAACCATCTCCATTTATCATTGAGGAACCACAGTTTTTCCAACATGCCGCTGCTCTCTCACTATTCCCTCCTGCTGTTCCTTCTGTTCCTGCTGCTCCGCCTGTAGAAACACACGCCTCAGCCAAACAATTTAAAGACGCAATAAAAAACTATGAGTTCTCACCGTCTTATATACCAGATCAACACGGTAAAACTCCCGAACGGCTGCACATCGACACTCAAAACACTGATGAATCTGATTATATAAACATGGAAGAATTTACGGACCCTCCAAATGGAAGAGCTTCAAAAAACAGCACCTTATCATCCAGCGGACAACAAAGTGCTAATAGCAGCAGAAACAACTCCTTTTCTCAAGGGCCGGTGTCTGTAGGAGGTAAAGGCGCGCGAAGCCACTCCAGCACATCATTTGATGCGGCCTCCAAAAAGAGGAATAGAGCTACATCCATGCCCATGTCTACATTTTCCATGGCCAGAACGTTGAGCCATGAAGACCATCCATCACCACTGGACAGTGGTATTGGATCAACAGGAAACAGCCTGACCGTATCTCCCAGGATACTCGCGAACAATTCACCACAAACAGATTTATTTATGGCAACGGGTTCCTCAAAAACCCCATACGCTTATTCCCCCCCCTCCCACTTTCCAGGCTTGTTACCACACTCTCACCATTCGTCCCGCTCAGGGTCACGCTCAAGCTCAACACATCATTTCTCCACATCTACATCACCAACAAACGAAGATGAAGTGAGCAATTTACATAAACAATTAACTGTTGCCACCCTGCAGGCCCAAAAGGCACAAATACAGAAAGTTGCGCTGGAAGCACAGCTTCAGCTATTGAACCTTCAATCACAGCTCGAACAAGCTCAAGGTCAAGATCAAGATCAAGATCAAAGACATCAACAGTTCCAGACGGGGTTCAAGACAACAGGAAGAGAGCAATATTCTGCGGATCTGACATGGCAAACCAGTCCATTCAGTTCCCCTCCCCCTACCTCAAGTACAGCAGAGTTCAATCTCTATAAGGCTCTAGATACATCAACACAAAGCCCCTTGTCTGATTACGAAGACCTGGATGCAGTTCCCCCTTGGCTACAGCAGAAGCATCAGGCACACAGAAGATTATCTAACCTGCCTCCCCTGCCTGCCGAAGCCGTTATGAGCAAGGAAGAATGTAATCATCAACACAACTTCGACGGAGTTTCGCCGCCTCCGTTACCCCCCCGAATTCACTCGACAACAGAAATAAAAAGAAACTAATACGGAAAACAGCCTGCCTGCGTATAACGAGATTATACGCAGCAGTCTGATAGTATTTGACAAACCTTCGCTCACAGTTTTTTCTTACGACGCAGCTGACCTTTCTATCCTGAGCGTCGTTTTTTCCGAAACAAACGGGGCTTCACCTACTCCAATACGACGGCCTGTTGTATGCTATCGGGTTTTTCGGCAACCGCCCGCCCGCCGCGTCGGGCCACAGGCATCCTGAGCAATGATGGAAGAGCATTACTACCCTCATAAAATTGAAGAAGAGGCCCAGAAATTCTGGGAAGAAAATGACAGCTTTGCTGTCACCGAACAGGAAGGCAAAGAGAAGTACTACTGCCTGTCCATGTTCCCCTACCCCAGCGGCAAGCTCCATATGGGTCATGTCCGCAACTACACCATCGGCGACGTTGTATCCCGCTACCAGCGTATGCAGGGCAAGAACGTTCTGCAGCCCATGGGCTGGGATGCGTTTGGCCTGCCGGCAGAAAATGCGGCTATTAAGAACAAAACCGCTCCCGCTCCCTGGACCTACCAGAACATCGACTACATGAAAGGCCAGCTGAAGAAGCTGGGCTTCGGCTACGACTGGAACCGTGAGCTGGCCACCTGCACCCCGGAATACTACAAATGGGAACAGTGGTTCTTTACCAAACTGTACGAAAAGGGTCTGGTCTACAAAAAGATGAGCGCCGTAAACTGGTGCCCCAATGATCAGACGGTACTGGCCAACGAGCAGGTGGAAGACGGCAAGTGCTGGCGCTGCGACACCATCGTTGAGCGTAAGCAGCTGGCCCAGTGGTTTATCAAAATCACCGACTACGCTGACGAACTGCTGGCTGACCTGGACCAACTTGATGAATGGCCCGATCAGGTAAAGGCCATGCAGCGCAACTGGATCGGCCGTTCCGAAGGTGTGCAGATGACCTTTAAGGTTTCTGGCTCCGACGACGAATTCCAAATCTACACCACCCGCCCCGATACCGTTATGGGCGTAACCTATGTGGCCCTGGCCGCCGAGCACCCCCTGTGTAAAGAAGCGGCCCAGAACAATGCCGCCCTTGCCGCCTTTATCGATGAGTGTAAGAGCAACACCACCTCCGAGGCCGATATGGCCACCATGGAGAAGAAAGGCGTGGATACCGGCCTGAAGGCTATCCATCCGATCACCGGTGAAGAAGTCCCTGTCTGGGCTGCCAATTTTGTACTGATGGACTACGGTACAGGCGCGGTTATGTCTGTTCCCGGCCACGACCAGCGGGATTACGAGTTTGCCAAAACCTACGGCCTGAACATCAAACAGGTGATCAAGCCTGCCGGTGATGAAGCCTGCGACCTGAACGAAGCGGCCTTTACCGGAAAAGGTATTCTGGTCAATTCAGGCGAATTTGACAGGCTTGATTTTCAGAAAGCTTTCAATGCTATCGCCGATAAGTTGATGGCCGACGGTAAGGGCGAAAAACAGGTGAACTACCGCCTCCGTGACTGGGGCGTATCCCGTCAGCGTTACTGGGGCGCGCCAATTCCCATGCGCTACCTTGAAAACGGTACCGAAGTACCTGTTCCCCCGGAAGACCTGCCGGTGCGCCTGCCGGAAGATGTGGAAATGGACGGTGTTCAGTCCCCCATCAAGGCTGACAAAGAGTGGTGCCAGGTGACCCATAACGGTCAGCCCGCCACCCGGGAAACCGACACTTTCGACACCTTTATGGAGTCCAGCTGGTACTACGCCCGTTACTGCTGCACCGGTAATGACGAAGCTATGCTCGACCCGAAAGCCGCCAACTACTGGCTGCCGGTAGACCAGTATATCGGTGGTATTGAGCATGCGGTTATGCACCTGCTTTACTCCCGTTTCTTCCACAAGCTGCTGCGCGACGCTGGTCTGGTAGACAGCGACGAGCCCTTCAAGCGCCTGCTGTGCCAGGGCATGGTTCTGGCTGAAATCAACTACACCCTTGATGAGAAGGATGTGAAGCATTATGTCGCTCCCGGTGATGTTGAGAAGCGGGCTGTTGATGGCAAGGTCGAGTGGTTCCTGAAAGACTCCAATACCCCCGTCGTTCATGCCGGTATGGGCAAGATGTCCAAGTCCAAGAACAACGGTATTGATCCCCAGGAGCTGATCGACCAGTACGGTGCTGACACAGTGCGTCTGTACACCATGTTCGCTTCTCCGCCCACACAGACCCTGGAATGGTCAGATTCTGGTGTGGAAGGTGCTAACCGCTTCCTGCGCAGGTTCTGGAAGATGGTAGCGGCTCATGTGGCCGGTGGTGAGCCTGCTCTTAAAATCAGCGCCCTGGATGTCAATGCCTTGAACGATGGCCAGAAGGCTCTGCGCCGCAAGACCCACGAAACCATCGCCAAGGTTTCCGATGACTGCGATAAGCGCCTGACCTTTAACACCGCTATTGCCGCCATCATGGAACTGACCAACGCCATCAGCAAGTTCAGCGGTTCTTCAAATAGCGAGTCTGAACAGGGCCGTGCGGTAGAACGTGAAGCACTGGAAGCCGCAACCCTGCTACTGGCACCCATTGTACCCCACACCGGCCACGTTATCTGGAAAGAGCTGGGTCATACAGATCCTGTCATGAATGCAGGCTGGCCGAAAGTGGATAGTTCCGCACTGGTTAAGGAAGCCATCACCCTGGTTGTGCAGGTAAACGGTAAGGTACGTGCAAAGCTGGATGTACCCGCTGATGCTTCCAAAGACCAGATGGAAGAGCTTGCCAAGGCCGATGTCAATGTGCAGAAATTCACCGACGGCAAGACCATTCGCAAGGTGATTGTTGTGCCCGGTAAGCTTGTCAACATTGTTGCAAACTAACCTTTAGTTCCTGCCTTGCTCTAACAGTGCTGGCTATGCCGGCACTGTTTTATTCCCCCGCTTTTACTTCTTTGCGGATGAATTTGAAAAAGTCAGCGCCGAACAAATCATGACTATTCAGAATCTGCTGGACGAGAATAACGTCCACATTATTGATGTGAACTGGAATGAGGATGGTCAAACACTGCCAGAGTTGCGCTCCGTTATGAAAAAAAGTCAATACTATCGCCTGTTGCTCAAGAGGGCAGACAACGCTTTTAAAAAATTCACTGTTCCTCCAAAGGCTGATGAAGATGTTATCACCGAAAGTCTCGCAAGCTATCTGCACAAACAGGGAGTAACCGATGTCGTACCTATAGGTAGGATGCTTCGATTCCGCCTGCGTGATAGAAACTGCGAAAGGAGCCTTGAGCAATCGCTTTCGGGTTGCTTTCGACCAGGACCTGAATATAACCGTAGACTTCCGCTCTCTGAAATTCTGGTTTGACCGTTCTGTGGATCTCCCTGCCCACAGGGCCGAAAAACTGAAATTCTGGAAATAACTGGTCGAAAGCCTTTTAGTCCAGGGGACTTCTCACACCACGGCTTCCTCGATTTAAAACATGGGTATAAATCATGGTTGTGTTGACATTGGCATGGCCCAGCAGCTCCTGCACCGTACGAATATCGTAACCACTCTCCAGCATATGGGTGGCAAAACTGTGTCGGAATGTATGGCAGCTGGCCTGTTTATGGATACCGGCCTTTCCTATTGCAATCTTGACCGCCCGCTGGATATTGCGTTCATTCAAATGATGCCGTCCCAGTTCACCGGTGCGGGGATCGCGGGTTACCTGATTACTGGCAAATACATACTGCCAGCCCAGTTCTTTTCCGGCATTGGGATATTTTGTAGCCAGGGCGTCCGGCATATGAACAAAACAGATACCCCGCACCAGAGCTTCGTCATGAAGCTTGCGGGACTCATCGATCTGGTTTTCCATCAAAGAAATAATTTTCTCCGGCAGCACGGTAACCCTGTCTTTACCGCCTTTACCCTGTCTAACGGTCAGCTCTTTGCGACCAAAATCCACATCTTTCACCCTTAACCGCACGGCTTCCATAAGCCGCAGCCCGGAACCGTACATAAGCAGAGCCACCAGCAGTGAGTACCCCGTCAGATGGCTCAATGCCCGCTCGGCTTCCTGCTTTGAAAAAACCACCGGTAGTTTCTTTGGCCGCTTTGAGCGTGCCCAGTCATCAACAACAAATTCTTCCTTCCCGAGGACATTTTTGTAGAGGAAAACCAGCGCGCTTAAAGCCTGCTTCTGGGTACTGATAGACACATGACGCTTAGTAACCACATGAGAAAGAAACCGGCTGACATCACTGCCCACCATTTCCGAAGGGTGGCGCTTGTTATGGAAAAAAATAAACTGCCTGACCCAGTGCCAGTAGGCTTTCTCGGTAGAATAGGAGTAATTGGCCGTACGAATGGCAACCTGGAACTGCTCTTGAAGACGCATTGGCAAAGCCTTCTTTTACGCTACAGGTAACATAGTTTGGGAGAAGGGATTTTCCAGATTCAGAAATAATTATTCAGTGAAATGCTCTGTCCGGAGAACAGGGAATGATCGGCCTCTGCAACACAACGGGAGATGCACTTCGCAGCAGATCATAAACAAAACCTAGCGAAACGCGTTTTCAATTCAGCTCAACCCCGTCGATTTTCAGCGGACCTGCCTGAACACGGAAGAAGTTAATGTAGAGTTTATTCCACTGTCCTGTAACTTTCATCCAGGGGCAGGGGCAGGAATACTTTTTGCGTCTATTTTTTTATAAACAGGAGAAACATTATATATAACTGAACGGGGGGGAATTACAGAGCAGCTTCGGCTCCAAAATTGAACCATCGTACTCAGTAATCAAAGAGGATCGAAGATCATAGCCCCACCGCCTCTAATTGAATAAAGAGAATGAAAACAAAACATTAACAGCGGTTACAAACAGAGGTAAGCAGTTCTTACAGGCTGGCCTATACTTCCTGCCCCACCTTGAATATACGGGTGCCTCTATGCCTAAAAAGAATGAGTACACTATCAGCCTTAAGCAGGAAGGCCCACCGGCGAAAGAAACAAGCCACTCCATTTCGGAGCAAATTAATGAGTTTATTCAAGCCGGTGGTGTAATTAATGAAATCCCTTCGGGTGTCAGCGGACAAATCAGCCTTGGTGAAAAGGCCCGACTGGCAAAAGAAGAAAAAATGAAACTGGAACAGGAAAAAGAAGCCACAGAAATAACAGAGGGAAATGTCGCACAGGATGAACAACATCCTGGGTAAATAAATTCCTGCTGGCTGCCAGATTTCCCGTAACCGGCATCATGCGGGTTCTGGCAGGATGGCTGTTATCTGAAAAACTGCCGACTCATCCACTCCGCCTGCGGCCGTCACTAAACAGCACCAGAACAGACAGCTGCTGTCCATCCCGTTACAATAAGAGTTTTTCAGGGAAATCCTGGTATGGCGATTAACTGGTATCCCGGGCACATGCACAAAGCCCGTAAAGAAATCAGGGAGGCAATGCCTCAGGTTGATCTTATTATCGAAGTACTGGATGCCCGCATCCCTTTCAGCAGCGAAAATCCCCTGGTGCCCTCCCTGCGGGGAGACAAGCCCTGCATCAAAATCCTGAACAAGGCCGATCTCGCGGACCCGGTACTCACCCGGCAGTGGCAGCAAAGCCTGGAAAAAGAACAGGGCATCATGGCTATTCCCATGGATCAGCATGAATCCCAGAAAGTACGTGAACTGCTGAATATCTGCCCGACCCTGCTACCCCACCGTAATTTTGAAGGTACGCCCCTGCGGGCGCTGATTCTGGGTATTCCCAATGTGGGGAAATCCACCACAATCAATAACCTCGCCAACCGGATAATTGCCAAAACCGGTAATGAGCCAGCGGTGACCAAAACCCGGCAGCGCATCAAACTGTCTAATAATATTGTTCTGTACGACACTCCCGGATTCCTCTGGCCCAAGCTGGAGCCGGAAGAGTGCGGCTATCGTCTGGCCGTGACCGGTGCCATCAAGAATACGGTACTGGAGTTTGAAGATGTGGGCATGTTCCTGGCGGAATACCTGATGGAGGCCCATCCGGAATTATTACTCAAACGTTACCAGATGAAGGAGATCCCTGGTTCGTCCATTGAGGTTTTTGATGAAATCGGTCGTCGAAGGGGCTGCATGCGTAAAGGCGGTTTTGCCGACACCCATAAAGTCTCAGAGATACTGTTAAACGATTACCGCAGTGGTGCACTCGGGCGCATTACCCTGGAAACTCCTGCCATGATTGAACAGCAGAAAATCGAACTTGCGGCCTTTAAAGCCGAACAGGAAGCCAACAAGAAGGAACAGGACGCCAACAGAAAGAAAAGAAACAGAAGATAGTTCCACAAACGCTTTTATATTCCCGGTGCTTTACCGGGAATATGATCCCCCCACCTAACCCACCTTGTTATATGTGCTAACCACTTTCTCTCTGTCCTCTGTACGGAACATGTATGGTCCCGCACAGAGGTCTGCCACCATGTTCGCAATCGTTAAATGTCAGAAAATAGCCTTAAACAGGAAATAGCCTTAAAGATGGAGCAGGGCAAAATAAACAATTTCAACTACTTTCATGGGATACAAATGCTAAGGAACTTCTCCGTGAAAGACCTGAAGCTTTTATCTCAAAGAATATTTGGTCAGTTATCTTCATTCACGGTACTCTTGTTACTGTCACTGCATCTGCACGCTGATGTCGTTCCTCTTTTTGTATTCTTTGACTGGTACAACAAGGCTGTTCGAGAATATGCGAGTGCACAGGCAAAAAAGGATGGAACACAACCTGATACAGATGGAACCTTTCCTGATGAAATCTTAGCTGCATACATAGCTGATACAGAGGAATTTGATGGTGATGATGATAACTCTATAAAGAAAAGAAGTACTTTATCAAAACATATAGCTGAATATTTTGATGAAGCCATAAAAGAAGACTGGGGAGCAGACGACTGTCCTCTTGTAATATCAGAAACCACCGGCTATTCACCTCACCTGCCTCAACAACTGAAAGAACATGTGAAGGAGTTATCTGCCCGATTTACAGAATTCTTATCTTCCCGCATCAATAATAAAGATAAGCTTTCAAAGCTAAGAACTTATTGGAGGCAAATAAAAAGACGCTTATCAAATCAGGAAGAATATTCCGAAGTCAGCTCTGGATTTACTGAAGCAGCATATACATGGAATGAGGATATCATCACCGACCTTTTCCCACCTCAGGATATTCAAGGTCTATTGGCTGACCGCTCTGGTGATTTTCAGGATTATATTAAAACCAGATTATTTGACTTGCTATATCGCTCGAATAACAATCATCAGGTAATAGCGTTAGACAGGAGTTATTTTTCTCAGCCATCACAAAGAAGACCAAGAACATTTTGC
Source organism: Parendozoicomonas sp. 209JJ7-1 (assembly GCF_058147085.1). Lineage (NCBI taxonomy): Bacteria > Pseudomonadati > Pseudomonadota > Gammaproteobacteria > Oceanospirillales > Endozoicomonadaceae > Parendozoicomonas > Parendozoicomonas sp. 209JJ7-1. The sequence continues at coordinate 176,973 of NZ_JBYVJU010000007.1, read as the reverse complement.
ACTGGTAACACGCATATTACGCACCACTGCACCCTTCAAAAAAGAAATAAAAAAGTACGTTCGATTCTGGCTGTCTCATTGCCTGAAGCAGGCCCTATAGATTTTCACATTATCGCTTTCTTGATGAATACCAAAGTAAAACCAAGGGGGAAAAGAAATATTCATTCCATAACATCACCCAAAGTAGCAGCTAGTACGTTTTCATCTCATCAGCTATTGCACACAGAGAACATTGTGAATATGGAAGATTTTAATAAATTCAAGCAACCAAACGGTGAACTTCTGATTGGGGTGACCAGAGTTTCACCAGCACATAAACAGTAACATTCATTCACCGGAGCTTACTGACCGATCACTAGATGATATAAATCAAAACTTCGCAGTAATCTTCGTAGTAATCATTAAAACACACGAAAAGTCGCACCATTGCCATGAATAGTTGTTGCAAAATTTGAATAAGGGCGATGCTCCCGACCACTGCCATCAGATCGGCAGAAGCCACAATGAATCTCACTGTAATCAGCCGAAAGACCCTGATTATGCATGGCGCTCAAAAAACCTTCCAATGTTGGTGTATTTTCTATTAAAAATCTATTGCGGACAGTCACAATGTCCCGGTTTTCACCTCCAGCCATAGCAGAAATGGTTTCATAGGTTTCGGCCGTTTTGGTGGGTATTCTCAGAAGCATTTGTATTGATGAGGTATTATTGTGATAGCCTTGAAATTTGCCAAGAAAATAATCAGGGCAGTTGGTTCCCGGTTCATAAATTTCGTATGGTGTAAGTTTAGTCAGTCGGTTTCTATTAAATAACCCTCCTCCTGTACCATCGTCATCTGTGATTAATGTGTACCCATCCGGCCCATAAAAGACAAGTCTTGCCCATTCAGGAACAGTAAAACTCTTGTCTTTTTCCTTACAACCATGAGCTGAAATCGTTAGCTCTCCACAATGTTCACATGAATACCACAAATAAAATTGCTCTCCAATGGTAAGCTTGTTACCCATGGCAGCTACTCCATAAACACATGACTTTGCTACGCCAGTATAGTTACTCAGCCCATAGACTCCAGTACCCATCCGTGGTTGATGATTCACGACATCAAGTATGCAAGGGTAGTGGGTCAAATGTGTGTTTCAGGGCTAATACGGATAGAAAATTAAACGTTCATCCCAATCATATAGCGCATGATATGCCTTACAGAAGTCAGCTGCAGTTGTTACTTCCTTTCTCCTGATTACAGCGGGAACACGCTGGTACGATGCTACTTAAGCTGCAACATTACAAACATTGGGAAATGCGGCTTCAACCGCCGTGGTATTCAACGCTATCGCTGCCAGAATGCACGACATCATCATTGGGTTACTGATCAACAAGGTGGAATTCAGGGTGGATATTTATGCCAAAACACACATCTGACCCACTACCAAGTTATTTATGCCGGTGCTCTGGGCAAATAATCACTCAAGGGTCTGTGCACTGTGTGCACCAGCAAACTATTCCCCACTTGTTTTCACGCATGGCCTGACGGTAAGATAGCGATCCCCCGCAAGCTCTACCCACATGCGTTTCCTGATATGGAGCCAATACACATAAGGTAATGGAGATTGAAATATACTCTCACCAAACTGGCGCTTAACTCGGTTCTTTTCCTGCTGGCTTCCCTACCTTATAGCTGGAAGCAAAAGTTAGCGCGTTTTTTGGCCAACCATGGGAAAACCCTGCTAAAAAGCCGCCACCAGATTGCCGTCACCAATCTCACCCGGTGCTTCCCTGAATATTCCCAAGAAAAAGCCTTATCGGTAGCCAGGGAATCCATCTATTCCACTATTTTGGGCTATCTGGAAACCATTCACTATTGGTACCGCCCTATTGACAAACTCCAGCAAACCGCGCGTATCGAAAACCTTCACTATGTCCACGAAGCCGTCGCCAGCGGGCGGGGCGTCATTCTGCTTGGCGCGCATTTCAGCATCCTCGACCTGGCCGGCATCATCTTCGCCCGTGAGTACCCGCTAAACATTACCTACAGGCCCCATAACAATAAAGCCTTTGACGACATTATCCTCAAGGGTCGCAGCAAATGGGTCACCAACAGCTACACGCACAAGAATTTACGGGGCTACCTGCGCTGTCTGCGCAAGGGCGGCCTGCTATGGTATGCGCCCGACCAGAGTTCGGGCGATAAAAGCGCGAAATTAGTCGATTTCTTTGACATACCCGCCCGTACGGTGATGGGCCTGTCGCTGATGGCGAAGCGCACTAACGCCATCGTCATCCCCAGTTATTTTTACCGTGAGGACAATGAGCAATACGTCGTCTGTTTTGGCAAGCCGCTTGATGTCCCCTCCGGTGATGATGTCGCTGATATGCGTCAATACCACGCTTTCATTGAGGAGGCTATTCGCAAGCGCCCGGATCAATACCTGTGGACACACCGGCGTTTTAAACACCAGGCTGATGGCAAAACCTTTTACAGCAAAAGTAAAAAAGAGAAGTAATGCATGAAGGAACAAGTCCGCGAGCTGATCCGCTCAATTATTCGCCGCGACGTCACCGACGATGAAAAACTGATTTCATCGGGCCTGATCGACTCCGTCAGTTCGGTTGAGCTGATCCTGGGCCTGGAGGCGCAGTTCGGGGTCGCCATCGACCCGGCTAACCTCGACATCGAACAACTGGATTCATTAACCGCCATCTGCGCGCTGATCGATAGCCATAACCAGAACTAAGATGAGATTCTCTTTTACTGAACGCGGTTTTCTCAACCTCGACCACCAGCCGGACAAACTGGCCGTCGCCGGCAGCGACCAGGACTTGAGCTGGGCTGCACTCCGCGACAGCAGTAACGAATATGCAGCCGCGTTGCTCTCCGCCGCAGACGGAGATTATCTGCCCGTACTGGTCAATTGCCGCCATGAAGCATCGGCCATCGCGATCATTCTCGCCTGCATCAACGCCGGCTTGCCTTACGTACCCGTTTATCGCGGCGAACCGCAAAACCGCGTCGACAACATCAAAACCCAGTTGGGGCAGGGCCTGTCTATTGATGCCTCCACCGGCACCATCGACCGCTTCAATCTTGGCCCGGCGGCGCTGGCCGCCGATGCGGCAGAACCCACTGCCTATATCCTGTTCACTTCCGGCAGTACCGGGGTGCCCAAGGGCGTGCAAATTTCCTATCGCTCGTTGGCCGGCTTCGCCCCCTGGCTGGGGGATAGCTTCGACGTCGGCCCCAACAACTGCTTTATGAACCAGGCCCGATTGAGCTTCGACCTATCACTGTTTGCCGTGGTCGGCGCACTGGCGTTCGGCGGCACCCTGGTATTGATGGACGAAAAAATAACCGAGAACACCGCCGTTTTCCGGCAGCGCTATGCCCAATATGGCTGTTGCACCTGGGTATCCACGCCTTCGTTCCTGTGGCCGTTTTTCCTGGACCGGGGATTTAATGCCGAGCAATTGCCCAGCTTCAGGCAACTACTGTTCTGCGGTGAAAAACTGCCTGCTAAACTGGTGGCTTTTTTACACAGCCGCTTTCCCAACCTGTCGGTCTACAATTCCTACGGCCCCACCGAAGCCACTGTCGCGGTCTGCGCGGTTAAAATCACCGAAAACTTGCTTAACGACTATCCGGACAACCTGCCCATCGGCCGGCCAACCGACACGCTGTTTTTCCGCCCGTCGGATCAGGCCCCGGACAGGGGCGATGCGGCCGGCGAAATTGCTATTGCCGGGCGTTGCGTATCCACCGGTTATTTAAACGGCGCCAAACCGGAAGTGTTTTGGCAGCACGAAAAAGGCGAGCGCGCCTACGCCACCGGCGATATCGGTTACCAGGAAAACGACCTGCTGTTTTTCAGCGGCCGGGTGGATAATCTGGTCAAGTTCAAGGGCTACCGGATCGAACTGGATGAAATCGACAGCGTAATCCAACGCATTCCCGGTGTTAACAACAACGTGACCCGCGGTATCGAAAGCCAGGGCCGGATCACCCGGCTGATCAGCTTTGTTGAAGCGCCGACTGAATCGATCACCGCTGAGTCGGTCAAGGACTTTCTGGCACGCTATGTATCGAGCTACATGATCCCCAGCGAAATCGTGGTGATGCCGGCGCTGCCGGTTAATGCCAACCACAAGATTGATAGCAAAACCTTAATGCAGCCCTACCTGTAAGCATCGGCAATACGGGCAACAACACAGGCAAATAGGTATGGATAAATTTTTAGCCGGCTTTCTTTGGCACCTGTTAACCACCCCCAAGCCGGTGCGCAAACTATTGCTGGCCATCATCGCCCCCCTGGTGACTCGTGCCAAACTGGAGCAGGTGGTCAAAGCAATGCGGGTGGCCTTGCCTGGCGTCGAGTCCGATACCCTTCCCGGCCTCGCCCGCGCCGCCATCAAAAATAATGTGGCGGATATTTTTAACATTTACGACGTTGCCTCGTCTTCCTGCCAACTGGACTTATGCGAACCGCTGGAAACTTTCCAGAACCAGGGTGCGATCATCGTCTCCGTGCACATGGGCAAAGCTGACATGCCAGCCTATGCCCTCAAGCAACAGGGCGTGAAAGTCCGCACCATTATCGGCAAAGGCAACTCGGAACCCGCCCTGCACATGGCCGGGGTACGCCTGTTAAACCACCTTGGTATTCCCTATTTCACCAAAGGGGACGGCGTATTCCTCAAACTTGTTAAGGCCGTTGGCCAGGGCGAGAACGTGTTTATTCACAGCGACCTGCGCGATGCTGGGGTGGCCACCTCGTTTCTCAACTATCAAACCACAGTACCGAGCACAGCTCCGTCCCTCGCCATCATCTGTAACAAGCCGCTCTATATGGCCTGCGTGCATAACACCCCGACCGGCGAAGTCATTAAAATCGAAAAAATTTACCAACCCGGCGATTTCGCCGAAGCCTTTTCCGATATGGAAAAAGCCCAGCAAATTGAATACCTGACCCGGTACATGGTCTCAGACATGGAACGGCTGATCCGGCAGTGGCCAGACCAATGGTTCTGGATTTACAATCGCTTCAAACGGTGTCCGCGCGAAACTGAACAACCCGGAGGGCATACGGGGTAAAACCTTTGCCCCTGGGTAAGCGGTCGGCAAAAAAGATCACCACCGGGGCGCCGGTTTTCTGGGTCAGTTTAGATACCAGCGTCATAGTCAAGGTCGGCACGCCAAAAAAGGGCGCAGCCGGATTTCAAAAGGTTAATCACCGGCAGGAACAGCGGCTCAGGCAGCTTATCCCAGGCAAACCACTGCCATTCCCAGCACTTCTCCGGTTCCATAACTATGGGTTCACCCGCCTGTGCCTCACCAATAACAAACAGAGTGATGTAATGTTTACCTGTCTCAGTAAACACATCATTGGTAAACGGCCCGGTTCTGGCGTGCTCAAGAATCAACCCGGTCTCCTCGAACAGTTCACGGCGTGCGCATTCCACCACGGACTCACCATATTCCAGGTGTCCTCCCGGAAACTGCCAGCAGCCATCACCGTGGGAACCTTTGCGCCGCCCCAGCAGCACCAGCCCATCGCGGACAATGATCACCCCCACACCAACGGCAGGGCGGGCGTTTTCAATTACCATACCAATAATACCCTCCATCTGTCAGATGACAGATTATGAATAAACCAGAAACCAAAGCCTGCCCGCCACTGTGCTCCCGCTGCGCATCCATAATGGTTCTGCAAACAGCCCCCGTAAACCTCGCCCGCAGCATCTATTGCGCACGTCAGCATTTTTACATGGGCCGGGTGATTTCTTGAACTAGGCTTGTACCCTTGATAGCTGCCTGTCAGGAGTTTTCCCATGATAAAGCAATTCTTACGCCTTCTACTTCCGGTTGTGGTTCTTCTGGATTATGGCCCAGCCTATGGGCTTGTTTTATGTTCACCTTTTGGAGATGAACACAAACTTGATCAAATGTGCGCACAGAATAAGGAGTGCAGGGACGATATGAGCCAAGTGTCCCGAACACTACTTCACAAGTACCCGGGAGACCAGGCCAAAGCAACAGCCAGAGTCTATTGCATGGAGATTCACTGTAAAGTTATTGTGCAACTGACTCGCTGGGATGCCCATAACGGTGAGTGGGATTATTACTGTGTCGAAAAAGGCTGTGATGGTTCAGGAGAATATTCCGCGTCCCAGGAGCAGCATGCCCCATGTTCTTTGCCGACCCTGTAAATAATTCAGGTTAAAGCAAGCCAGGCACCAACCCCCATCATCAGTGTTCCTGCAACCCTGTTCAATACCCGTACATTGTTGCTTTTCTGCAGGAACCTCCTGAGGGTTTTCCCGCCACTGGCATAAGCGATCAAGGAGAGAAATTCGATAAAGAGAATGATGAACAGCATAATCACTATCTGTGGTGCCATGGCTCTGTCAGGATTAACAAACGGCGGTAACAGGGAAATAAAGAATGCCCAGCCTTTAGGGTTGGCAATAGCTGTGACAAAACCTTGTATGGCCAGCTCCTTTCGGCTGATACTGCCAGGCTCCTGATTCAAATCCTGAACGGCCATCTTGCCCTTTGATTGCCAGAGCTGAATGCCCAGCCAGAACAGATAAATACCACCAATGGTTTTGAACGCGGTAAACAACGCCGGATACTCCAGCATCACCGCAGCGCCCCCCACCAACACCAGAGAAACCTGACTGCCTACGGCTATTAATTCCCCGATCATCATCCACAGTGTTCTGCGAACGCCAATTGTCATTCCAAGAGTCATGGAAAGTGTCATGCACATGCCCGGTGTAAGAGAGACAAAAATAAAGGTAGGAATAAAAACAGTAAGGACGGTAAAACTCATGCAGACACCGGAAAGGTATAAATTAACAATTCACTTTTTCCGGAGTCTACACGATCTATTAAAAATCTGGCACCTGTATTACAGATGCCTGAACTATATTTACTCGCCATTCAGGTGGTTAACAATCAACTCTATATTCTTATACGTATACTTTCTGCAATTGGTTCTTACAATCTCATGTGTGCCCATCATAATACTTTCACACCACCATCTATTGAAGAAAACATCTGCCTGCTCATGCCTGGCATTCAACATATGACCAATCTCATGAACCGGCGCATGGCTGACATTGTCGGAAGACATACCATACTGCCCATTAATATAAGCGTACCCATAATAATTCCAGGTCATCATATGTTCTGTCAGCAGAAGAAACTTTGTATGACTTGATTTTCCATAAACATTGTTTTCCTGCTGATAACTCCGAATAGTATCAGCCAGCACTCTTAATTTTTCAGGAGGATTGCCTTGGTAAGCAAAGCTCTGTATTCCTTCATCCTGTAAAAAATCTATTACCAGTTTGCTGTAAAGAAGTTTTCCTGTTCGCTGATAATGGCGCTGATTTACCATATGCATATGCTCAGCCCACCAGCCAAAATGCTGGTAAATCAGTTCCGCGATAGATTCTTTAACATCGTTATGCCTGAAAACATAAATGGTCAGAGGTAAGGGACTATCGCCTTCTTCCGGAAGATTCTGCTCAGGAAATTCTATTTTCGCTGAACTGACAAGCTCTTTATCCATAACCCGGCTTTTCTCTGCCCCCGGAGCTTCTTCCTCCATCTCCGTTTGCACAACTGTATTGCCAGTAAGCCTGGTCTGCAGCCGTATTCGCCGCTCGTCCCGGTGAATAGTGGAACCAAGCAGCATATCCTGCTGATTCAGCAGCAGGATTGATGGCTCGTTGTTTACCTCCACCCGGTACAGGCTGATGTTCATATCCTGCCCGTCTGAGCGCACCGTCAGGGGCACAGGCTTTTCCATAGAGACAATCTTCGTTCCGGCTTCTGTCTCATAACTGAATTCCCAGGGAGTAATTCCTCCTTCCAGAGCCGTTCCTTCCAGAGCCGTGCTGGATTCCATGGTTGCCCTGATCTTTGCCATAATTTCCTGGGTGCCATCACGCTCCAGGGTCTTCATATCGGCCCAACTGTTCAGGCAGATGACTGCCACCAGTACAGTAAAAGCTGTGGGTAAAAAATTCTTCATAACTATCCTCCCTGACACTTCCTGGTATATCGACCTGATATATCGACACTCAGGGGAGTCACATCAATTCAACCAGTGAACCCCACAGAAACCACGCAGGCATTGAGGTAAAGATATACTTTCCCTTTTTTCCATACTCCGAATAACATATGCATATCCATATATAGATATATTCAATTATGTTACCCCACCAGTTCTTCAAGTTACTTGCCGACGAAACCCGCCTCCGCTGCCTGCTTCTTATTGCCAGAGAGGGTTCCCTGACCGTGCGAAACCTGACCGAAGCACTGGAAGAATCCCAGCCCAAGGTTTCCCGGCATCTGGCCCTGCTGCGCAACCTGGGGGTATTCAGGGATGAGCGGAAAGGGCAGTGGGTGTACTACAGCATTGCCGGCGATATTCCAGGCTGGGCCAGAAAAGTTATTGAAGGGCTGGCCCGTTCCAACTGCCTGCAGGAAACCTATCAGTCAGATACAGACCGCCTCTCAACGTCCGTTTCCTCTTTAGCAACACTCCCTTTAACAGAACTCTCTTTAACAGAACTCTCTTTAACAAAAGACGTATCCGGCAGCTGAACAGCGCCGGAATTCGATGGAGCAATACTATGACTATCAAAGTAGGCATTAATGGTTTTGGACGCATCGGCCGGCTGACCCTGCGGGCATCCTTTAACTGGCCGGAGCTGGAGTTTGTCCGGATTAACGATGTGGCTGGTGATGCGCCGACACTGGCTCATCTGCTTGAGTTTGATTCTGTACAGGGCACCTGGCCCCATGATGTCAGATCCACAGACGACAGCATTATTATTGATGGCAAAACCCTTGCCTGTACCCAGGAGCAGGAGATTGATGCCGTTGACTGGTCCGACTGTGATCTGGTGATGGAATGCACCGGTATTCACAAGACCCGGGAGCATCTGGATAAATACCTCGCTCAAGGGGTAAAACATGTTGTGGTTTCCGCACCAGTGAAAGACGACTCTGTTCTGAATATTGTGATGGGCGTAAATGATGACCTGTATGAAGCCGACAAGCACCCAATTGTGACCGCAGCCTCCTGCACCACAAACTGCCTGGCCCCCGTCGTGAAAGTGATTCACGAGAAGCTGGGTATTGAGCGTGGCTCCATGACCACCGTCCATGACATCACCAATACCCAGACTATTCTCGACGCACCCCATAAGGATCTGCGCCGGGCACGGGCCTGTGGTATGAGTCTGATTCCTACCACTACCGGTTCCGCCAAGGCTATTACCCAGATTTTCCCGGAACTGACCGGTCGTCTGAATGGCCATGCAATCCGAATCCCCCTGGCCAACGCTTCCATTACCGATATGGTTTTTGATGTTGCCCGGGATACCACAGTGGAAGAGGTCAATGCCCTGCTGAAAGAAGCCGCCGAAGGGGAACTGAAAGGTATTCTCGGTTTTGAAGAACGTCCCCTGGTTTCCATTGATTACAAAGGCGACCAGCGCTCTTCCATCGTTGATGCCTTATCCACAATGGTTGTGGATAAGCGCATGGTGAAAATCTATGCCTGGTACGATAACGAAATGGGTTATGCCTGTCGTATAGCGGAACTGGCGGTAAAAGCAGGCAAAAGCTGACTATGAAAGCCCTTGCATCCCTGGACAGGTCCGTCCGGCAATATCTTCTGGTGACGTTTAATTACTGGAACTTCACCATTACCGATGGTGCCCTGCGCATGCTGGTGGTGCTGTACTTCTATCAGCTGGGTTACTCTCCGCTGGAAGTAGCGGCACTGTTCCTGTTCTACGAGTTCTTTGGTGTTGTTACCAACCTCACCGGAGGCTGGCTTGGTGCCCGTATCGGGTTGAACAGAACCATGAATATCGGTCTGGGGATGCAGATCGTAGCTCTGTGCATGCTGGCGGTTCCCTCCGGTATGCTCACCATTCCCTGGGTAATGGCAGCCCAGGCGCTGTCGGGCATTGCCAAAGACCTGAACAAGATGAGCGCGAAAAGCTCCATTAAAATGCTTGTAAAAGACGGCGGGCAGAGCACTCTTTATAAATGGATTGCCCTGCTGACCGGTTCAAAAAATGCCCTGAAAGGATTTGGCTTTTTTGTGGGTGGCTTTCTATTGGGAACAGTTGGCTTCCAGTACGCCATGATGGCTATGGCCGTAGTCCTGATTGTTGTCTTTATTTTCAGCCTTCTATCCCTGAACAAGGATATTGGCCGGGCAAAAACCAAGGCCAGGTTTACGGAGATGTTTTCCAAGAGCGGACCGATCAATGTGTTGTCCGCCGCCCGTATGTTTCTGTTTGGGGCCAGAGATGTCTGGTTTGTAATCGCGCTGCCAATCTATCTGGGTACGACCTTTGGCTGGAGTTCTGCTGAAGTGGGGGGATTTCTTGCCCTGTGGGTAATCGGCTACGGTGTAGTTCAGACTATCGCTCCCCGGATTACCGGAGCCGGTAAAAACAAAGTTCCCGGTGGCGGGGCCGCTATGCTCTGGGCTGCCGGGTTGGCTCTGATTACGGCCTGTGTAGCCACAGGTGTTCATCTTGGCTGGCATCCACAGACGGTTATTGTCGTTGGGTTGATGTTTTTTGGTGCGGTGTTTGCCATTAACTCATCCCTGCATTCCTACCTTATCGTCGCCTATGCCCGGGAAGATGGCGTATCGCTGGATGTAGGCTTTTACTATATGGCCAATGCCATGGGACGGCTGATAGGAACGGTACTTTCAGGGTGGCTGTTTCAAATGGCGGGGCTGGTATTGTGCCTGTGGGTGTCTGTGGTGTTTATCGCCCTTGCGGCAGTCATCTCCGTACGACTGCCCAAGCGCCATTGAAGTTTCGGTTTACTGTGCAGATTTATCCTGCACAGTCATTCTGTGAATAATAGTATGGTTCGGGTTGTAACCTTTCAGGTATTGCTCCGAATACTCAAACTGCACCGGTACCTGCGCGCGCCCCGCATCTTCTGCAAAAGCACAGGCTTCTTCGGTATTGGTTACAAGTATTTCAACATTTGGGACATCAACAGGAGCCCACCGATAAATCGGAACCTGGACATTGCGACATGCGGTGCGACCCTCTGAAGACATACAACGCACCTGGGTTTCATATCCCTGAAACTGCCTTTTGGGAACCTTCTTTGTTCCACCACGATGGACGGTAACATTACAGCTTCGGCTTAAGTGGGTTAAGCCTTTACGTTCAACACGGACGATATAACCACGCATTTCCTGCTTTGGTTTCAGTTTTCCCAGTTTAATATTGCAGGCTTCCCTGAAATCCCTGTAATAAAAACCATAAGAACTGGAGTGCTCAAACTGCTCAAAGTAGGATTTGACATCCAGTACGACAAAATGGTCACGCTTAGTATTCGTGTAAGGAATGCCGTAACTTACGGCAAGAACATTCGGCAAATTACGCATCTTGTCTGCTACGCCTTCTGTTCGTGTAGTGTCCAGGGATACTGCCTCAGACTGATGCTCTTTGGGTCTGGAAGGCAAACCACCACCAATGCGGAATGCTGTGCTCTCACCAACACCATCACGCTGTCCGAACAGCATACCGGCTATTTTCCAGTCGTCCTGGCCTTTCACCGGCGTGGTCACACGGTTGGAGCACCCTTCATAATCGCCATAACTGCCGACAGAACAGGCCGAAACAGCAAAAATAACAGCGCATATCGCCTTTGATACAGATTTCATCCTGAATACTCTCCGTCCTGCAAATCCCTACAGATTCAGGATAGAAAGTTCTCTCAGAATAAATATTTCTGCTGATTTTCACCGATCTGATTGTCTTTCCTGACAAGGCTGAGAAGCCCGGTAACTGTCTGTGTCAATAAACAGCCACCGACGCAGAAAATCCAGAGGTTAAGCCTCCAGCCCCCCTATTCAGAAAAGGAGCCTGTATGCATTCCACCTGTCGCCCGGAAAAAAGCGTTCTGGCAGTTCCCAGGCCAGTACGATATGCGCCATAAAACAATGATTCTGATTGTTATGGAACTTTTATCACATATACACAGTCAAAGAGCCAGTACAGCTGTAGCTGAGCCACTCAGGCAGCATGCCTCAGCTAAACTGAATCTGATAGCAGTACTCATGCTGACGGACAGGAAAACTGACAATGGGCATAGAAAATCAAGGCAGGCCCCAGAATACTTCAACGTCCCACAGGCCCGGTTCACAGGAACCCTCTCCATCAATCTCCCCGGATGAAAAACCGGTTGTATTTAGCCGCTCAGTCAAATCATCTGCCGCAGAGAAAGATAAAGCACTGTCCAGTAGCGATAATACTCCTGATGTATCATTAACCAGTGTCCAGGCCGCTTCTCCTTTGTACAAGAGGGATCTCTCTCTTACTGATGATGCAGCGTCTGATCTTTTAGCTGAAATCCAGGCTGAGGAGAATCATAAAACCGGGAAAAGTCAGACGTCTGGTATTAAAACAGCGGAAGTTATCAACGTCCTGCCCGGCGCTTATGGAGATGATACTGATGATGATCTTGTGATCGAGTTTTCCGGTAGCGAATACGATAGTGATGATAATGAAAAATTACCTGTTGGAATTGAAAGCTGGGGCGAATTTAGAAGTACAGAGAATGCAAAATCAGAAGTGATTGCTACTACAGGCATCGATATCAATATTGAAGATGAGGATGTCGATACCTTATCCGAGCTGGAGGTCGTGCGCTGGACATCAAATGAGGATAACTCCAGCTGGGTTGTCCGTACGCGCACCATGCCCTCAAATGATGAAGAAACAGAACTGACCATTGATGGAGATGAGCAGGAGTGCAATATCCTTCAGGATCTCAAGCACCCACATATCATTGAGATATACGGTTATAAATGCACAGATAATAAAAGTCAGGTAACAACCCAGCTCTGCATGGAAGACGGTGGCACACCACTGGATAAGGTTTTTGCCAATATGCCCCAGGAAAAACGTCTGCCCGGGATAATCGCTGTTGGACGACAGCTATGTGACGTTCTGGGCTTCCTTCAGAAGACAGAGTTCCTTCACCGGGATATAAAACCCGCCAACCTGCTTTCCCAGCCTGGTCAGATCAACATCAAGATGATTGACTTCGGTAATGCCTGGGACTGTGCTGTCGACTTTCCTGATGACTCTACAGGCACTGAAAGCTTTGCTGCCCCCGAAGTTCTGAATGGCCAGGAATATGACTACAGCGCCGATATGTACTCTGCCGGAAAAACTCTGGTTGAGTTAATGATGAGTTCCGGAATTCTCAGCTCAGGATGGTTGAGGGAATATAAAGACACTGGGGAAATAAGACTGCAACTGACCTCCCGTTATGCTGAGGAATCTCAGGCGATCAGGTTGAAGAACACTGTTCAAAGTATGCTTGAAAAGAATCCTGAACAGAGACCCTCCGCAGATACCTTACTTAACAAGGGTATATTTGCCGTGAACCGAAACAGCAAGAATTGAAAAAGTTACGGGCAGAGTCATAACTCTGCCGCAAGACTTAAGTCATATCAATCCAGCAGGTCAACATCCCGCACAGCGCCACGGTCAGCGCTGGTTACCATCTTGGCATAGGCCTTCAACGCGGCAGATACTTTTCGGGGACGTTCAGCAACAGGCTTCCAGCCATCACGGCCTTTGGCGTCCATCGCCTTACGACGAGTGCCCAATTCTTCATCACTGACCACAACATCAATAGTCCGGTTGGGAATATCGATGCGAATACGGTCTCCCTGCTCAACCAGGCCAATAGCGCCACCGGCAGCGGCTTCAGGGGAAACATGACCGATGGAAAGACCGGATGTACCACCGGAGAAACGGCCATCGGTCAGCAGAGCACACTCTTTACCCAGGCCTTTAGATTTCAGATAGCTGGTCGGGTAAAGCATCTCCTGCATGCCCGGACCGCCACGGGGACCTTCATAGCGGATAACAACCACATCACCGGCCTTCACCCGGTCTTCCAGTACATCGCTGACAGCGTCTTCCTGGCTTTCACAGACGTGGGCAGAACCTTCAAACACCAGAATACTCTCATCAACACCGGAGGTTTTTACCACACAGCCATTCTGGGCGATATTGCCGAACAGAACGGCCAGACCACCTTCGGTGCTGTAGGCATTTTCCAGAGAGCGGATGCAACCGTTTTCCCGGTCACCGTCCAGGGTCGGCCAGCGGGTGCTTTGACTGAAGGCTTGAGTCGTACGAATACCGGCAGGGCCAGCCTTGAAGAAAGTGCGAACACTGTCGTCAGTTGTCTGCATAATATCCCATTTAGCCAGCGCCTCTTTTACGGAGGTGCTGTGAACCGTAGGAATACCGGTGTGAAGCAGACCGGCACGGTCCAGCTCACCAAGAATACCCATCACACCGCCAGCACGGTGCACATCTTCCATATGGTACTTCTGAATATTCGGGGCAACTTTACACAGCTGGGGCACTTTGCGGGAAAGCTTGTCGATGTCGTTCATATCAAAAGACACACCACCTTCCTGGGCCGCAGCCAGCAGATGAAGAATGGTATTAGTAGAACCGCCCATGGCGATATCCAGACTCATGGCATTTTCAAAAGCCTTTACGCTGGCGATAGAACGGGGCAGAACACTCTCATCATCCTGATCATAATAACGACGGGTGATCTCCACAATCTTGCGGCCCGCTTCCAGAAACAGCTCTTCACGGTCGGCATGGGTTGCCAGCAGTGAACCGTTGCCCGGCAGGGACAGACCCAGAGCTTCGGTCAGACAGTTCATGGAGTTTGCGGTAAACATACCGGAGCAGGAACCACAGGTGGGGCAGGCTGAACGTTCATATTCGTCCACGGTTTCCTGATCAGCATCAGAGGCTGCTATTACCATGGCATCCACCAGATCCAGGCCATGCTCTGCCAGCTTGGTTTTGCCCGCTTCCATGGGGCCACCGGACACGAATACCACCGGAATATTCAGGCGCATGGCAGCTATCAGCATTCCCGGGGTGATTTTGTCACAGTTAGAAATACATACCAGAGCATCGGCGGTATGGGCGTTAACCATATATTCAACAGAGTCGGCAATAATATCCCGGCTTGGCAGGGAGTAGAGCATGCCGTCATGGCCCATGGCGATGCCGTCGTCTACGGCAATGGTATTAAATTCCTTGGCCACGCCACCGGCCTTTTCAATCTCACGGGCGACCAGCTGGCCCATATCCTTCAGGTGAACATGCCCGGGAACGAACTGGGTAAAAGAGTTGGCGACCGCAATGATAGGCTTCTGAAAATCTTCATCGGTCATACCGGTGGCACGCCACAGGGAGCGGGCACCGGCCATATTGCGACCCTGGGTGGAGGTCCTGGAGCGATAAGCAGGCATGGTTTACCTCGGCAAACTGTCCACAGTCATGGGCTGTGTTCTGTTCTGGTGTTGTGATTATCAATGTGGGCAAATCATAACAGAAAGCCTGACGGGGCACATTTCATGATGACAGTGGATTTCCGTTAAGCAGTTTTTTCACAGCCTCCCGCAAAAACTTATTCTTTTTTCGTATCCTTTCTGGCTCAAGTACATTATGGAAATAGGCTTCTGCCTCAAGGTGTGGTTTTTCATCATAGACCTTAGTAATAAAGTTCACGTATTCCTCATTTATCTCTTCAATCTGATTGAGATATTCATGCTCTAATCGTTCCACGAACTCAGGCCATTCCATCAGATCATCAATATACTGCTCAGGGGAATATGCTTCCAGCCTTCCCTGAATTTCTGCCAGAGCTTTATCGATATCATCTTGTTTCACCTGAGAATACCCAGCATATAACATGCTTTGCCCAGGCATAATCGGGAGCTGTAACTTTTTCTGTAAAGCAAGGAGATAAACCAGCCGTACTTCTATCTGATCAGGTACCTTATCAGGATCACCATGTTCACAGATATCCTGGTATTTCCTGTCTGCGATTTCTTCAACCATTGCCTTGCGAACAAGTGCTTTTTTGAGTTCAACCAGCTCGTTTAAACCACCATCCTTCTTTACTCTGGCGACTTCAACAGCCAGCTGCATTTCATTCAGGCCAATCTGTGCTCTGTCTCCACAGGATTCACATGTGGTGATTGCAACAGCAGAACAGGCTTCCATAATATCAGGGTCAGCAGCCATGGCCTGGAGAATATCAACCATCGTCTGACCTACATATCTGGCGGAATTCAATCGCTGATAATCACTGGTGCCAACAAGCTTATCCATATAAAGATTTAAAGCCGCCCTGACACTTTCCTGGTTAAAAGCCTCCAGCAAACCATCAGGGACGGGTTTATTAACCAGCTCGAACCAATGTTCAATTTTCCTTTCCAAAGTCAGTTTGGCCATTATTTCTTTGGAAAGCTGAGAATGACAAGAAATAACCAGCCCTGTGGTACCCCATTTACTTTTCCACTTACCCACGTCCTCCTGGGTAATATTATTCCCTCCCAAATATACCTTTATGGGTAGAGAAGACGGCTTCAGGCGTACAAGTTCGTCAGGAACAGCATCAAAACGATTATAATGAAGAAACAGGCACTGAAGGTGTTTCAAACTGCCAATTCCCGATGGCAAAGTGGATAATTGATTGTGGCAAAGATCCAACACCTGAATATTACTCATCTTCAATAATTGGGAAGGAAAATCCGTAAATCTATTCCAGCCTCCAGCAAATTCTTTCAGGCTCCTTAAACGAGACATGCTGTCAGGCAGTTTTTCCAGTTTATTCTTCTCACATGAGAACTCTCTCAGCCAGCTGAGTTCTCCTAATACCTCTGGCAACTCTGTCAGGTCCAGGGCATTCAGGTTCAATTCATACGCCCCTTCCTGCATACACTTTTCAATTCTCCTGACTGCTTCCTGACGCCTGGGTTTCTCTATATCATCCGCCTGGTTCACCCAGGCTGCCAAAGAGAACTTCTGCCTGTCACTTACACCCCGGATTACGCTGATAGCTCTCTCCGTTAGCCGGGTAACCTTGCCAGATCTGTGAAAAACATCGTGGGTTTTAACCAGCATATAAAGAATGACGGGTTTAAAGACTTTAAGATAAAACTGCCTGAATCGAGAGACTCTCTGCGGATTGGAGGCCAACTGGCTATCTGTATAACCCACCTGACGCTTCTCAAGGGGGCGTGTTTCAGGTTCTGATGCCTGGTTTCCCGGTGAAGGTGTATATCGACCGGTAGATGAAGGTTCTCTTCCGCTGGGGTTCATTTGCCTTCCCTGATAAAGCAGCTATTGGACAGCACCTGATCATCAGATGATCTGCCCAAAGTATAGGTATCGCTGCCTTTACAGACTCGGGGAAGACGTAAACCTCAGATTTCCAGCAGATGCTGTTCCAGTTCAGTCCGGATATCGTCAGGAATACGAACAGACTGCCGGCTGGCATAATCGAAATGAATCAGTACAGCCTCTCCCCGGGCACAACACTGGCCATCTTGCCAGGCTTCATGGCGGATAGTCATGGACGAATGACCAATCTTCACCAGCCCGGTACGGATTTCCACCTCCAACCCGGTGCCATAATTCAGTTCAGCCAGAAAATCGACATTGATATGCCCGATAATCAGCTTCCATTTGTTCACATCCATATCCGGCGTAAACAATTGAAATATCGGCTCCCGCCCCATCTCAAACCAGACAGGTATGACCGTGTTGTTGATATGGCCGAGGGCATCGGTCTCGCAGAATCGGGGAGAGATTGTCAGCTTATACATAGTTGATATCTGTATTTTCAAGTCTCTGTTCTGAGTCATGCTTTGGGGCATAAATTGAATCTGCTCAGCGACTCCTGTCTCTGAGTTATCCCTACAACTGTATGAAACAGGAAATAGCAATAACAGCAACAAGCCCTGTGCTGAAAAGTAGTGAAACTGTTATTGCCATAAGAGGCATCTGTCTGGCATTTACATTATGGTACAACGGCTTGGCCTGCTTTTTTTAATTTGTTGCTGAATTCTTTTTGGAAGTTGTTTTATGGGCAGTTTCTCCCGAATAATGGTGACCATGCATTGTATCTGTAGGAGACGGAGTCCGCTTTCCTCTATAATGTCATTGAGTTCTCCTACTGCCCTGGGGTGCATTGGGGGGCGTGTTCCTCTGGTTGCCCAAGCCTGCTCCCAGGCGTTATAAATAATTGAGTTAATGTATCTGCCTTCTGCTATAGCATTCTCAGCCTCTCTGGTTGAGGCAGATGTTGCGGCGTCTAAAAAATGGATATGCGGACGGGGTCGGGCACCCCAGGTGAGCAATCCAACGATTTTCCTGAAATCTGTGGTGCGCGATAAATACTCGGTGCCCACGGCACCGCTTAAGTCTGCACCGGACTGTAAGACAATCAGCAAGCTCTCCACATCTCCAAATTCAAGGGCTTCATCTACGGCGTTTGGCCCCCAGCTTTCAAAAAATCCAGGCTGCCGATCGTGAAGGTTTACATCGTTGCCTGCGCGAATCAGCCGCCAGATCTCACCATAATCGTTATTCCTTATGGCTGTACGAAACACTGTTGCAGATACACTGGTGCAGATGAGTACCAGTACGATAAGCAGTAACGGCAGACGCATTGCTCAATCCTCAAATCGGCCTGGCCCTTGAGTGTAATATAGCGGCTGGCAAGGGCTGTGGTTCCAGAATGCCATGGCTGGGGAGGTTTAATCTCATACCCAGCTGCCAGTCCAGATCGGGTGAACACCCATCGACGCCTAAAGAATAAGATTCAAATGATTAATTTTCATCATTATTACAACATTTTAGACAAATATTATTGATATAAACCCCAAATGACTCTATTTTGTCTCAAAATGAAAATTAAGCTCTATAAAAAGAAATCATAAACAAATAATAATAACATTTGGAGTAGGAGCAATGGACGTGAAACCAAACTGGTTGAAGTTACCCTTATCAGCAGCTATCAGTGTAATACTCTTTCCCGCAAACCTTTCCCACGCACAAGACACCGCACTGAACAACACAGTCGAAGAAGTTATTATCGATGGAAAACGACAGGAAACCCTTAAGGATGCCCCGGTTTCCGTAAAAGTGCTCAGCGATGATTTTCTGAAGCAGAACAGCGTTAACAGCCTTGAGCAAATCGGCGATATCACGCCAGGGCTTTCTATCTCATCGGAAGGTGTTATCTCCCAGCGGGGTATTACCACCTCTATACTCGGTCTCGCCATTGAGCAGAGCAGTGCTATATACGTCGATGGTGTTCGTTTAAGCGGAAGCACCCATGTTCTGGGTAATGTGCAGGACCTTACCAGCATTGAGATTCTTAACGGCCCCCAGGGTACCCGTGTTGGTGGCAGCGCCCCTGCCGGCGCTATTTTGCTGACCACCAATAAGCCGACGGATATTTTATCTGGTAACGTGGCAGGCGGTATTGGTAACAATAATCTGCGATATGTGAAATCTACTCTGAATGTGCCCATCTCAGATACTTTGCTGACCCGTACCAGTGTTTATCGGGCCAAAGATGCCGGTGCTTTTGGCAATAAGTCTGGCGGTAAGCGTTTTGCTTCTACTGATGACACAACTGTGCGTACACAATTGCGTTGGCTGATTAATGAAGACGTAACTGCTGACTTTGCTTTTGATGCCAGTGATATGAAAGGCAGTCGCAACCCTGGTATCGTAATTGCCGCAAAATCTGGCAATGCCTATTTAGGCACACCTGCTGACTTCTATGTTGATGGAGATGCTCTGGAATATATCGTCGATCAAACCGGCCGAATTTCTGAGACACGCTTCAAAAACACCAATATTATTTATGATGCCAGCGGCAATGCCAAACTCCTTAAAGTTGGTGAAGGTTCTAATCGTATAGGTGGCGCTTCAGCCAAATTCACCTGGGATTTAAGTGATCAACTCACATTCACCTCCATAACGTCACACCGTAAAGCCAAATCCAAAGGATTAAGCGGCTCTACAGTGCTTGTCCGTACTCGGGCAAATAACTTCCAGGGTGCCTTTCTCCCAGCAGGACCTCTGGTTTCCACATCGGTTCTGGATAGCAGAATCAGCCGAAAAGAAACCACCCAGGAATTCCGCCTGGATGGCATAACCAATAACGTAACATGGACAACGGGCGTCAATTATCTTGTCGCTAACAATACAGGCCGCAATAAAATGGCCTTACCTGCACGCAGAGGTGGTTTACGCACTGACGGATCGTCTAATGGCATAAAAGGAACATTTGAGGATGCAGGCCAGGATGTTGATGCCGAGAAAAAAAGCGTTTCTCTCTTTGGTGATGCGATTTTTCCTCTTACAGACACCGTCAATCTTAATGTGGGAGCCCGCTATGCCTGGGACAAAGTCTCAGTGAAGTGGCATGAGAAAACACAGGGAGAAATCAACCCAAGTCAGTTCGCCAACATTCAGAAGGGTGGCATCAAAGTTTCCAAATCCTGGAATCACCTCTACGGCCGTGCGGTGCTGGACTGGAACATCAATGATGAAACCAATATTTATGGCGGTGTTTCCCAAGGCTACAAACCTGGCGGATTTGATACCACTCTTGAAGTAGGCGAAGAAGCCAACGAACCCTTTAAAGATGAGACCAATATTAACTATGAAGTCGGTACAAAATCTTACTTCGATGATCATGGCCTCTGGGTAGCAACGGCTCTGTACTATAACGACTACAAAGGTCTTCAGATTCAGACCGGTGATCCCCGTATTCCCGGTTCAACCCGAAATCGTAATGCAGATGCCTACGTAAAGGGAATTGAGACAGATATTTCCTGGGAAGCCACCGACAGGCTGACACTGGGGCTTAGTGTTGCCCTTTCAGAAGCGAAATATAAAGAGAATATTGGCTCTTCTGTCAGAAAAGGGCAGGACCTGATCAATGCCCCACACTTCTCCACGACTGTATCGGTTGATTATAAAATGCCCCTCGAACAGGGGGACTTACGCTTCAACACCACTTACAGCTATACCAGCACTCAGCGCCTGACAAATACCCGTCCGGAAGAACTGGATGGTGCCAACCTGAAGTTTAAAAAGAAGGATGTATACACCGGCAAAACAGATATTCTGAATGCCCGTATTTCATTTACTCCGCGCCAGGGTAACTGGGCCATCTCTCTCTGGAGCACAAACCTGCTCAACAGGTCCTATAGAGAAGAGTCTGCTTTCCATCTGGCTACCCTGCCCCCTCCCGGAGCAAATGGTGACCTGCTGATGAATGTTAAGACCTATCGCCGCAATCTCCCCCGTGCAGTAGGTATAGAAATGTCCTACAACTTCAGCAAACTCTAAACTCCATCCAACTCCACAGCAGACTTACCCTGCTGTGGAGCTTTCCTACAAGCTTTCCTAAAACCCACTTTCCCATTCCTGAACTACACTGGCTCCCAAAGAATCAAAAGATAGGGATGCCATTCCATGTCATCACCCGCTGATGAACAGTCCGGGCTTTCCATTCGCCATGGTTTCAGTACCCGTATGGGGTTTGTCCTTGCGGCCGCTGGTTCCGCCGTTGGCCTGGGCAATATCTGGAGTTTTCCCACACAGGTTGCCGAACACGGTGGTGCGGCTTTTGTGCTTGTTTATCTTACTCTCTCCCTGCTTCTGGCTTATCCAGCCCTTGTGGCTGAACTGATGATTGGTCGTTATGGGCAAAACAATCCGGTTTCCGCTATGGAAAGCCTGCCGGAAAATTCATCCTGGAAGCCTGCCACCCAGTTTACGGGAATATTCGCGGTTCTGGTTGTCTGCCTGATTTTCTCGTTCTACAGCATTGTTGGCGGCTGGCTTGCTGGCTTTACCTTGTCACCTGTTTTTGAGAGCTTTGGCCTGACAAATACCTCCCATTGGCTAACAACCTTCTCCCCAACACGAAACCTTATTCTGGCTGTACTGTTTATTGGTCTTACACTGATGGTCGTAAATGCTGGCGTGCGGGAAGGTATTGAGCGCTGGTCTGCCCGTCTTATGCCCCTGCTTATTGCCCTTCTTGTTGGACTGATCATTATGGTTATGGGAAAAGAGGGTGCGACAGTTGGCCTCCACCATTACCTTGTACCTGATTTCAGCAAAATCACCCCGGTTTTGATCAGCAGTGCCCTGGGGCAGTCTTTCTTTTCCATGTCCCTTGGGGTGGGAGTGATGATGATTTATGGCTCTTATCTCAAGCGTGACGCCAACCTTCCGGGCGTTGCCCTGCAGGTCTGCCTGTTTGATACGGGCATTGCCTTTCTGGCAGGAATGCTGATTATTCCGGCTTTGTTTGTAGCTCTGGAGCTCGGAGTGACGGTCTACCTGCCAGATGGCCATCTGGCTAACAGTGATACCCTGGTTTTCACTGTTCTGCCCGCCCTGTTTAACAGCCTTGGAGATATTGGCCCACTGGTTGCGCTGGCTTTTTTCTGCCTGATGTCCATTGCAGCCCTGACATCTTCTATTTCCATGCTGGAAGTCCCGGTTGCCTGCCTGACAGAACGTGCGGGACTTTCACGGAAGAAAGCCGGAATCATTGTGTGTGCTGGTGTGCTGATGGTGGTTTCCCTGGTGCTGTCGGCCTTTGATCCCCTGTTCAGCGGGCTGATCAATTTTACTACCCGCTACGCCCAGCCCATTAACAGCCTGCTGTTCTGTCTGTTCGCAGGCTGGCTAATGGGAAGAAATAAAAAACTTCAGGAGATTCGCAGGGGCTGGCCTGAGGTTGAACACTCTCTGTTCTGGAAAATATGGCCCTGGTATATTCGGCTGGTCTGTCCGGTTTTAATAGGGATGATTATTCTTTTAAAACTGTAATCCTTACTGCTGTTCATCCTCACTGAGGGCGTGACTCCAGCGCCAGAGTACCGACGATACTGTCACTCATCATTACCAGTGCCCTGCTTAGTCCTCTGGCCAGCCGTTCACCTGCTGTTCGGCCTTCAGTGGCCACCTCCCAGCGGGATTCATGCACAGTGCCCTGATTATTTTTCTGTTTTTTAGTGGTTATTTGCCAGCGAGCCGTGAGTGTCACCTGGTTGTTCTGCATAACCAGATTCATTACCTCAAGGCTAACCACCAGATCCGGTTTATCGATTCTCAACCATGGCCCAGAACTGACCATTTCATCACCATTGACCCGCTCCAGGTTTTCCCTTACCACACGGCTGATCAGCTCACCGGGCTCTTCTGCCCAACGCTCGCTGTCTGAGCGATAGACTTTTACACTGCCATCATTCCAGGCCATAAAATTACTGTCGAACCAACCGGGAATGGTTATCGGTGCCAAGCCTATACGATCGGCTACGGATTCTTCGGAAACCGGTGCTTCCGCCTGCAGGACGTAGTAATCGTAGGGTCTGGTAGTTGTACAGGCGGTGAGCAGTGTTCCCAGCCCAAGCACAACTAAAGCAGAGAGAGCGGATGCCTTGATATTCTTCATCTGTCCAGTGCCTTCCTGCCTGAAAGAATTGAGCTGGGCTGCTGCTCAAGGGTTACCGCCAGACGTTCCATTGCTCTGGCCGCTTTGCTCAAACTGTTAAGGCTGCTTACAAGCTCATACATAAGAGGAGAGTCCGGAGCCAGATAGGCATTCATGTTTTCAGCGGTCTTCTTCATGCTGACCATGGTTTTATCCATACTGGCCATGGTTTTTTTCATACTGGCACCGGCGGCGTCCGCATTGGCTCCCATACGATCCATCGCGTCTTCCACCCTCGCCATAGTTTGCTTGAAATCAGCGGGAAGGGATTGAAACTCAGATGAGCTGGTAAAGCTGTTAATATTTTTCAGCGTGCCCTGAATATTCTGGGCCATGCTCATCAGGTCAATTTGATCAAAATCAATCTTATCCAGTTCACTGGGAGCCGTGGGAATCTGGGGGTATTCTGTATGCACCTGAATAGCTTTTGTCCTGGCGTAAATATCAATTTCAATATAAAGCAGGCCCGTTAAAAGGCTCTGCATTTTCAGCTTTGCGCCAATGCCCCTTTCCATCAGGATCTGTTTCAGGTCTTCCTTAATCCCTTTTTCAAGTTCAATTTTTTCGGGATAAAGGTCAATAATCACCGAGTTCAAAGGCGACTTCACTCCTTTATAAAATCGGGTTCTGATACTGTCCACCTGGCCAACCTGGACCCCTCGCAGAGTCACTGGCGCACCAACGGCCAGCCCTTTCACCGAAGTATCATAAATTAACTCATATCGTTTTTTTTCCTGGCCAAAGCCACCACTGCCAGACTTCAATACCAGCAGCATGGCAATAGCCAGGGCGATAAGGGTGATGACGAAAATACCAACACCGGCTGCTTTCTGACGGGTATTCACTCCAACACTCCCCTGTTTTCCCCCCGGGCCAGAAAGGACCGGACAATAGGTTCACGACTGTTATCTTTCAACCAGGAAGGGTCTCCCTGATCAAGGCAGGTTTTACTGACAGCATCCAGATAAATGCTGTTATTGGCTATGGCAAAAATACTGGCCAGTTCATGGGTCACCATCACCACTGTTGCTCCGGTGGTGTCCCGCAGACTGATAATCAGTTCATCCAGACGCCGGGCACTCAATGGATCAAGACCCGCCGAAGGTTCATCAAAGAACAGGATTTCCGGATCAAGGGCAATGGCCCGGGCCAGGCCGGCCCTTTTACACATACCGCCACTGATTTCCGACGGGTAATACGCTTCAAACCCTGACAAACCAACCAACGCCAGCTTGTAGCGAACCAGATCTGGTATATCCCGTTTTGGAAAACCCGCATGGGCCATAGGCAGGGCGACGTTCTCAGCCAGGGTCATATCGCTGAACAGAGCACCACTCTGAAATGTAATTCCCCACCGGGAACGCATATCCTGCTTATCTGAAGATTCTCCAAAGGTATAACTCTTGCCGTTATAACGAATATCACCAGCCGCCGGATGGTACAGACCGATAAGGTGCTTAAGCAAGGTGCTCTTTCCACAGCCGCTGCCCCCCATCACCACAAAAATATCGCCACGGGAAACAGTGAAATCCAGATTATGCTGAATCATCCGTGTCCCGTAACTCATAGCCAGTCCGGTCACTTCTATCGCCGGAGTGGTCACAGGCTTTTCCCTGTCCATTTATCAAATGCCCAGCTTGTAGAAAAGAATATTGAAACCCGCATCCGCCACCACAAAATACACAATGGCCTGTACCACCGCCCGGGTGGTGGCCTGCCCCACCGCAGCGGAGGAGCCTCCACAGTTCATACCCGCCTGACAGGCGGATAAAGCAATAAGATGACCAAACACCAGCCCCTTGAAACAACCCACCGCTACATCAACCGGAGTAAACGACGACAGGAGTTGAAACAGGTACATCTGAGGAGTCATATCCATGCTCAGTACAATCAGACCACCACCGAACATGCCCAGTGTAAAACTATAGATACACAGCAAAGGCATCACCACAGTCATGGCCAGCAGCCGGGGCATGACCAGAAAATCCATGGGGCGGATACCCATGGTGGTGAGAGCGTCCACTTCTTCATTCACCTGCATGGTGCCGAGTTCCGCCGCCCAGGCCGCTCCGGTACGGCCAGCCATAATCACCGCCGTCATTAAGGCCCCCATCTCCCGTACCATGCCAACAGCGACGAGATTAGCCACATAGACTTCTGCGCCGAACTGACTCAATTGCACCATGCCCAGATAAGCCAGAATCATCCCCACCAGAACACTGATAAGGGTAATAATCGCCAGGGCCTGTGGGCCGGCCTGGCTCAGGCAACTCAGTAAATCCACACCCCGCATATGGCTGCGCCCGGTAAGCAGGCGCATTGTGGCCAGCACCATTTCACCGATAAATACAAAGGTGTCGACAATTTCATTCCATGCGTGCCTGAATGCCTCAAGCCAGCTGCTATGAACAGGGGGAGCGACTTCATTACGGGGAACAGCTGTAGCCAGTTTAAACAGCCCGGTTACGGACTCTGGCAGCGAAGACACATCAAGCCTGATGTTTTTAGCAGAGCAGTGTCGCTCAAGGCCCAGTAAAAACGCAGGCAGACGGGTATCCCATTCACACCCAGGCCCAATCATGACCTGAAGAGTTTGAACCCCGGGATTTATGTTGTCTGTCACTTCCGAGGGTGCAGGAAGCTTCTTTTCCAGCCATGAACCTTCCAGAGTTACCACCTGCGTTTTTTTATCACTGTTATCTCTTAACAGGCGAGCACTGGCCATAATTTTTATCAGACAAAAAAATAATCGGGGATATTAACAATATATACCCCGGAATTGTAAATCGGAGGAATTACAAAACCCTCTTCCGCTTTTTTAACTAAAGTTCCTCAATCCCAGACTGCGTTACAAGGAACAGCTTTCCATGAAAATACTCGTATTCAACTGTCAGGAGTATGAGAAGCCATTCTTTGAGCAGGCCAACAAGAAGCAAGACCTGACGTTTGAATATTGCAGCCCTCACCTGTCACGGGAAACGACCTATCTTGCGGAAGGGTTCCAGGCTGTCTGTGTGTTTGTGAACGACATACTGGATAATGAAGTGCTCACCGGACTTGCGGAAAAAGGCATCAATCTTGTCGCCCTGCGCTGTACCGGATTCAACAATGTTGATCTCGAAGCCACCGCCCGTCTGAATATCACCGTTGTCAGGGTTCCTGTTTATTCTCCGGAATCTGTCGCGGAGCACACCCTGGCGCTGATACTGGCTCTTACCAGAAAAATACCCTCCGCATGGCACCGGGTGAAAGAAGGTAACTTTAACCTTCGGGGTCTTATGGGCTTCCGGCTCCATGGCAAAACCGCAGGGCTGATAGGCCTTGGCCGAGTTGGCCAGGCGATGGCAAACATCCTTACAGGTATGGGTATATCCGTTCTTGCCCATGATCCTTATATTGACCCGGATATCATGATCTCAACGGGCGCGAAACCCGTTGACCTATCGGAGATTTACCGTCAATCCGATATTATCAGCCTGCACTGCCCACTGACTCCCCAAACCCGTTACATGATCAATGCCTGCTCACTTTCGGAAATGAAACCAGGGGTTATGCTGATCAACAGCGGTCGTGGTGAACTGGCGGACACAAAAGCCCTGATCAATAGCCTGCGTTCCGGCAAACTGGGATTTCTTGGTATTGATGTTTATGAACAGGAAAAAAAACTGTTTTTCCAGGATCTGTCCGGGCAAGGCATTCCGGACGAGACTTTCCAGATACTGATAACCTTGCCCAATGTCATAGTCACCGCCCACCAGGCTTTTTTTACCAGAGAAGCCATGACAGTGATTGCGGAGACAACTGTTCAGAATATTATCGAGTACAAAACAACCGGGGATTGCCAGAACAAGGTTGGCCCGGCAGACAAAATGAAGGGTTAAAATTTTTGAGCGGTTAAAAACTATGATGGGAGCACCGGCAACCCGATATTCCCATCATTTTTTTGAAAAATTCTTGACTTCTACAACTTAATTGATGTTCCTCAGGGGAACATAATCCAGTACATTATCCTGGAAGTAGGTCAGGGCTGTTTCTCCTTCACCATTACTCAGGGGGCCAATTTCAAACGCGGGGGATTCCATAGCTTTCTGAACCATCTCCACCTGCCACACATCTTCTGCGTGGAAGTTACCGGATTCCATCGGGTGAACACTCTTACGGAACTCTTCCAGAGTGATGGGCTCACCACCGTTACCCAGGCCGTTCTCATCGAATTCAATTCCAGGCATGGGAACAAATGCCAGCAGAGTATCCAGGCGGGCCTTGCGCTCTTCTTCATCTTTGAAGGGAGCCATCATGATCCAGCTTTCAAAGTAGGTTTCAGTGGGAGAAACCGGAATCAGCTTGGCAAAACCGATGTTATCGATCAGGGGCTGAATCATAAGCGTAGGGAAGAAACCAAACACTTCACCACCGTAAGTCGACAGGTCTACACCTTCCATGGGGGTCCAGTCTTCCGGCATCATCGCCAGAGCCGCGTCAACATCTTCACCCATAATCGGGTTCAGTCCCTGCCAGTTCCAGTGACGGCCCAGGGGACGCCAGCGCTGACCGTCAGGACGGGGGCCACCAAGAGTGTTTTTGTGCAGATGCATCAAGTGATAGCCATCCTGAGCGTTTTCAACAAAAACCTTCCAGTTACACTTAATGGTCCAGTTGAAGCGGGCCACGGTCATCAGATTTTCGGTTTTTGCGGACCAGGTGTTTTCCGGCAGGCTGGCCAGATAATCGTTGAAGGTCTCTTCAGGGTTTTCCCGGGGGTGAATAAACAGCAGGTTACGGTAGTTACCCAGGGAGCCTTTCTTAATAGACAGGTCGCACTTGTTGACTTTGCCTTCACCGAACAGCTCTTTCTCCTGGGGAATGGCATGAAGAGTACCGTCGGTCTTGAAGGACCAGCGATGATAAGCGCAGGTCATATTGCGCTCAATGGTACCGGAACCATCTTCTACCAGCTGAGAACCACGGTGACGGCAGATATTGTGGAAGGCACGCACTTCACCGTCATGACCATGGACAACAATCATCGGGTATTTGCCAACCTGTACGGTCTTGTAATCACCAGGATTTTTTACGTCATCCATGGTACAGCCAAAAGTCCAGACACGGTTGAACAGCTCTTCCTGCTCACGGTCAAACCATTCCTGTGAGGTATAAGCCTCAACGGGCAACTTCTGTACAGCGACTGTTGGCTTAATACCAATCTGAAATTTGCTCATCCTTATCACCACCTCAGACATTTTTATTATTAATGAAACATGCGCGTTCCATTTTTGTGATTTAATTCCCCTATGTCAAGAAGGGTTATTGAATTACATTTGTCCAGGCACCATCTGTTGCAGGTGCAAGTGCAGGTGCAGGTGCAGGTGCAGGCTTTCAGCACGATAGGCATTCCCGGAAAGCTATACAAATACTGAATGTTCAGCGCAGCTTAAAGGCCGACATTATTCTTTTCCAGAACCTGTTCGGCACGGTAGCTTGAACGTACCAGAGCACCGGAGACTACTTCCAGGAAACCTCGATCCAGCCCCCACTGACGGTACTTTTCGAACTCTTCCGGAGTGACATAACGAATCAGTGGCTGATGGTTTTTGGTGGGCTGGAGATACTGGCCAAAGGTCACGATATCCACATTGATGGCGCGAAGATCATCCAGTGTTTCAATAATCTCTGCTTCTGTTTCTCCCAGGCCCAGCATCAGGCTGGTTTTGGTCAGAACATCGGGATTATGCTTCTTGGCATGGGCCAGAACATCAAGAGTCTGCTCGTAGCTGGCCCTGGGGTCACGCACAGGATGGGTTAAACGACGAACGGTTTCTACATTCTGGGCAAAGACCACAATACCGCTGTCTACAACGGTTTCCACATCCTTCAGGTTTCCGAGAAAATCCGGAGTCAATGCCTCAACGGCTGTATCAGGATTCTCTTCAATAACTTTCTTGATCACTGCCGCATAATGCCCGGCACCACCATCGTCCAAGTCATCCCGGTTTACGGAGGTCAGCACCAGATACTTCAGCCCCATCAGTTTTACACTGTTGGCGGTATTTTCCGGCTCTTTCTCATCCAGCCAGCCCTTGGGGTTGCCGGTATTGACCGCGCAGAACTTACAGGCGCGGGTACAGACATCTCCCATCAGCATGATGGTGGCGGTACCGGAACTCCAGCATTCATTGATGTTCGGACACATGGCCTCTTCGCAAACAGTACTGAGCCTATGACCATGTACAGTTTTCTTTACATCTGCGTAGCGGGCATCGGTACGGGCTTTGATCCGCAGCCAGGGCGGTTTGCGCATAACAGGCGTCTGTGGATCATTATTCTGGCTGGCCTTCACGCCGTTCTTGATGGCATGGATACCCTTGTCATTAACGAACTTGCTGCCGCTGGGCACATGCACCTGAACCGTCGGGATGATGCTGGATGATTTCATTACGCGGTCTGTTCTCCAGGACTCTGCTCCCGGCTTTCCAGTAAGCCCGGAATCTGGTCCGTAAATATCAATTCAGTATAACCAGTCAGTTCAGCCAGATGCCTGACCAGTACCTGACCTGCATTTGCCAGGGTAACGGATTTATTAAAATTACTGATGCGGGTCACCGGCATCCCTGCATATCCGCAGGGATTAATTCGCTGGAAAGGCGCAAGATCCATATCCACATTCAAGGCCAGTCCATGGAATGAACAGCCCCTGCGGATACGCAGGCCAAGGGAGGCAATTTTTGCTTCTCCCACATAAACCCCGGGAGCATCAGGTCTGGCAAAAGATTCAATATCCCATTCAGCCAAGGTTTTGATAACTGCGTTTTCCATAGCGGTGACCAGCTCACGAACACTTGCCCCCAGACGACGCACATCCAGCATAAGATAAAGCACCTGCTGGCCGGGGCCGTGATAAGTCACCTGACCGCCCCTGTCCACCTGCACCACGGGAATATCACCGGCAGCCAGAACATGCTCGGCCTTACCCGCCTGCCCCTGGGTGAACACCGGTTTATGCGCCACCAGCCAGAATTCGTCGGGTGTGTCTTTATCACGCTCGGCGGTAAAATCCGTCATCGCCTGCCAGACCGGGGTATAGGTCTGCAGGCCCAGTTGACGGATAATCAGAGGTGATGAATCCTGTTTCTTCACAATTACGCCTTTACAGAACGATTTTCACTCTACCACTTTCTTTTAATTCCGCGTACATAGCCCGTAGCTGATCTTCACCCGTTGCCCAGATTGTGACAACAACGGATACAAAGGTACCGTTCCGGCTCGGGCGCAGAGAAGATTCTCCGTTATGTTTCGGGTCATGCTTTTTCACAACACCGAGAACATACTCCTGATAATCTTCCGCAGCCGTACCTACAATTCTGATGGTGTAATCACAGGGAAACTCGATTTTCGGGGGTTGCTGTTCCTGCCGCTTTAACGGCTTGTGTTTGCTCATGGTTTGTCTCAATTTCAGGCACGCTGTCGCGATACAAGCGGTACAGCCCGGAGATATGTTTCCAGGCCGGGCCCGGTTCACCGGTGCCGACAGTGATACCATCCAGTTCAATAATCGGTAAAATCTCTCTGCTGGAGCTGGTCACCCAGATCTCATCAGCAATCTTTAAATCTTCTGCTCTCAACTCCCGCTCTTCACAGGAATAACGCTCATCACCCGAGGCCAGCTCCAATACCAGCGCACGGGTTATGCCGCCAAGAATGCGGGAACTCAGGGGCGGCGTCATAATCCTGCAGCCCTTTACCAGAAAGACATTGGAGGCTGAACCTTCTGTTACCCGTCCCTGGCCATCAATCTGAATGGCTTCAGCCATGCCGGCATTTCTTGCTTTCTGGTACGGCAGCAGGTTCCCCAGCAGGGAAACACTTTTAATATCACAGCGCTGCCAGCGCTGGTCTGTGGTGGTAATCGCCCGACCCGGTGCCGGGTGAGTGTCCTGCTCCACATGAATGGAGGGCTGGAAAGGCATGGTCATGGCAAAAACTGTGGGGGGTACATCCACTGGGTTGGCGTGGTTACGATCAGGACCAGCGCCACGGGTAACCTGCAGATAAATCGCCTGGTTACCACCTTCGCCCTGATTATGGGCCAGAAGTTCCACAAACAACCGGTGCCAGTCATCATGGGTTTGGGGGATCTGAAGATGAATAGCCCCAAGGCTGCGATAAAGCCGGTCCAAATGTTCTTTTTCCTGCAGAACCCGTCCGGAAAACACCGGAATCACCTCATAAACACCATCACCAAACAGAAACCCCCTATCCAGTACTGAGATCTTTGCGTCCTCTACGGGAACGAAATTTCCGTTCAGATAAACCAGCCCCATAACACCACCCTCAATGTATACCGGCAGTATCTCTCCTGACACTACCGGTATTGAAACTCGAAGCCCGGCATCCCCTGGCTTCGTACATCATCAATTCATCTTACACAGGGTCGCTAAGCGGTGTGGCTTAACTGAAAAGTCCGCTGAAGAAACGCAGGATGTTGTCCCACAGACTCTTGAAGAAACCACCTTTTTCAACGGTCTGCAGGGCAACCAGCGGCTTCTCTTCGATGATTTCACCCTTCATTCTGACAATCACCCTGCCCACCTGCTGACCTGCAGTAATGGGTGCCTCAAGATTCTCATCAATCACCATGGAAGCCTTAACATCTTTGCCGTTCCCACGGGGAACAGTCACCACAAGGTTCTTTTCCAGGCCTACCGGCAGCTCGTTCACTACACCTTCCCAGACCCGAACCTGTTCAAGGGCGACACCACCGTTGTTTACATCCACATTCTCAAAGAAGCGGAAACCATAGGTCAGAAGCTTCTGGGTTTCAGAAGCCCGGGCACGCTCACTCCTGGCTCCCATTACCACGGCAATCAGGCGACGGCCTTCTTTCTCGGCAGAAGCTGTCAGACCATACCCCGCTTCGTTGGTGTGGCCGGTTTTCAGGCCATCCACGCCGGGATTAGTCCACAGCAGAGAGTTACGGTTCGGCTGGGGGTTCAGGGGCTTGCCCGTGCGCTTGTCTACGCCATACTGGAACTCTTTCTCTGCATACACGGTGTAGTATTCGGGGTAATCATAAATAATATGGCCCGCCAGAGTTGCCAGATCCCGGGCCGAAGAATAGTGGTTTTCTGCCGGCCAGCCAGAAGCGTTCTGGAACATGGTGTTATTCATGCCCATCTCTCTGGCTGTGGCGTTCATCACCTGGGCAAAAGCGTCTTCACTGCCGGCAATATATTCCGCCAGGGCCACGCTGGCATCGTTGCCGGATACGATAATGACCCCTTTCAGAAGGTCTTCAACGGATACCTTCTCACCAACTTCGATAAACATCAGTGAGCCGCGCATACGCCAGGCTTTTTCGCTGACGGTCACCAGGTCATCACGGCTGATATTACCCGCAGCCATTTCATTTTCCACCACGTAGGCGGTCATCATTTTGGTCATGCTGGCGGGGGGAAGGGTCTGGTCGGCATTATTCTCGGCCAGCACTTCACCGCTGACGGCATCAACCAGAATATAACTGCTGGCAGCGATTTTAGGGGGCGATGGGATCAAACCGGCAGGCAGTGCCATGGAGACTGAGGACAGAGTCAGCATAGTCACCCCGGCACAAACGCAGGCCAGTTTTCGTGTTATTTGGGTGATCTGATTCATTACTGTTTTCGTTAAACCTGTTGGGTTCAAGGCCCCCGAAACAAAACAAGGGGCAAAAATAGAGTCATGGTTTTTCCAGCCACCTTGAACGGCATGAGGCTGGATGCACTCCAAGTTATAACCAAAGCATTATAACATTGAGATGTAAGTGCATTAATAAGGCATAACCACCAGGGAGTTCAAGGATCATTTTCCGGGGGAATAGGTGATCAGGTCAATCAAAAACCTGAATACCCCGGCCAAGCTGGGCTTCCTGCAAATTCTGGCGCACTTGTTCCAACTCTTTTTCCGTAGAAAGCGGGCCGACACGCACCCGGAAAAACTCATCATCTTTTTCTGGAACGGTAATCTGCACAGCAGCATCAGTGATGGCCAGCAATCGTTGTTTCAGGCTCAAAGCACTGGATTTATTACTCAGGGCCGCAACCTGCAGATACATCAGGTCATCAGCATCGGTACCACTGACGATACGTTTTTGAGTGCTCTGCTGAAAGGCCAGCAGCCCTTCGGGCGACGTATCAATCCCTTCCACCTGAACCTGGGCAACACCATTGTTCTGGTAATCCAGCTTCTTGGCCGCAGCCCAGGAGAGATCTATCAGACGATCACCATGAAAAGGCCCCCGGTCATTGACCCGAACAATCACACTGCGGCCATTCGCCAGATTGGTAACCCGGGCATAAGACGGTAAAGGAAGAGTTTTATGGGCCGCGCTCATGGCATACATATCGTAAACTTCGCCATTGGCGGTTTTGTAACCATGGAACTTGGCACCATACCAGGAGGCGGTACCCTGCTTTCTATATCCCGCCGCCGTTTCATGGGGGATGTATGTCTTGCCCTTCAGGGTGTAGGGAGCAAACTTCACACCCCCTTCCGGCGGGCGGGGAACAGCGTCAGGCAAAGACTGTACATTCACATCAACATGGGCGCGGTCATTGTTGATATGGTAACGCTCAGCCTGAATCTGCTCCTGGGTCTTCTGGCCGGCACAACCGACCATAAACAAAGCAGTCAGCACACATCCCGTCACGGCCAGGTGTCTCTTCAATTTTTGACCTCCACATCAGCCAGTATCGGAGAAGGCGCAGACTTCATCTTCTTCTCGACCTGGCGTCCTAATTGCCATACCGCCATAGCGTACAGGTCACTTTTGTTATACCGCGTAATCACGTAGAAGTTGGTCATGGTCAGCCAATATTCCGGGCCGTTCTTGCCATCCAGCTTCAACCCACGTACCCGGGCACTGTCTGGTAATACCTGTGTGGTTCTCCAGCCCAATTTACGGGCTTCGTTAACAGACCGCGTGGGACGGGGATTACCGTTAATAATAGAGGCGTACTGGCTGCCCTTTACGCTGGCTTTGGAAGCCACAGGCTTTCCTTCAATCCAGCCATGGCGATTCAGATACGAGGCGATGGAACCAATAGCATCGGCTGGGGATTTCCAGATATCCGCCTGGCCATTCTTATCAAAATCGATAGCATAGGCCCGGTAACTGGAAGGCATAAACTGGGGAATTCCCATGGCACCAGCGTAGGAGCCGGTCAGATCAAGAGGGTTAAAACCCTGCTCCCGGGATAGCACCAGAAATTCTTTCAGCTCTTTCTTGAAAAACCTGGCCCTGCGTGGGTAGCCAAACCCTAAAGTGGAAAGAGCATCAACAACCCGAAATCCTCCGCTGTTCCGACCGAACCCGGTTTCTATCCCCAGAATTCCGATAATAACGGCGGGGGAAACCCCATAGGCTTCACTGGCTTTGTCCAGAATAGCTTTATTGTCTTTCCAAAAAGCGACGCCTTGATTAACCCGCCGATCATTAATAAAGAGATTGCGGTATTCCCACCAGGTCAGCCTGCGTTCAGCTGGTCTCTGCATAAGTTCAAGAATACGGGGTTTGTATTCCACTTCCTTGAACATTTTCTCAAGGGCAGGCCGGGAGAAGCCTTCATCCCGCACCAGTTCATCAATAAAACCGGAAACTTCTTTCGCACTGAAGCCTGCACCGTGAACCGGCAGACTCAGCACAACGCCCGTAGTCAGTGCGGCAAAAACGTTCTTCAATCGGCTTTTTATAATCATAAGGGAATCCCCCGTCGGCAAAGCCGGTATCAAGCTAATGAAACAACCCGGCCACAAACTATCCGGGTTGCCACTGGGCCGATCATAAAAATCTCAACAGCCCCAGGTACTTCTTATCATTTTTTGCACTTATCGACCAAGGAAATTTCGATGTGTATGGACAGACATCAGCACACCAAAACCGGCCATCAACGTTACCAGCGATGTTCCCCCCCGGCTGACAAGGGGAAGGGGCACACCAACAACAGGAAGCAGCCCGCTAACCATACCGATATTTACAAAAATGTAGACAAAGAATGTCAGGGTCACACTGCCCGCAACAAGACGGGCAAACATATTCTGGGCGTGCAGGGTAATAAAAATGCCCCGGCCCAGAATAAGTGCATATCCTGCCAGCAATATCAGAATCCCGATCAACCCGAATTCTTCCGCCAGTACCGCGATAATAAAGTCCGTATGGCTTTCGGGAAGGAAATCCAGATGGGACTGTGTTCCCAGCAACCAGCCTTTGCCGTAAATACCACCGGAACCAATAGCAATTTTTGACTGGATAATATTCCAGCCCGCACCCCAGGGGTCACTTTCCGGATTCAGGAATGTCAGCACCCGCTGCTTCTGGTACTCACGCATCAGGAATGTCCAGAGAACCCACAGGGCAGGCAGGGCAAGCAAAAAGGCTGAACCAATAATCCGCCAGCGCAATCCCGCAAGAAGCAGAACAAAAATACCGGACACGCCAATCAGCAGGGATGTTCCCAGGTCCGGCTGCTTGGCTATCAGGCCAACCGGCACCGCAATCAGGACAAGGGAAATAAAAACATCCTTTAACTTCGGCGGCAAAGACCTGCGACAAAGCCAGGCGGCGACCGTTAACGGCATAACCAGTTTGATAATTTCCGAAGGCTGGAAACGAAAGCCCGGCAACGAAATCCATCGTTGTGCACCCTTGGCACCATAACCCATAACCAGCACCGCCACCAACAGCGCAGCGCCGCCAATGTAAGCAATGGGGGCCAGTCGCTGCATCATCCTGGGGGGCATCTGAGCCACCACAAACATGGCCACAAACCCCACCAGCATATAAACCGCCTGCCGGTACACCATGCTCAGGTTCTGGCTACTGGCGCTGTAAAGAATCACCAGACCTGCTGAACAGAACACAAACAGTATGCCCAGCAGTACCGGATCAATATGCATGCGATAGCTGAGGGGCGGCGCTGTCCGCAATGTATGGCT
The DNA here is from genome assembly GCF_058147085.1 of Parendozoicomonas sp. 209JJ7-1. NCBI lineage: Bacteria > Pseudomonadati > Pseudomonadota > Gammaproteobacteria > Oceanospirillales > Endozoicomonadaceae > Parendozoicomonas > Parendozoicomonas sp. 209JJ7-1. The sequence goes on along the minus strand of NZ_JBYVJU010000007.1, from coordinate 140,576 downwards.
GGGGTCCAGCTGACGAATAAAATCCTGGGACATTTATTTCACCTCCCCTGCAGCCATGCGTGGCAGCAGCCAGGCATCCATAACCTTACGGGCCACCGGCACCGCGGCTTTTGAATCATTCTCTACGATAACCGCCACGGCAATCTGTGGATCTTCCACCGGCGCAAAGGCGATAAACAGACCATGGTCTTTTTGGAACTCTTCCAGAACCCGGGCTTCCTCTTCCTTGATATCCTGGGGAATCCCCACCACCTGGGCGGTTCCGGTTTTGCCGGCCACGGTATACTGCAGGTTCCGGCCCATACGGTAATGGGCCGTCCCCCTCGGATTATCCACAACCTCGACCATACCTTTGATAACAACCTCCCAGTCTTCCTTGTTCTTTTCAATGGGGGCAAGGGGAGGAACGGGGGCCACACCAATACCCGGCTTTGCCAGTCGAGGCTGCACCGGGTGACCACGGTTGGCAATAATGGATGTGGCCACTGCCAGCTGCAGCGGCGTAGTCAGCATATAGCCCTGCCCGATACCAGCAATAACCGTTTCACCCGGATACCAGGGCGCTCCACGGGCACGACGTTTCCAGGTCCGGGAAGGCATCAGACCAGGGCGCTCACCGGCAATATCCAGCCCACTGCGCTCACCGAAACCAAAGGACGTCATATATTGATGGATGGTGTCTATGCCCATCTTGATAGCAATATCGTAATAGTAGGTGTCATTGGAACGCAGAATCGCCCGTACCAGGTCTGTCCATCCGTCACCGGTCCGTTTCCAGTTCCGGTAACGACGTTCTTCACCGGGAAGCTGGAAATAGCCCTTATCGAAAATACGATAACTGCTATCAATGGTGTTACTGTCCAGGGCCGCCAGGGACATAAACGGCTTTATCGTAGAAGCCGGTGGATACTCTCCCAGCGTCGCCCGGTTATACAGTGGACGGTTAATATCTTCCCGCAGGCCACTGTACTCACGATAACTGATGCCTGTTACAAAAGGGTTAGGATCGTAAGATGGAGAACTTGCCAGGGCCAGGATACCACCGGTCTTCGGATCCATGGCAACAACAGCCCCCCGCTTTCCTTCCAGGGCTTTCGCGGCGGCTTTCTGCAGATCAAGATCAAGATAGAGTTGCAGGTCTTCACCGGCTACCGGATCTTCCTGCTTCAGAACCCTCAGTACACGTCCACGGGCGTTGGATTCCACTTCCTGATATCCGGGTTTGCCCAGCAATATGTCTTCGTAATAATTTTCAACGCCAGTCTTACCAATGATATTGGTGCCACTGTAAAGAGAAGGGTCAACGCGCTTCAATTCCCGCTCATTGATTCGTCCGACATAACCCACGGCATGGGCCAGCAGGGATTTTTCCGGGTAATAACGAATCAATTGGGCTTCAACATTTACCCCGGGGAGCCAATGCTGATTGACAGAAATCCGGGCAATATCTTCTTCACTGAGACGATATTTCAGGGGAACACTGTTAAACGGACGTGTTTTGTATACACGCTCTTTGAAATCTTCTATGTCATCCGGGTCGAGATAGATCAGCTTTCCCAGTTCAGTCAGGGTCTGATCCATATTCTCAACACGTTCACGGATAATCGTCAGGGTATAACTGGGGCGGTTTTCCGCCAGCAGCCGACCTTTGGCGTCGTAAATAAGCCCTCTGACCGGAGGAACAGTCCGCAGGTGGATGCGGTTTTCTTCAGATTTTGTGGCCATGTCCTTGTATTTCATGACCTGGAGGTAAAAAGCACGGGATAGCAGCACGCCAGTCATGATGATCATAACCGCAACAGCCAGCCAAACCCGTAGATTGACTATCCGGCGTTCGCCGGGATGATCCTTGATCGTATCAGATGCCATTCAAACTCATGCTGTTTATGAACCGGCGCATAGCTCTGGCTAAAACCGTTACACAAGCTAAAGCCGGTTTTCTATTTAACGGTGATACGGGTGATTATTCAGGATACTCCATGCCCTATACAACTGTTCCGCGACAAGAATACGAACCAGGGGGTAGGGCAGGGTTAATGGAGACAAGGACCACTTGACATCAGCCCGGTTGGAAATCTCCGGAAGCATGCCTTCCGGGCCGCCAACCAACAGGCTGATACTCTCGCCATTGTCGTGCCACTGGCCGATTTTATCCGCCAGCTGTTCGGTACTCCATTCCCGCCCTTTCACTTCAAGGGCAATCACCCGGTCTCCCTTACCGATGGCCGCCAGCATCTGTTCACCCTCTTTGGCCCGGTACCGCTGAATATCCGCGTTTTTACCGCGTTTGTTCAAGGGGATTTCACAAAGCTCAAGGGAGAAACCGGCAGGCAGGCGGCGGGCGTATTCGTTGTACCCTTCTGTTACCCAGCCAGACATCTTTTGCCCAACCGCAATCAGACGGATACGCATTTATTTAACTTCTGCTTCAAACGACGCGTCGGAATCCGCAGTTGTTTCCCACAGGCGTTCCAGATCGTAAAACTGGCGAGCCGCAGGCATCATCAGATGGACGACGACATCACCCAGGTCAACCAGTACCCATTCAGCCTGGTCTTCACCTTCCATACCCATAGGCGCGATACCGGCTTCCTTACAGGTTTTCACCAGATTGTCGGCCAGGGACTTTACGTGACGGGAAGAAGTACCAGACACGATAATCATCATATCAGTGACGTCTGTTTTATCCCGGACATCCAGAACGGTGATGTCCTTTCCCTTAGTTTCTTCGAGAGCACCAACAACAAGGTTTTTCAGTTCAGATGATTGCATTGAGTCGTGTATTACCTGGTCACAATATAAGGCCGGCAGCACAAACTGTACTGCCGACGGGTAGAATCAAGTGCGGATATGCCCGTCACCCAGAACAACATATTTCTCGGAGGTCAGGCCCTCAAGCCCCACCGGGCCACGGGCGTGGATCTTATCTGTGGATATGCCGATTTCAGCACCCAGACCATACTCAAACCCGTCCGCAAAACGGGTAGAAGCATTGACCATAACCGAGCTGGAATCCACTTCCCTCAGAAAGCGACGGGAGCGGGTATAGTTTTCGGTCACAATGGCATCAGTATGGTGAGAACCATAGCGATTGATATGAGTAATCGCCTCATCCATATCCGCGACCACCCGAATAGAGAGAACCGGAGCCAGATATTCGGTACTCCAGTCTTCTTCCGTGGCAGGCACAGCTGCGGTTAACAGGGTACAGGTCTGCTGGCAACCGCGCAGCTCAACACCCTTTGCAGCATAAGCCTCCGCCAGAACCGGAAGAATCTCCCGAGCCACATCCTTATGAACCAGCAGCGTCTCCATGGTATTGCATGTGCCATAACGGTGGGTTTTGGCGTTAACAGCAATATTGCGGGCCTTAGTCAGGTCCGCCTGGTCGTCAATGTACACATGACAGATGCCGTCCAGATGCTTAATAACCGTAACCCTGGCATCCCGGCTGATACGCTCAATCAGGCCCTTGCCGCCACGGGGAACAATCACATCCACATATTCCGGCATGGTGATCAGTTCGCCAACCGCGGCACGGTCAGTAGTTTTCACAACCTGTACCGCCTCCAGGGGCAGACCAGCTTCCTGCATGCCTTTCTGCAGGCATTCGGCGATAGCCTGATTGGAGTGAATCGCTTCACTGCCGCCACGGAGGATTGTGGCATTACCGGATTTCAGGCAAAGACTGGCCGCTTCCACGGTCACATTAGGGCGGGATTCATAAATAATCCCGATAACCCCCAGGGGCACACGCATTTTACCGATCTGGATGCCGCTGGGGACATAGCGCATATCGGTAATGCCGCCCACAGGATCAGGTAGTGCCGCTACCTGGCGCAGACCTTCGATCATTGTGTCAATACGCTCGGGGGTCAGCTCCAGACGATCCAGCATGGCATCGGTCAGGCCATTGGCTTTGCCGTTGGCCAGGTCTTTGCTGTTGGCCTCTGTCAGCGCTGGTCGGGATTTATCAAGAATCTCGGCAGTAGCCAGCAGCGCCTGGTTCTTAACACTTACCTCGGCACGGGCAATAACAGTTGCGGCGGCCCGGGCCTTCTCGCCCAGAGCCTGCATATATGTACGGATATCACCGGTATCAACAGCTGACACAATCCTACTCCCTCGAATGCGGGTAAACCTGAAATCTGGTTATTTAACCACCGATTATACCGAAGCCGGCTCTAAGGGAATAGATACCCGGCTAGCCAGTCTATCTGACCATTTTGCCAGAAGGACTGACAGGCAAGAGGGAGTTATTGCCCGATTTGTGCACTCAAACGAAAGTGATCAAACCAACAGAGTTAATACCTTATGGCCAGTCCATCTCCCGTAGGAAGCCCGCCACCGCGGAAAAGAGCAAGCGAGGTTATTTCTACAGGAACAATGCGGTCCTGGAGGGCTCATCGTCATGGGGGGTCAGTAGACAGCGCGACTCCCCGGAGACAATCCCAGCCCCCTCACCCTGACTGGCCACCGCTACCAGGCCCACAAGCTGGCGAAATCCCCCTTTTCGACAGAACAGTTTCCGTAAGCCAGCAATTATCCACTGAGTACAACCATAAGTTGCTTGAGCGTATGAAAGATACCATTCTTCCCTGCCCTGAAGATCTTCGACGTACAGCAAAAGCTCAGTGGCATAAGGCTGCAGGTGGGGTACTCACGGGACCAGATGTTCCCCGCCGGCATCGCGACAGAAAGACTGGAGACACCGCTGCCACTGCAAAGTGGAAGCTTGATAAGCTGTCATCACCGGTCAGAACCGTTGTTGACCCATACAATCCTGACAGCGAACTGAACAAAATTCTCCAGGAATGCGGGCTTGAGAGCGCTGATAGAAAGATTCCTCCACGGGAAAAAGAGAGAATGGCCGAACAGGCCGCTGAATATCTTCTGGAAGAAAAACCCGAGGCACTCGACAATCCCCGCTCTTACCTGGCCGGGATATTCCTGCAGAACTATAACAACTTTATTTGTGGGCTCCTCCCCAACACAGCACAGACTCTGGGTCTGAAAACAGCCTCCTGCACAATGGCTAAACTCAAAACCAGTTTGTGGCCATATCTTGAGCCTGACTCTTCCGCCTCTCACAAATCCGGCTCCGTCAGCAAATTTGAATATGGGCTGGATGAGGCCTGCAACCTTCTTGACACCCCCTGGTATGAGCAGCCGGAATATACGACGCTCGACTACACAGGCTACGAGAACAGAATCTTAAATAGTCTCAGAAATATTGATTCAGTCAGAACTATCCTCCTTCCCCAGGCAGGTAACAGCGCTGCTGTTGCTCTACAACAACATGTACACAGAGCACTGAGGGAGGATCTCGACAAGTTAAAAAACAGACTGAAAAAACTGGTGGAAGTTTCACAAACAACCGCTGCCAGTGATTTCCGGCGAGCTGGAGAGTACAAAAGACATATTAAACAGGCAGAACAGGCTGCACTGTTTACCACGGCTGCTCTGTCTGAAGGCAGGACCTGTGAAGAGATTCAGGCACAGATCCGGCGCACTGCAGAAGAATGGCTCAGTCAGCCCCCTGCAAGAGATATGATCTCCCGGACAGGGAAGTTTCACGGGCTGCTTCGTCACCATATGAGAAACCTTCAGAACTCATCGGAGCAATTCAAGCAACAACTTGCAATACAGCTCAAGACGTCTGAAGCCACTGCTGAAGCCTATCACTGGCATGTTCAACAGGGGGAGTCTTATTATAAAGTCATCTCCCGGGATGTTCCCGCATCCTGTCTCAGGCTTGTACCCGCCAATACTCCCGTCGATGAGAGAGTACCTTTTAAAATAAATTATCTGCAGAACAGGTACACGTCATCCTGCAAGGATGAATCTGATCACGCCATAAATCTTTCGGTCCGCACTTTATCCATGGATGACCAGATAATTGGCACAACTTTTCGTAGTGGAATTTCCGTGGTATTCCCAATTGATACCCCAGAACAAAGATGGAAGGCCAACGAAAAACGATGGCATGAAATTTTTACCATGATGCTGGTCTACAGCCATACACAGAAGTTACTCGCGCACATTGAAGCCATGGCTCCATCTTGCGGAGGAGAAGAAAGCAACCCTCCTCCCCTGACAATATCTGTCTTTTATGTATCGCTGCTATCCCCTGTTACCTTCATAACAGCCGCAGACAAACTCCACACCCCCGGGTGTGATCCGGAAAAGGTCTGGTGCGAGGAAATCCGGGCCGACATCGGAAGACTTAACAGCCTTGCCTGTATGGACCTTGATGTTTATACATGCGGTGGTGAAAAACACAGGGTCAGACTGAAACCCACAGTGAGGACATTCATCAGTCCCTGTAACGGATTCTCCATTCAGGGAAACAAGGTTACATCAGAAGATACCTGGAACAATGCCGATGGGCAGAACAAACCTTACCTGGAAGAACTGTTTGGCAGCCTGAATCCTGAAGATGCCATAGGGGGACGAATCAGGAAACACCTGCTTTCCCGGCAAAATCCAGACCCTGATTATGTCCGGGATACTTTGGAGAGAGTGAATCTGGTGCGTTATATGTTCGCTCATCAGCTTCACAGAAGGCTATGGTCAGATATTCTGATCATGACCCATAACATCACACTTCTGGAGCGTAAGCTTCACTCTGATATTTTGGTCACCTGTAAGAGTGGAAAAGACCGTACCGGAAACTTTATTCGCCTGGACGAAACGCTGACAGTCCAGAATATTATTCGCGAACGTCAACTACTGGCTATGGCACACACTCCAGTTCCCAGCCTTCTGCCACTGGACAGGGTTCTTACCAACTGCGACCGCTTTAACAGTGCCCAGGGGCTATTAAATACCGGACAACTGGAAAACCAGGCCCACAATACCGGACGACATGGATTTAAAACCCCTGCCACAATGCTTGGATGTGGTTATGCTCTTGCGGGTGACTGCCAGTTATCCCCCATACAGACATTACAACCCGAGGAACAACTGACCTGGGATGACCCTGAAAGATTCCTGACGGATCAGTTTACCGGCCTTGTCATGACAAGCGTTAAAGGAATCACAGGAATTCTGAAAGCATCCATAAAAAGAAAACGTTAGCCCGGATATTTCATAAACTGCCCCGAAGATCGCGTCGGGCTTTGTTGATCTAAGATGTTTGGCGAAGAAGCGCCGTACCGGGGTGTACGGTCGACTGAGTCAAATATCCGGGTTAGGCCACAGGAATGGTAAACCAGAGAATAGCTCCCCCTTCGGGGTTACGCTCAAAATTCAGAACACCGCCGTGAGTCTGGATAATGGAGTGGCAGACAGAAAGACCAATCCCCATACCATCGTGCTTGGTGGTGTAAAAAGGCGTAAACATTTTTTCTTCTGCATCATCAGCAAGCCCCTGTCCCCGATCTATCACCCTTACCCGGACAAAGTGCTGATCCACTTGTGTTGTTTCCACCACCACACCTTCGTTCCGAGTGGACATGTCATTCATGGCTTCCATGGCGTTACGGATCAGGTTCAGGGCAACCTGCTGAATCTGAAGAGGATCGATACGTACCATCGGCAGATTCTCCGCCAGCCGCAGATGGATTTCAATCTGGTTGTTACGGGCATCCACTTCCGCAAGCTTTACGATCTCCTTTATCAGCCGGTTGCAGTCTACCTCTTCCAGGCAATGATCCGGCTTTTTCACAAAACTGCGTATGCGGGAGATAATATCGCCAGCCCTCTGAGCCTGGGTGGCTATCTTGCTCATGCCTTCTTCAATAAACGCCACATCCACCGGATCACGGGCAATCATCCGCCGACAGACCTGCGCATAATTATTAATAGCGGTAAGTGGCTGGTTCACTTCATGGGCAAAGCCCGAGGCCATTTCCCCCATGCTGCTGAGCCGGGACATATGGGTCAGCTTGTCTTTCTGTTCCTGGGCATCAGCCAGAGCCTTGTCGAGAATATCCTGCTGGCGTTTTCGTTCGGTAATATCCCGGAAAACAATCACTGCCCCTGTTACCTGCCCGTTGTCGGTAATGGGAGTACAGGAAAAGTCTACAGGAAAGCAACTGCCACCCCTTGTCCAGAAATACCTGTCCTCAATGTTCTGCACAATCCCTTCGGTAAGGGTGCGATAAAGGCTGGTGTTTTCACGGGGAATCACTTCTCCGTCCCGCGTTCGGCACATCACCATACCATACAGGTCATGCCCGGTCAGTTCATCAAGCTCCCAGCCGGTCATACGACTCGCGGCCGGATTAGCAAACGACACTCGCCCTTCAATATCCACCTCAAAGACACCTTCCCGCATGGCTTCCAGCAATCTCTGGTTGGTGGCTTCCAGCTGCCGGTTACGGGCCGCGAGAGCCTGCTCCAGACGGTGGATTTTCAGCTGGGTATCAACCCGGGCAATGACTTCCTCAGCCTGGAAAGGCTTGGCTATATAATCAACGGCTCCGGTTTCCAGGCCACGGACCTTGTCCTGGGTATCATCAAGGGCGGAAAGAAAGATGACGGTAATATCCGAAACATCCGGATCGGCCTTAAGACGCCTGCATACTTCATAACCATCTATGCCCGGCATCATAATATCCAGCAGGATCAGGGCCGGACGTGCTTTATGGGCTATACGCAGAGCATTCTCACCATCTTTGGCAATCAGCAGCTTGTAGCCCCGGCCATTCAGGGTCTGTAACAACACCTGCAGGTTGGTGGGATTATCATCCACCAGCAGAATTTTTTCATCAGCAACAACCTGCACGATGTCCGCTGATGCAGCATTCGCTGTGGTCTGACTTTGCACATGGTACTGCATTTCGGCCGTCAATATACTTTCCCCAAAAACACCGCCTCCGTAACCCGGTGGACAGTATAGAAGTTAATCCCCGGATTTCGGCTGCAACTGCCGGATCAGGCTTACCAGAGCCTCAAGGTCCAGTTCATCGCAGCGTTCCAGCACTTGATGAACCCAGGCCTCAGAAACTTTGTTGTCACAGCCAAGCCCAGCGACGATGGTACTCTTGCCAATCCCTCTCAGTTTCTGCTTTTCACTATTCACGCACTCCACCGGCTTCAAAGGCATGGAAAAAGCAAACCGGCTGCCTTTACCCGACGTACGCTGATACCCGAACAGGGCTTCCATACGGGCATTCACAAGTGTGATCCCCCCGCTAGAATCAGCAATCACCATGACATCAGCCGCAGACTCAAGCAAGCCCCTGAAGCGAGCGGTATCACTGATTCGCCCGGTAATGTCCCATAACGCGAACGCGCGCCCGGTCATTACAGAAAAGCGGCGGGCCAACAGGTGAAGTATCGTTTTATTCCACCAGGGCTTATTTAAACGGCTTCAGTGAATGGTCTTACAATAGGCTATTTTTAATCTGGTCTTTTCTTATAGATGAGGACAGGTTGTGATGGGCTTTCATGCAGTTTTGAAACAGTGGGCGTTGTCGTCACTGTGTGCAGTGGTGCTTTCTTCCCCTCTCCTGGGCAGTCATGCTTATGGCTCCTCACCCGGTTCTGTCTCCGGGGATGTGGATCTTGGCCCCTGTTTTTCGTATCTTGCACCACTTCAGGATCCTAAGCACCCAGTCCAGGATAAAGATCAAGATCAGGTTCTTCATAAACAGGCTGAAGTCTGTATTTCTGATCATGGATGCGATGGCTGTGAACAGACTCTGGGCAACGATATAGTCGCATTGACAGAGGAGGCGAAAAAAGCGGGCTTCATAGGTGTTGAATTTCTGGTCGCTGCGAAGTTATGTGCGGCGATGAAAAACAAAGCACACGCTATTTGTAAAGGCTTATGAGGCAGGTGGCCATATCTTGAGAATAGTGAGCACAGACCTGTAGGCTTAAGGATTAGGCTTGTCTGACTGGCGCTTGCTTATTTTACGACACATGTCTTGCAAGGTGCCGGGAATCTCTACACCAGAAATAAGCATAATCCGAACAAAGCCCATAGAGTCATTCCAAACACCTCTTCAGGTATACCTTTCTCTCACGAGCGCAGGTTCTGATATGATAACCGATTGATTCACTAGCTATTCAGGTACTCCATGGAAGTTCTGGTCATTGGAGGTGCAGGCCAGATAGGCTTGGAACTGTGCCGGTTATTAAAAGACGCAGAGATAGCGTTCCGGGCTCCAGGCCGTGATGAGTTTGACCTTGAAAAACACCGGGATGTCTCCCGAAAGATAAAAAACTGGAAGCCGGATATCGTTATCAATACCGCCGGCTACCGTGATGCCGGCCATGCAGACTATGAACCCTCACGCTGCTTCAGCATGAACCGGGACTGCGTGTCCAATCTCGCCAAAGCCTGTGACCAGGTCGAGGCCGCCCTGGTCCAGATATCCTCCTGGAGGGTTTTCGACGGTTCCAAGAAAGAAGCCTACACGGAAAAGGACAGCCCGAACCCTAAAGGGGTACTTGGCAACAGTTTCTGGCAGGGGGAGCAGCAGGTTCACCAGAACTGCCAGCACCATATTATCCTGCGCCTGTCCTGGATTATCAGTCACCGGGGCCATAATCGGATGACTCGAATTCTCGATGGCTTGCAGGCCTCTGAAAAAATGGCCGGTACATGCCCGAACCACACAGGTTGCCCGACCGTGGCTGAAGATGTTGCCCGGGTACTGCTGGCCATTACCCAGCAGATCAGCTGCAATATTGATGTCTGGGGGACTTACCACTACTCAGCAGCAGAACCCGTTAATGAATTTTCTCTGGCGGAAGTTGCCCTGGCAGAAGCGTCCCAGTACCAGGACACACCTGAAGATGCTTTACCGATAGATGAGAAAGAAAACGAGCAAAAGGTCAATGCCTGCCTGGACAGCAGCCGACTGCGGGATACTTTTGGTATCCATGCCCGCCCCTGGCGTAGTGCTTTGGCACGACTGGTAAGGGATTATTATCAAGATAAAAAACGTACAGAAAGCAAAAAAGCCATCAATTGATGGCTTCTTGTATATTCACTATCCGCCAGTTAGAACTTGTAGTTCAGACCTACACGGTAAACGAAGGGATCAAGTTTAACATCCGTCTTAAACTTATTTCCCGGGGAGAAAACCTTCCCCTTGAACGTAGCTTCAGTATCTATATCTATCCAATAAACTGAAGCATTTACACCCAGGTTTTCAGTAAAGGAATAATCGAATCCTGCCTGTAAAGCGATACCAATAGAATCATCAAGATCCAGATCTCTGAAACGTGACTTGTTCTCTCCTTTCAGGCTTTCATCAAAGAAAACCGTATAATTAAGACCTGCACCAACGTAGGGCTGAAATGCTGAAGAAGAAGCCAGGGGGTAATACTGAACAGTCAGGGTAGGTGGTAAGTGTTTAACATTAGCCAGCTTACCAAGCGTAGGACCCAGCCCGCCCTTAGTCTTAATAGAGTGACTAAAAGGAGTGGCTGCCAACAGCTCCACAGCCACATTATCAGTAATCATATATGCCAGAGACAGGCCGAACTGAGTGTTGTTGTTAACATCAACTTTGGTAGGGCTGCCACCAAGAGTGACTACAGACCCGTTCATTTTCACCTTGCCACTTTTAACCTGAGGCGCAACAGTCGCAGCCCCGGCACGCAGAATCATATCCCCTGCCTGATAAGCCTGGGCAGTCCCCGCGGAAAGAACCAGTGCCGCAGATACAGCTGCAGACAGAACAGAAAGCTTGATTCCTGCTTTATTCATAATTGATGTCCTGGTGTGTGTTGGTGTTGTTATTCACTGAATAACCGCCATGTTCCCCCACGGCGGATACTTCACAATGATTCTTCTGGTGTTTTTCAGTAACTCTTTAAAAAAGTCTTTCCTGGAAAGAGCTTGTCTTAGAAAGCCTGTTCATGATCTTAGTGACCGCCTGATGTTTCAGCGGTCGGAGCGTTTATCCTTACGATGACTGTCCTTATATATAAACAGTCCAAACCCTCCCATAAAGGCAATCATCAGCCCTACAGTCGCAATACCAGCAATAACCAGAGTCTCGTAAGGCATAAATCACTCCTTTTCTATTCTTGTCAGAACATTAGAGTTGTATTTCCCTGTCTTGGTTTTAACCTTATACCCAATACGGTTATTACCTATTGATTCAAATCAATAAAGATTCACTTTTAAGGTAGTGGGTCAGATGTGTGTTTTGGCATAAATATCTACCCCGAATGCCACTGCCATTAATGGCCATATCCACAACCTGCTTCTGAACATCAGGAACACAGGCTTTATACCGTTATGTCAGCATGAAGCTTTTACTTTTAATGGTGCATTCTGGATTCTGGCAGCGATAACGTTGAATACCACGGCGGTTGAAGCCGCATTACCCATTGATTGTGCCCCCCAAAATCCCTACTCATTGAGCAAACAAGCATTGACTCGCCTTCATCCCATGTAGCCACTGTCTGCCTATTTTTTCGGCATAAGCCTGTAACGCTTCTTTCCCGCCCACTCCTCGCACAAACCGGTTGCCATGGGGCTGCATGGTTTTCAGCCATTCATCCGGGTTGATACCCAACCGGTGCAAAACCGGTGGCAGGTGAGCGGCAATGGCTCCTCGTTTATCGTCCCGTACAGCGCGCCCCGTCCAGTCTACCAACTCAAAATAATCCGACAGGGCAAAAGAAATAAAACCTTTACCTTGTCGTTTGTCTGTTTTCATAGGCTTCAGCCATTTCTGCTGTGCATTGGCTTCCCGCCATTGCTCTATGCGCTCCTGAATGGACGTAAAATCGGACGTTTCCGGCTGACTGGCAAGACCAGCACGTACAGGATTCAGATCAACATAGGCCATACACGACAGAACAGCAGCTTCGTCCAGCAGCGCCTGACTCTTAAAGCGCCCTTCCCAAAATCGTCCTTTGCATTGGTCTTCTTCGTTGGCCCTGCGGGCCAGGTGTTCGTTTAAACAACGCATAAACCAACTGATATCCAGTAGCCGCTGGCGATAGATATCAGCAAACTCGGCCACCCGTTTTTGCTGGGCTTCATCCTGCAGGCTTCCGGCCAGAAACCGTTGTACCAGTAGCGGGCCATCAAAGAGTTGCGTCCAGCGTTTTAGAACCTCCTGGTCATTCCAGTTGTTGCCCGTTTCGGTATCTACATGCAAAACCACATGGTAATGGTTAGACATGACCGCATAAGCACAGACCTCAATGGAAAAAATACCCGCCAGCTCTTTCAGACGATCGACCACCCAGGGCTTACGGTGCTCGTAACTGTTGCCCGTCAGGGAGTCTTCCCCGCACAGAAAAGCCCGTCGGACACATCGCGCCATGCAGTGATAGTAAGGTGTGCTGTCCAGATCAATCAAGGCGCGGCGCGGGCTGGTCATGGTTTTACTCCTGCTCAATGTGAGTGAGAGAAAAAGTAGACCAGCGGCGAGAGCTGTCCAGTTAATGGATGTCCTTTTTATGTTTCTGCGGCGAGAGCTGTCCAGTTAATGGATGTCCTTTTTATTTTTTCACCGCACGGCTCTTTTCAGGAAAAGCGACTACTGTACTTCGTGTAGTATTCCATGAACGGGTCATGAACATGCTTTCTACCCAACCACGAAAAACAGCACGATCAACCAATACCCTTCTATTTTTCCTGTGCGTCCTGATGCTTTTCCAGGCTCAGGCAGGGAATACTGGCTACCCACCCCCGCCCCAAGGTAAGAAAAATGTTCCCAAGGCCACGGTTCTCAGTAAAGTCACATACGATACTGTCACCATTTCCGAAAAAAACAACCACTCCCTCACAATGAACTTTTCTGCTGACTATGAGAATCAACTCACCGCGCTCTGTCAGAAATACAAGGAGGGGGGATGTTGTATTGAAACGATATGCGGAGTAGGCGGCCCACACTGTTATGATGAGTGGGTGGCGTGTTACGACTCAGTCCAGAACCACCAGAACCAGAGTCTGGATATAGTGGTCAAAGACAAGCCCCTGCATCGCCTGGGGAAATCAGCATTAGTCAAAAACCTGCCTGTGGACCTGACGCATAATCACAACCCCTCTTTCAAAGTTACATTACACGACGACAAAGTTGATTTTTCCCACGGTGTTTATACCTGGCAACTTTACCCTGTGGTCGCAGGCAAGGAAGTAGACGCCCACCCTCAGGTGCTTTATGGCAAGACACCGTCTCATGGCAAGATTATGTATCTCTACTACGGGGTGGTTATACCTGATCTCTCTCATGTCACCACTCAGGATGATAAGAATTATATAGTTGCAACAGCGGAAGACGCTCAGGTTTTCTCAGCCATCCGCCCCGACTGTCATTACCTCCCTGGCAATCTGGTGATAAAAAGCAAGCACGTACCAGAGGCGGACACCGTACACGACCTGTCGGGTCTTGAGTGCCTGACAGAAATCGGCGGTTCGTTGCTGGTGGAGGACGATAACACCGAGCTTCAGTCATTCAAGGGACTGAATAATCTGGCTAAAACAGGAGGCAATATAGAGGTGGTGGGCGCACTGGCTCTGAAGAACCTGGAGGGGTTGAACAGTCTGCAACGCATTGGCGGGCAACTTATTCTGCATGAGAGCACGGGGCTGCAGTCTCTGGACGGACTCAACAACCTCAAAGAGGTCAATGGTATTTTTCTGCAGCTTCTCGACAACCTCACATCTATAGAGGGCCTGTCCAGTCTGGAAACAGTCAACGGCCCGTTTATTATCGATGTTATGGATGAACTGCCTTCTCTCAAGGGGTTGGAATCATTAAGAACAGTCAGGAACAAGTTAAACATTCTCAACAATGACAAACTGTCTGACTGTACGGCGTTGTGTTCTCTTCTAAAAGCACATGGCAACCACGGGCCAACAAAGATAATTGGTAATATCGGACAGTGTTCTTCTGAGGAAAACGTGCTGCAACATTGCCATTAGTCTCTGTCCGGGCGTCTTTTGTCTTTTGTCACCGGAAGTCGTTAAAACACAGAGCGGCCTGACCTGATACGACTGAATAGCAGGTGAGTCATGAAAACCACATACCAGCTCGCTGGACTGTGCTTTTTTTGGCTCATCGGTGCTTGTTACGGGTGATCAGGAATGCCTTCACGAGTGCGAGACTCAGCTTAAAGAGGAATAAAGGAAATAAAATAAAAAATAGAAAATAAAGGACACCCATTGATTGTGCCCCCCCCCAAATCCCTACTCATTGAGCAAACAAGCATTGACTCGCCTTCATCCCATGTAGCCACTGTCTGCCTATTTTTTCGGCATAAGCCTGTAACACTTCTTTCCCACCCACTCCTCGCACAAACCGGTTGCCATGGGGCTGCATGGTTTTCAGCCATTCATCCGGGTTGATACCCAGCCGATGCAAAACCGGTGGCAAATAAAATAAAAAATAAAAAGGAAAATAAAAAGGACATCCATTAACTGGACACCAGTTTATGGATGTCCTTTTTATCTTGCCACCCTGCAAAATCTGAAAGTCGATGGCGTCTCTTACTGGTCCCCGAGAACCGGCTGGCAGCGGGTAAAAAACCATAAGGACTATCTGGGGTTTGAGAAAACAGCAGAACCACGACATCTACTGATACTGAATCCATTTCCCCTGCCTCAACAGACCCTGCTGAGCCTGTTGCACCATTCTGGTCCCTACCCGGTGGCCGGCAGCACTGGGGATCATAGCCTGAATGAGGTGCTTGAGTCCGGACGCCTGCCCTTTCATGAAATATTGCCTCATCAGTACCGGCTCAATCAAAATTTGGGCGCAACATCCGGCGACAGGGATATAAGGGTATTTTTCAGTACCCTGAGCAGTACAAAACGTGCCAGGATTCTCGATCAACTGCGAGCCTCACCCGAAAAGGTGTTAGGGTTTATCCGCAATCTGCAGACCCGTTTTAATGCCACAGATTTTCTGACGGCTCTTACCCGGGCCACTCTGGACTCTGACAGCACCCTCTGGCAGACCATCACCGAGATAGACCACCGCCTGATCAAGGCTGATTCCATTCCCAGCGATACACGGACCACATACAATGCACTGATACATGGCCGGAGGATTATGCTGCTCACCCTCTGGATCATTAACCGCCCCCGGATAACCCGGGAGCATATCTCCACTCTCAGAAACAACGCCAAAATCAGTCTAGAGATACTCAAATACACTCATCCTGAATATACCCGCATACTGCGGAGCATAGTGTACCGGGTTGAGGCATCACACTTGTCCGGACACGACTAATCAACAGTAACAACCTCCGGCCGCCCTCGGCCAAGCCCGGAAAAGCGGAAAAGGGGGGAAAGCGGTCGGGTTTATTTTCCTCTGCCACCTTTCCCTTTAAATGAACCTGACCCCATAACGAAAAAAACAGAAATCACCTATTTCTCTAAAACAGACAGAGCCGGTAAAATTTACCTGATTACCCAGGAACGCTCCATGTCTCCATCAGATCTTCCCATTATCTCTATACTGCCTGAACTCTGCCAGACCCTTTCAAACCACTGCCGGGTTTTACTGCAGGCCCCACCCGGAGCGGGCAAGACTACACTTGCCCCCCTGGCGCTGCTGAAAACAGAATGGCTTGGGAAAGGTAAGATCCTTCTGCTGGAACCCCGTCGTCTGGCAGCCCGTTCTGCGGCTAGACGCATGGCAGAACTTCTGGGAGAAAAGGTTGGCCAGACTATCGGCTGGCGGATGCAGCTGGATACAAAAGTCAGCAAACAGACACGCCTCGAAGTTGTCACCGAAGGTGTTCTTACCCGTATACTGCAGTCTGACCCGGCGCTGGAAGATGTCGGACTTATTATCTTCGACGAGTTCCACGAACGATCCCTCCAGGGGGATCTGGGTCTGACCCTCGCCCTGCAAAGCCAGATGGGTTATCGGGATGATGATAATCCCCTCAGGCTTCTGGTGATGTCCGCGACCCTGGCCACCGATGAACTGGAAGACTTTCTTGAATGTCCGGTCATTACCAGTGAAGGCCGCAGCTACCCGGTCAGCTGTTACTACCGGGAGCGAACAGTTCCCCGGGATGACCGCCGGGAATTGATTAACCAGTGCGCGGCAACCATCCGCCAGGCACTCAGTAATCATTCCGGCAGCCTGCTAGCGTTTCTTCCCGGCAGCGGAGAAATACGCCAGCTTGCAGAAACACTGCAGGGCACCCTGCCAGATAACACCTCACTCCACAGCCTCTACGGAGATTTGGATAAAAACGCCCAGGACAGAGCCATCCAACCGGCACCCAATGGAGAACGTAAAGTGGTTCTGGCCACGGCCATCGCGGAGTCCAGTTTAACCATTGAAGGCGTGCATATTGTTGTAGACGCTGGGCTGATGCGTGTTCCCGGATTCAATCCTCGCACGGGTATGTCCCGTCTGGATACACTGCGGGTGTCAGATGCCAGCGCTACCCAGAGAGCAGGGCGTGCAGGACGCCTCGCTCCCGGACACTGCTATCGACTATGGACAGAAAGCGAACAGAAACAGCTCGTCGCCTATTCCAGGCCGGAAATTCTGGAGTCTGATCTGACGCCACTGGCCCTGGAGCTTTTGTCCTGGGGTGTCAGTGATATCAATGAGCTGGACTGGCTGACACCACCACCTGTATCAACCATAAATCAGGCTTTTGATCTGCTGGAAACCCTGGGAGCTGTCCAGAGACATAGCGACGGTCGTCGTCAGATCACCCGTCATGGCCAGTCTATGGCCAGACTTAGCCTGCATCCCCGCCTTTCCCATATGATGTTAACCGCCAAGGAGCACGACCTGGAATGGCTGGCCGGACAACTGTGCGTTTTAATGAGTGAGCGGGACCCTCTGGCCAGCCACCGTGATGTCGGTGTGGATATCAATCTGCGCCTTGCTTTTATGGAAGGCCAGAATATTCCAGGGTTGAAAACACCCCGACAGGAATCTGGCCGCATACGACAGCTGGCCAGTCGCTGGCAGCAACGTTTAGGCAACCCACAGCGTCATGATTACAGCACCGAAGATATTGCCTTTCTCCTGGCCAGCGCTTATCCCGACCGCATTGCCAGTCGTCGAGGGCAGAATGGCCGCTACCTGATGAGCAGCGGCCAGGGTGTAGCCTTTCGGAATCAGGAGCCTCTGTCAGCGGCAGATTTTCTGGTGATCCCAGCTGTTGGCGGCCATAGCAGCCAGCGGGAAGCCAGCGTATTCCTGGCCGGTGAAATCAGCCTGCCCACCATTGAGGAACTGTTTGCTGACCAGATTCAAACTATTGAAAAGGTTCAGTGGAGCAAACAGGATAAAGCCGTACTGGCGGCCCGGGAAGAACGTTTGGGCGCACTGACCCTGACCAGCAAACCTATCCAGAACCTGAGCCCGGAAGTTATTGCCAAAGGACTGCTGGAGGGTATTCGAGAAACCGGGCTGAATGCTCTGCCCTGGAACAAGGCCAGCAATAGCCTGCGCCAGAGAATCCAGTGTTTGCACAACGTGGATAACAGCTGGCCAGATTTTTCCGATCAGATATTGCTGAACACTCTGGAAGAGTGGCTGGAGCCGTTTATTACCGGTATGAGCCGCCTGAATCACCTGAAAAAACTCAACCTGGTGGAGTGCCTGCAATCTACCCTTGACTGGTCACTGCTTCAGGAGCTGAACAAAGAAGCACCGGAACGGTTGAAAGTACCCAGCGGTTCCCATATCACCATTGACTACAGCAATCCCGATGAGCCTATCCTGGCGGTCAAGCTCCAGGAATTGTTCGGCCTGCTTGAAACTCCAAAACTGGTCTATGGCAAAATCCCTCTGACTATTGAGCTGCTGTCACCGGCTCGCCGGCCTGTGCAGAAAACCCGCGACCTTCGCAGCTTCTGGAACAATACCTATCTGGAAATCAAAAAGGATTTAAAAGGCCGCTATCCAAAGCATTATTGGCCGGAAGACCCTATGACGGCGGTTGCCACCCGCCATGTGCGCCCCAGATAAACACCATTTATGCCTTCAGTGCCGGATACTTGTCATCCAGCCCGGAGGCCCCCGGACGGGCACAATTCCACTGCTATGATTCCCTGTACTTGCGATTGAAACCCTCACACAGCACAACAGGGAGTTGTTGGCATGATGAAAAAGACACTGAAAACACTGGGACTGGCTCTTTCTCTGGCTGCCACTCCGGTTCTGGCCGAAATTAAAATCCAGGAAAGCCATTCAAACCGCTATGGCAAAGCCTCTGCCCTGGTACCAAACTGGTCCAGCCTGAACAGTATTCCCGGCAACAACACTTATCAGGAAACCATTAAGGTTCTGTCTGTATGTGTAAATGGTCGCAGTTTCGTGGTTGCCATGGGCATGGCCGGTGTGTGGGACCGTTTAACCGATAGCGGCGCGGGTGCCGGTGCGGGTGCCGGCGTTGTTCAGGTATTTGATAACGACGGTCGGGGCAACCTGACTGCCGTTGCCTGTAAGTAAGTCTGTTTCCGGCAGAGTGTATGTACTTTGCCGGATTCCTTCCTAAGGCTTCTACCTAATCACCAAGGGGTGGCCAGGGTCTTAACTCTTCACTCTCTATCCAGGATTTCACCCACCCTTCCGGCTCCGGATTCCAGTCACGCAGCTCCATAGCTTCGAGAACTTCATCCACTGGAACAACACCACTCTTGTCTGTTATGGCTGTACGCAGCAGCACCGAAGACACTGGCTGATCATTCACCCACATGGACTGTTCCATATAAGCCCAGCGCTCCTCCACAGCCGCCAATCGTGTGTACATAGTGACTTCATCGAAGATTCTGACCCGCTTTCTGTAACGAACCGTACTGCCCGCAACCGCCAGCCCCCATTTCTTAGCCTTTAATACGGCTCCAAACCCTGAACGGATGGACAGATCAAAACGTCCCAGATCGTACAATGTCAGAATCCTGCCGTTGTTCATTTCCATAAACAGATCAAGATCCCACGGCATACAGCGGAAAGTAATCTTCCCAGTAGCATCTGGAGAGAGCTTCGGAGCCTTCATGGCTTTTATAATCGTTATAAAAAAACGGATAAATGGATACATGCCGGATTTACTTATCGAGTCATTTGATCATTATTCGTTCACCGGACTAACTGACCGGCAGATTTTTGCCCGCCTGGTTACAAACCACACTATCAGCCCGACAGTTAAAACGCTTCCCACTGTTACCAGCAGTACCTCTGTACGCCCGCCACCGTTCTGCAACAATTCCAGCAAGTCCCGTGACTCACTGCCAATCCACAGTGACAGCAATGTGCGGGGCAGCATGCCCACTGTTCCCGCCAGCAAGAACACTGAGATTCTAACCCGCAACGCAGCCAGCACCAGATTCATCAGACTAAAGGGCAGAGCCGGTGATAACCGGACCAGAACCATCATGGTACAGGGCCGTATTCCCAGATCTCGAGCGACCTTAGCTACCGCTCCAAACTGCACCAGACTTTCAAGAAAACGGCCCCCATCCAGCTTTCGCCCCAAACCGTAGCCGAACACTGAAGCCAGGCTATAAGCAAGAACCAGAAAGACAATGCTCTCCATGCCCATAAAAAAGCCGCTCACAAGAGCGATAAAGGTGGTGGGTGTCAGCCCCAGAGCCATTGTTATAGCTGTGGAAACCACCATCCATTGCCCGTATTCAACGGCCAGCCTGTCCACGACATCAAGATTGCCCAGCAGCCATCCCCCGAGCGCAGAACTGAATAATAACGGCATAACGGAAAAAAAGGCCAGACCAGAAGCCAGACGACGGTTCTCTGAGAACAGAGCGACAATATAAGAAGGAATAACGTTCATCGAACAATTATGCCATTCTGTAAGTAATACAGGGAGAGGAATGCGCGCATGCCCGGACCCGCTTATGATATTGAGCTGATCAGCAACACCTCCATGGCTGACAACACCATCGGATTGACCTTTAAGGCTGACAGTTTTCCAAACTTTGAGGCCGGGCAGTTTGTATCCATCCGGTTTGAGTACAAGGGTGAAAGCCACAAACGCAGCTACAGCATTGCCAGCTCCCCTGAACATTTACAGGAAATGGGTTCTCTGGATATAGCTATCGGCCTTGTTCCAAACGGCTGTGCCAGTGAATGTTTTGCCAAAGCCCAACCCGGTGACCAGTTCACCATGACAGGTCCCTTCGGCGTGCTGACCCTGCCCTCCGATATGCCGGAGCGGCTGGTACTTGTGGGAACAGGAACGGGGGTAGCGCCCTACCGGGCCATGCTTCCTCAGCTGGAATCAGCCATAAAGCAGGGCGTGAAAGTTCATATCATTATGGGCACCCGCCGTCGTACAGACCTGTTTTACCAGGATGAATTCCTGCAACTGACGAAAGAAACTTACAACGCTTCTTTTGAAATCTGCCTGAGCAGGGAGCAAAATCTCGACCAAAATGCCTGTGAATTCCCCGGTTATGTTCAGAACCGCTTTCCCCACCTTGACCTTATGCCGGGAAAAGACCTTATCTACCTCTGCGGCAACCCCTCCATGATAGACGACAGTATAACCATACTCAGTGAGGCAGGGTTTGGCCCGCGACAGATACGCCGGGAAAAGTACACTTTCTCAAGGTAAAAACCCGTTAGTCAAAACCGTACCCTGTGTGTTAGAAAATAGAAAACGCCTCTTTCTGGGATCCATGCATGCCCAAATTTCATCATAAGACCGTTGTTATAACCGGTGCCTGTGGAGGAATCGGACGCGCCCTTGCCCTGCGTTTTGGTGAATGTGGCGCACGCATTGCTCTGATAGATATTAATCAGGAACAATTAGCCGCCTTTAGCGAACATCTTGAAAGCAGGAATATCCAGGTCCATGGTTATCTCTGCGACATCAGCGATGCTGAACAGGTCCAGAAAAGCTTTCTGCGCATTGCCGAAGACTTCGGCAGCATTGATGTGCTGATAAACAACGCCGGTGTCACCCATCACTCCCGCTTTGAAGAGACTGATCCCGCAGTTTTCCAAACCCTTATGAATGTCAACTATTTCGGTGCCCTCCACTGCACTCGGGCGGCCCTGCCCGCCCTGATAGACTCCCGTGGCCAGATAATTACCATGAGCAGCATGTCAGGATTCGCTCCGTTATGGTTTCGCAGCGCTTACTGTGCCAGCAAGCATGCCTTACATGGACTGTTTGACTGTTTACGGGTTGAGCTTCGGGAAAAAGGCGTGCATGTGATGATGGTCTGCCCGGGCTTTACCGCGACAGATATTTACCACAACGCTTTACAGGCCGATGGCTCTGTCTCCAGTCACCCTTTGGAAATGACCGGAAAAGCCACCACGCCGGCAGAGGTGGCTGATGAAATCTATATGGCCGCGAGGAAACGTAAAAGGTTACTGATTATGTCTAACGTAGACTGGCGGGCCAGGATCTTTGCCCGCCTGCTGCCAGGTTTCTTTGAACGCCATATGGCCCACCGTATCAGCGGCGTGCGAACCGCAGTGCAGGACGCAGTGCAGGACGCAGTGCAAAAATAGGTGTTATACAAAACAACCGCCAGCACACCAAAGCCAGGCTGACCCATTTACCAGCTAATAAAATCACCCCGAATTCCTGGGCTTGTCCCGGCCAGCAATGAGAAGCCAGATCAAAATACCACTGATACCCAGCAGCGTTCCTCCAGCCACATCCGCTCCCCAGTGTTTTCCAAGATACAGCCGTGACAATCCAACCAGTCCACCAAGGCTTAACCCCAGTGTCCACAACCACGGCTGTTTACCCACAGGCAGAAAGCGACTGAAATACCAGCAGAACAACAGCAGCGTGTAAAAAACAAATGTCGTATGACCACTGGGATAGGAGAAACTGCTGGAACCTGCCCCTTCCGGACGGGGAACCGCCATACCATTACTGAGAGAAATAAAGAACACTTCCAGCAGCACAGACAGGAAAACAAACTGAATAAAGCGTTTTACTCCCCAATCTCTGAATATCCAGTACCCCATAACCACCAGAAGCAAAATACTGACTGGCCTGTTTCCCAGGGTGCTGACTGCAGAGAACAGCCCGTCCATGAAAGGTGTATGGAACGGCTGTAACCAGGCATGTAAATCCATATTCAGCTGGAGTACAAAAGGTGTTTTAACCAGAAGCGTCACAGCCATAAAGACCACGACAACAATGCCAAGGTAACTCCACAGAAGAGCCTTCCGGGACCGAAACTCTAGTAGTTTCTGATGAATATAATGTCCACCAAAAGCCAGTAACAGAGAGACAACGAAAACCGAAGCGATGAGAATCAACAATATCATCGACACATGGTTCTGCCAGTGCAGGGAAGCTCCTACAAAATACCCCGGCAACAGATAGGCCGGGGACCATGCCAGGGCGGAAACAATATTAATAAAGTAAAAATACCGGGCCGGCATACCGAGCATTCCGGCAACAACAGGAATCACAGGCCGTATCGGGCCGATAAAGCGCCCAAGGGCAATACTGATACCACCATGTTGATGAAAGAATTTTTCACCACTGTCCAGCCACTGGGGGTGGGAACGGAAGAGCCACCATCCCCGAATGCGGTGGTGGAACACCTGCCCAAGAATAAAACTGATGCCATCACCCAGCACAGCCCCCACAAACCCGGCAAACAGCATGGTCCAGATATCAAGGGCTCCACCACCCGCCAGGGAAGCTGCGGTAAACAGCATCACCACCCCCGGTAACAGCAGGCCAATAACCGCAACAGATTCCAGAAAGGCTATCAGGCCAATTATCACCGCCAGCCAGTCCTGGTGATTTTGTAGCCATTCTGTCATTGGGCTTAATTCCACTCGGCCATTCCCCGGTTCTTTATTAGACACTTATTATCGGTAAAAATAATGACAATAGTCCTGAAGTAAAGAGCTGTTATGCCCATTGCCAGAAAAAGAGCAAGTACGGACACATCCCGCATCAGTATAAGCGCCCTGTATACCGGTCATATCTGGTATCGGAACGGCCTTTCCCTGCCGGAGTTTTATTCACCACTGGGTCGTCTCAGTTACTGGCTGTTATGGCCAGTCAATCGGTTCATTAAACTTCTGGCCGGTGCCGATATTGAAACCTTTCTGCTGGAGCGCCATAAAATCATTGATTATCTGACCGCAGAAAAAATCAAATGTCACCCAAATATTCAGATAGTGGAAATTGCCTGCGGGCTTTCTCCCAGGGGTACCCGGTTTATATCCTCAAACAGAACCGGAACCCTGAATTACACAGAAGCCGACCTCCCGGATATGGCCCGCCAGAAGCATAAGTTGCTGCAAGATCTTGGTCGGCTCTCAGATAATCACACGGTAAAAACCTGCAATATTCTGGAAACTGAAGGGGTGCACTCTCTGGAAACGCTTCTGGAAGAACTGGATAAAAGTCGTCCTGTTCTGGTTATTACCGAAGGGCTGGTCAATTACTTTGAACTGCCGGTTATCAGTGCAGTGTGGAGTCGCATGGCCCAGGCCCTGAAACAGTTCCCGACAGGATACTATCTGACGGAAGTGTATCCAGACCTCCACGAACACCCCCACTATCCGTGGATGCAGAGGGCCAGAAAGCTGGTTGCGGCACTAACCCGGGGGGATTACCCTCTGCATTACCGCAATGATAGTGATATGAAACAAGGGATTGAGGGCTGTGGGTTCAGCGAAGCACTTATCCACAACCCCGCTAATTACTATGAACGCCTAAAACTACGAAACCCGAACATCGACAGTGCTGTTCGGGTGGTGGAATGTGAAGCTTAAAATTTAAAAGCTTGAACACCCTGCTGGTCAGACAGCCTCAAGCTGTTCTGGCTGGGTAGGAAAGCAGGCTGGGGAATAGGTTTCACTGAGAAAATAGCTTTCATCCAGAAGATAATTCCGGAAGATTCCCGCTTTATTCAGATCCATATGGATAAACTGGCAACGGATAGAACAACCATCCTGCTCCAGCACATGAATAGGTAATAACAAGCTCACCGATTCAATAAACAGTTGCAGGTTACGCACAGGAAGTTGACTTGAAACATTCTTATTGAGAGTCAGCCTGCCACCAAAATAATTAATATCTTCAATGGAGCAGTGCAGACTCTCGCCGTTGTCTATTTGAAGTACACAGGCACTGTTGTTTACCGGTACCAGCCTCGGACTGATCCGCCGTTCAAGAGTCTGCGCCTCCTGTCGGGAGAACACCCGGTAATCACTACAGGTCACCAATGGCAATTCGCGAAGGAAGGTGATGTACAAAGCACAGTTCCCTTCCCGGCGGGCAAAAATACTCATGTGATCCGCGTCTCGCACCAGGGCAAATTGCCCCCGCTCACAGTTCAGGGCGAACTCGGCATTCTCGTGGGGCATGGTAAAATGATCCAGCTCGCCTGTGGCCACCAGCGTCGGGCAGGAAGGGTATTCATCAACACCTTCCATACGCAGCAATCTGCGGGTATTTAACAGAAAGCGCTCACGCTCTTCTTCGCTTAGTCTGGACACCTGCCGCAACAGCAGCCTGCGGTGCACACCGTCCATATTGGTTCTGTCCAGATGGTAACCGTTAATCATGGTAGACACGGCTCCATGAGTAAACTCTTCTATTCGGCCTTCCCGGCAAAGGTGGAAGGACTCTTCCAGCATCAGTCTTAAAGCGGGCCTGCCCTTACCCGTTGTTCCCCCCAAAAGCAGACGGGACATATGGGCTGGGTGCCGGGTCGCAAACAGACTGGCAACCAGTGAACCGTAGGAAACCCCCACCAAATGAATGGTTTCCAGGGTCTGGGCATCCAGAAACTCTTTTAACAGATCGGCAAGATCAGCCAGCTCCAGCTCCGGAGCCAGCTGCAGGTTATTTCCCTGGGAAGGGAGGTCAACAAGGATAACCGGGAAATACTTCAGAACTTCGGTGACTTCATAACGAAAGCTGCGGAAATTCTGGAAAGCTCCGGACAGAAAAACGACAGGGGTTTGAGAAATATTTTGAGGGTAAGAATAAGACTGGTATTCAATACGCCATTTCCCAGACATAACAACATCGGGTTTATCATCCAGCTTACGCACTGAAAAATCGGTATCGTATTCCATTATCAGGTTCCCGGTTCCGGCCACTTTCAGCCATTTATCACCATTTACTGCCAGCCCCTAATGTCCGACCCCTTCGGTGATATATAACGTGGCTCTTCTTTTATCTGGTCATCCGTTAACCCTTCCCGGATGGTAAATGCTTCCTTCCGAAATGTATACACACCGTTCATGACCAGTCCAATTACCCCATCATCGTCCTTCGGGAAATCTTATCATTGGCCAGAAAACAGCCTCTGCCGGCACCTCGGTGAATAGAACTCTGTCAGGGAGCCTGATCATTGGTCAGGTAATACCAGCCTGCGGCCACCCGGTAAATCAGCCATATCTGATTGAGCGCCAGAATAAACCAGCCAATAACAACCAGAGTCAGAATCGCGCCGATAATAACGAACACAAGGTTGATCCAGAAGGTCCGGATCTGCCAGGTGTAATGGGCCACAAGGACCGGATCAGGGGTTCTGTTCCGGTTCAGCCAGGAGATGATGATGGCAATCAGCATGGGAAACGCTGTTACTACACTGATGGCCATTAATGCATAACTGATATGGGCCGGAGTTTTGTCCCCACCCGGATTACCGTTCATATTCATTTACCATCCTTATATAACACTTCTTAAACCATTCCCCCACTACCTGCTTCTCATCACTTGCACTGTCAGCACATGCATTGTCATCGCACCCTGCCCGGCTCTAAAATCAGCCACTGACTGACAGAACATATAAGCAATGACACCGGAACGTTTCCAGAACCTGCGTGAAACCCTGAGCCGCCGGCAACCCGACCTGACCCTTCTGGCCGATGACGTCCACAAACCCCATAACATTGCGGCCATTGTGCGGACATGCGACGCGGTAGGCATTCCCAAAGTGCACCTGTGCAACCTGGATATCCGTGACCGGCAGCTGCGCGGGCGTTCCATGGGCAGTAACCGCTGGGTGGATGTAGAACAGCATGCCAGCACAACTGTGGCCGGGGAAGAGCTGAAAGTCCGGGGCTTTAAAATTATCGCCGCCCACTTTTCCGAACAGGCGAAACCTTACCACGAACTGGATTACACCGGCCCCTGCGCCCTGCTTGTAGGTTCGGAAAAACGGGGCGTCAGCGCCGCCGGCTCAGAACTGGCGGATGAACATGTTATCATCCCGATGCAGGGTATGGTGCAGTCGTTCAATGTTTCTGTAGCGGCGGCCATTATCCTGATGGAAGCCCAGCGCCAGCGTCAGGCCGCAGGACTTTACGACACTAACAAAATACCTGAAGACGAATTCCAGAAGACCCTGTTTCAATGGGGCTATCCGGAACTGGCCCGTTACTGTGATGACAGGAACATCGCTTATCCGGATCTGGACGACGAGGGACAATTAATACAACCCGATGTCTGGTATGCCCGTATCAGAGCATAATAAATATCTGCGCGTACGGGTAGAAAAATTATCAAGGGGGAATCATGAGCCAGGTACTGGATGAACTGCTGACTCTGCTGCAACTGGAACAGATAGAAGACACTATTTTCCGGGGCCAGAGTCAGGACCTGGGAATCGGTAATGTTTTTGGCGGCCAGGTTATCGGCCAGTCGCTGTCTGCAGCCAAGCAGACAGTGGATGAAGACCGTTCACTGCACTCTTTTCACTGCTATTTCCTGCGCCCGGGGGATTCCAGCCGCCCCATTATTTATGAAGTGGATAAAGCCCGGGACGGACGCAGTTTTACCACCCGCCGTGTGGTAGCCATTCAGCACGGCAAGCCTATTTTCAATATGTCCCTCTCTTTCCAGGTGAAGGAAGAAGGGTTTGACCATCAGCTGCCGATGATGCCGGATGTGGCTGGCCCTGAAGGGCTGGAGTCCCGTACCGATCTGATCCGCAAAATCGCCCACCGCCTGCCGGAACGGGTACAGGAGGAAGTCCAGCGGGAACGTCCGATTGAACTGCGACCGATCTGCAACCCAGAAGAGGTACTCGACCCGGAATACCGTGAACCGGTTCGCCATGTCTGGATCAAGGCCAATGGCCAGCTGCCCAATGACCAGCGCATACACAATTATCTGCTAGCCTATGCTTCCGATTTCAGCTTTGTCACCACTGCGCTGAATCCCCATAAAGTCAGCTTCTGGCAACCTGAACTGCAGGTCGCCAGCCTGGACCATGCCATGTGGTTCCACCGTGAATTCCGTATGGATGAATGGCTACTGTACACCATGGACAGTCCCACAGCCATTGATGGCCGAGGTCTGGCACGGGGACAGATTTTTGATATGCAGGGAAGACTGGTGGCATCAACGGCTCAGGAGTGCCTGATGCGTTTGCGTACAGACTCCAGCTCTGGCCGGTTCACCTCATAAACTCACAACCCGGCGCAGATTGATGTGCCGGGTCACTTTCCTGGATAGAGGAGTGAACTGTTTTGCTGCGTCGTCTGTTATGTTCCATGGCCACTGTTCTGGTAATGGTTATGTCCGCATCCGCAAGCGATGTGGTCATACTGCAATACCATCACATTGATGCTTCCACGCCTGCGTCCACCAGCACACCACCGGCTCTTTTTGCAGAGCACCTGCAGTACCTGAAAGAGAACGGTTTTACCGTTGCCCCTCTTCCTGAAATTACCCGTAAACTGCGCCTTGGGAAGCCACTTCCGGACAAAACCATCGTCATCACCTTTGATGATGCCTATGAGTCCATCTACACCAACGCGCTTCCGAAGCTGCGCAAATACAATTTTCCATTCACCATTTTCGTGAATACCGGGGCAGTGGATCAGAAGCAGAAACGCACCCTGAGCTGGAAGCAGCTTCGTGAGATGAAAACATACGGTGCCAGCCTGGCCAACCACACCGTCCACCACAGCCATATGGTGGAAAGAAATAAAGACGAAACCACTGAGCAATGGGTGAACCGTAACCGCCAGGAGCTTGCGAAAGCAGAAGCCCGTATCGCCAAAGAAACCGGTGAAAACCTGAAACTCCTCGCCTGGCCTTTTGGAGAAACCGCACCGGAACTGGAACAGATGATTCTGGATGAGGGTTACCTGGGATTCGGCCAGCAATCCGGAGCTGTGGGCCTGCTTTCCAACCCAGCGAAAATGCCACGATACCCTATGGGTGCTGGTTATGGAGCGATGAAAAGCTTTCCCCTGAAAGTGAAAAGCATGCCCCTTCCCGTTATCAGTACCAGCCCTGATTCCGGCATGGCTCCCGCAAACGGGAAGCTTGATTCCCTTACCCTCACCCTCAAGCCCGGTGGCTGGTCACCTTCCCAGGTCGCCTGCTACGCCCTGGGTCACACCCTTGACCTTGAGTGGCTGAATGAAGACAAAACCCTATTAAAGGTTGCTCTCCCCTCTCCTCTCCCCCTTGGACGTTCACGGGTCAACTGTACCGCTCCCGGGGCTGATGGTCGCTGGTACTGGTTCTCACAGAGCTGGGTGCGCCTGAACAAATACGGCAAAGCCATAGATTGATAATATGTTCGACCTTGGTCGCAGAGACTGATGTCGAATAGCCACTATTCGGCACTGCTCATAAAATTCTGCTGTCTGGAAATAAAAGTCTGGAAGCTTTAGGTGACTTATACATTCAAGGAGGATGAACTATGAGCAAAATAAGCAGCATATTGCACACGCTGATCCACCCCAGTTGCTGGACACAACGCGGTCATCAGGCAGAACCCTCCTCGACCAGCACTCAAGGGGCGGTCAAGGTAACAGTTCCCGCACCCAAAATGCCTGTTACTACTGAGACAACGACAACTGCACAGAAATCATTAAAGAGCACCTCCTGCAGAAAGAGCCATGCTTTTAATTATCTGCGCAGCGGTCTCTGGGGCATGATTTCCGGCGGTTTCTTCGGACACCTCGGCGGTATGAGCAGCGGTGCGATTATAGGTGGGCTTATCGGTTCCATTGGCGGCCCTGGAGGAACACTGGCCGGTGTTACCATCGGCGCGGGCATAGGTATGGTTGCCGGCTTCTGGAGTGG
Organism: Parendozoicomonas sp. 209JJ7-1; assembly: GCF_058147085.1. Taxonomy (NCBI): domain Bacteria; kingdom Pseudomonadati; phylum Pseudomonadota; class Gammaproteobacteria; order Oceanospirillales; family Endozoicomonadaceae; genus Parendozoicomonas; species Parendozoicomonas sp. 209JJ7-1. The sequence goes on along the minus strand of NZ_JBYVJU010000007.1, from coordinate 110,654 downwards.
CGCGGCTCTTGGTACAGGCACGGCCCTGATGTACCAGCGTGATCAGCACTGGCAGGCCGACATGGACAAAATTACCCAGAAGAATTAATCAGTCTCTGTTTCCGGCCCGTCAGGGCCGGTTCTTTCATTTCTGAAAAGACTCTGGCAAAACTCATCAGCGCCAACATTTTTCCGCTTTCCCTCCCCACCCTTGCCCACTCCCTGATTACAACTAGGTTTAGTGAAAATGGACTGACTGCCTGGTGTACCATGGATGAAAATACCGTCAAAAAGCTCGCCCTGATTATTACAGCCACCTGCCTGCGCAACCCCTCTGTCGAGAAATTGAACAACAGCGGAGCCCTCAGCGAAGATGAATTGAGAAAGCTGCGCAAATCCATGTCCGACCGTATGTACACCTTCCTGCTGTACCTGCTTAGCAAACCCGCCAGTGAATATACGGCTCTGATGGAAGAACTCTCCAAGTACTACCCGGCCGACTGGCCTCTGCCGGAACTGGACAGCTCCCTGACTCAGCACAGCGCGGGTTCTTCCCATGAAGCCGCGAATGGCATTCGCCTGTGATGCCCAGACATTAAACATTAAGAGTCCCGGTATTAAGAACCCCGGTCTTGAGAACACTGCTATAGTCTGTTCCCGGTAACGGGAACAGGGTTATCAATATGTCCTCAGCCAATTTATTTAACCAAGCCCCTTTCAATCCTGACAGCGAATACTTGGAGAAACTGTTTGAACGCCCGGGTGTTAAGCTTGAACGCATCGTCTCCCACGGCCATCGAACACCAGAAGGGGAGTGGTACGACCAGGACAATGATGAATGGGTAGTACTGCTTTCCGGCGGGGCAAAACTGCAAGTGGAACAACAGACCCTTAATCTTAAACCCGGTGATTATCTACTTATCCCTGCCCACAAGAAGCACAGGATAGAGTGGACCGATGAAACCTGCGAAACAGTCTGGCTGGCACTGCATGCTGACAGCATATAACCCAGTTAGAACATTCGTCTTACTGCTACTGACAGGGATGTTGGTTATGTATCAGGGAAAAGGATTATCTCAACCCAATGCGCTGGAAACAGGCAGGTTCCAGACTGTTCCGGAACCATTACTCCAGTTATCCCGGTTGCTGTCCATGCCTGAGATCAGCAACTGGCAGGAATACCGGGATCATTTCATAAAACAGTGGGGGCGCAAACCTGACCAGGAACGCTGGCAATTGCCCGCAGTTGAATTAGCCCCGGAGAAAAAACAGCAACTGCTGCAACTACTGGAGCAGGCTGGATTTATCGCCTCCTGGTTCCCTGAAAAACAGCAGTATGATTACGCCATATTGCCGGGGTCAACGCTTCCCAATATGAAGCAGCGCCTGGAATGGCTGATTAAATTGTGGAATGAAGGTATCAGGTTTAAACATCTGATTGTGCTCACCGGACAACGGCCTCTTACGCCATCCATTGACCGGGTAAAAGCCACTTTCTCCCTTCTCGCCCCCGATATTGCAGCTTCCATAGAGCAGGAACACTACCCACTCCACGAAACAGAAGCTGCCCGTCTTCTGGTTTATTATTACCCCCTTCCCCCGGGAATGAACCAGATTCCCGTAAAAGTCTTTGATTCCCCCCGCAAGTGGCAAAATCACAGCTGGCACCGCAGCCATACTGCAGACACCATCAGAAGCTGGATAGAAACATCACCTGTTCCCGGCTCCGTATTAATGGTGTCTACCCAGCCTTCTGCCCATTACCAGCACAGTGTCTTTTACCGTGAACTGCCCGCCGGATTCCCTCTGGAAACAACCACTCCTGCACTGTTAGAAGGTATAAGCCTTGCCGTGATACTGGATGGTGTTGCCACCTGGTTAAGAACCTCCAAATAAACCACCCAAACTGACCAGAGCAACTAAAATAGGCACGCAGTTACTGTAAATAGGTACGCAGTCACTGTAACTGACGTCTACTTGGTAATGCTTGGTAATGGTTATACTATGAACGCAAATACACAGAATATCCCAGCTCATACGAATATATTGGGGATGTTGAGATTTTCAGCATCAGTAGCTCTCCTTACACTTAGCTGTAGTATAAGCGCCAGTAACATGCCCACAACAGAAAGCCCAGAGGCAGGCAATCCTTTTATTAATAATGGAACGCTACTCGAATTGAGTAGTGAACAATGCAGGCCAAGTGGAGAATCCTGTGGATTCTCATGTGGCAGGGTTTGCTGCAGCCATGATAGCTATCCATGTGGAACCTGTACTGAGATGGGTTGTGCGCATTGTTGCAAATAAAGTTTCTTAAAATTTTCCATCATCAAAACGTGCAGTTTCAGCACGAAAGCCACACAGCCAAATCAGGTATCAAACCCTGCACTCGGGAGGGACAGAACAACATGTTTTCCCTCCTTTAATATGCGCTTCCTTTTTCTGAACGTTTTGATCCTTCTTTTTCCTGCTTTTTCCGGCCATGGACACATCATTATCCTGTAACAGCAGGCTTATGACAGCTGGTCATCTCCCCAGCGGGGAACAAGCCTCTGTTCAATGCCAAGCTGATTCAGTATGCGGGCAACAATAAAATTAACCAGATCATCAATGCTTTGTGGCTGATAATAGAACCCGGGACTGGCCGGCAGGATTGTTGCCCCCATACGCGTCAGTTTAAGCATATTCTCCAGATGAACCTCGGATACCGGACTCTCCCGGGGCACCAGAATCAACTGTCTGCGTTCCTTCAGAGCGACATCCGCGGCCCGTTCTATAAGGTTATTGCTGGCTCCGGTAGCAATAGCTGACAGCACACCAGTACTGGCCGGACAGACCACCATTTTACTGGGAGCTCCGCTCCCGGAAGCCACCGGAGACATCCACTGCTCCGGTCCGAAAACCCTGATCTGCCCTTCCCTGGCCCGGAAGCGATCGGTCAGAAACCCTTCCATCAAGCTATGACGCCCGGGCAGCTGCATATCGGTTTCTGTAGCCGATACCAGCTGGGCGGCTTTGCTGATCATGAAAAACACATTATGTTCAGCCGCCACCAGGCATTCCAGCAGACGCCAGGCGTACTGGGCACCTGAGGCACCTGTCATGGCCAGGGTGATGGTTTCCCGCTCAGTTATTCCAATCTTTCCTTTCATATATCCTTCAGGGCTGCCACCAGCTTTTTATGGAGTCCACCAAAACCACCATTGCTCATAATAACAAGATGCTCACCCGGCCGACGGGTGGTGACCAGATAATTCACCAAAGCATCAATATCCTGTTCAGTGTGGGTCGGTACAGGGCTATGGCTCAATTCCTCTTCCAGGGACCATTCCAAACCTTCGGGTTCGTACCACACAACATCAGAAGCCGCTGCCGTTGCTGCCGCCAGCTGCCCCTTGTGAATGCCCATTTTCATAGTATTGGAACGGGGCTCAATAACCGCCCGGATAATGCCCTCTGTTCCCACACTAGCCCGCAGCCCTTCAAGGGTTGTGGCTATGGCTGTCGGATGGTGGGCGAAATCATCGTATACCCTGACTCCTGCACAGTCGGCCAGCAGCTCCATACGCCGCTTGACCCCTTTGAACTGATTCAGGGCCTCACAGGCAATATTGGGGGTAACGCCTACATGACGGGCGGCAAGGATAGCCGCTAACGCATTATTGCGGTTATGTTCACCGGTGAGGTTCCACTCAACTCTTCCGGAGAGCTTTCCTTCAACATAAACATCAAACGCACTGCTGTCCGGTGCCTGCAGTTGGGTTCTGAACCCTGTTCCCGGCCCAAAACGGCAACAGTCACTCCAGCATCCCATATCCAGCACTTCCGCCAGATTTGAATCGTGGGATGGTGCAATCACCTGACCGCTACCGGGAATAATCCGTACCAGATGATGAAACTGGCGCTGAATATCCTTCAGGGAATCAAAGATATCAGCATGGTCATATTCCAGGTTATTAAGAATCACTGTACGGGGCTGGTAGTGGACAAATTTGGAGCGCTTATCGAAAAAAGCCGTATCGTACTCATCGGCTTCAATCACAAAGAAGGGGGTATCCCCCAGACGGGCAGACACGGGAAAGTTACCGGGAATTCCACCAATAAGAAAACCGGGGGCCATACCCGCATATTCAAGAATCCATGCCAGCATACTCGCTGTTGTGGTCTTGCCGTGGGTACCAGCAGCGGCCAGCACCCATCGCCCGGGAAGAATATGTTCTGCCAAAAACTGAGGGCCGGAGATATAAGACAAGCCCTTATCCAGCACATACTCCACCGCCGGGTTACCACGGCTCATGGCATTGCCCACAACTACAACATCGGGGGCCGGCTCCAGCTGCGCCGGATCATAACCTTCCTGCAGTTCAATGCCCTGCTCTTCAAGTTGTGTGCTCATAGGCGGATAAACATTCTGATCCGAGCCTGTCACTCTGTGACCGGCCGCCCTGGCCAGCAGCGCCAGGCTGCCCATAAATGTTCCACAGATACCTAGGATGTGTATATGCATATAAATATATAAATAAGAGATTCAGGAATAAGAATGAATATCTGTTCTGCTCTTTAGCATACCCTCCACTGGAATTCTTTTCTCTATACCTGTTCCTGAATTAACTTCCGGTGCTCTATCCGTCAGCCCTCCTGACCGGCCTGTCAGACAACACCATAATTCCATCTCTTAGTATCCGGTTTCATATTCTCTGGTTTGAAGTCAAGGAGTCCCTATGTCAGAACCATCCGTTTCCAGACAGTTTCTTAGCGTTGTCTGTCTACTGAGCCTTGTCGGGCTGATTATGCTGGCATCCGGGCTGGCCTTTTCCAAACCAAACGACAGGAAGCAGGAAGCCGATGAGCTTGATCAGCCGTCTATTCTCTTTGAAACAGCAAAAATATATGGATTTTTATGCCACGATGAAGGAAGTGTTAAAAGTTGCCGAGAAGCAGTAACTCCCTTTCTTAAAAGAGAAATCACGGACTATATGTTACCCATTGTGATGAACAGAGTTGTGATCCCAAGGTTGAGACATCTGATTGAATCCGGGGATTACTGCATGGCCGACAGAGCTGCTTTTATCACCTCGCAAACAGAAGACTATTACCAAAGGAATAGGCACCACTTAGCCAGTATGTATGCCTGGTTCTTTAACAGATCATATTCACTGGCACTACCAAATCTACCCGAGGGTGAATTAATGAGTTTGTTTTCAGAACTACTCGTCCACTTTCTGGACTCCTGCAAGAAAAAAATCGCAGAGTTTAAGGATGCGCAGTTGAATAAGAATGAGGAATATAAATACAGTTGCGGATTTTCTTCTGAATAGGGAACCTCTGACTTTATCACCGGGCTACAGTTTTTATCCCCTTGATTTTTGTACTCTCGATAAAGTCAGACATGCCAAATCTGATTCATTCAAGTATTATTCACCCGCCCGGCAGCCCATAGGGCCAATATCACCAGAAAAGTGACTGCCGCTTAATACTGAATATTCAGGAGTATATCCCGGAATGACTGTAAAAAACGCCTTCTATGCCCAGTCTGGGGGTGTAACTGCTGTTATTAATGCTTCCGCCTGTGGCGTACTTGAGACTGCACGACGCTACCCAGATAAAATAGGAAAAGTCTATGCCGGGCACAACGGAATTCTGGGAGCTCTCCGTGAAGAGCTGATTGATACCAGCCTTGAGTCCACAGACACTATCGCCGCCCTGCGTCACACCCCAGGCGGCGCATTTGGCTCCTGCCGTTACAAGCTGTCCAGTATTGAAGCCAACGAAGCAGAATACAAACGCCTGATTGAAGTGTTTAAAGCCCACAATATTGGCTACTTCTTCTATAACGGCGGTGGTGACTCCATGGATACCGCCCACAAGTTTGCCCTGTACAGTCAGAAAATGGGTTACCCCATTATCTGTATCGGAATTCCCAAGACCGTAGACAATGACCTGCCCGCAACAGATACCTGCCCCGGATTTGGTTCTGTCGCCAAGTACGTGGCAACGTCCGTGAAAGAAGCATCCCTGGATATCGAATCCATGCATGAAACTTCCACCAAGGTATTCATTATGGAAGTTATGGGTCGTCATGCTGGCTGGATTACCGCCGCCGCAGCCCTGGCTATGGAAGAAGAAAATGATCCACCCCATATGCTGCTGTTCCCGGAAGTGGACTTCTGCCGTGAAACCTTCCTGGCCAAGGTAGAACGGATTGTTGAAGACCATGGTTATTGTGTCATCGTCGCTTCTGAAGGCACCCACTACGCTGACGGAACCTACCTGTCCGCCTCCCGCACCACGGACGCTTTCGGTCATGTGCAGCTGGGTGGTACAGCGCCGATCCTGGCACGAATGGTGAAAGACTCCCTGGGTTATAAATACCATTGGGCCGTTGTTGATTACCTGCAACGTGCCGCTCGTCACCTCTCTTCCGCCGTTGATGTGGAACAGGCTTACGCTGTTGGTCGTGCTGCTGTTGAGCACGCTCTGGAAGGCAAAAATGCGGTGATGGCGACTATCGTGCGTGAGGAGTCGGAGACAGACGAATACGTATGGCGCATTGGCGATGTGCCCCTGGAAATGGTTGCCAATGTGGAGATGAAAATCCCCGAGCACTTTATTGCTGCCGATGGCCTCCATATCACCGAAGAATGCCGGGACTATCTCAAGCCCCTGATCCAGGGAGAAGACTTTCCTCCCTTCAAGAACGGTGTTCCTGTTTTCGCCAAACTGAAAAAAAACATGGTGGAAAAGAAACTGGAAACCTTCAATGTATAAGCGCCTGATGCGTTAAAATTAGGCCAGAAGTATTCAACCCGAAACAAAACGGCCCGGTTAAACCGGGCTGTTTTGTTTGGAAAAAAATTCAAACTCTACAGGGTTCAACCTGTATCAACGATTAAGCCCCGGCCAGTTCTTGTTGGCTTTGGCGATAAAGCCGGGAATATTTTTCTCCCATCGTTTCTGCACAGAAGCATCGTAATTCAGGTACAGCTTTCCATCGACGATTTTCCAGTAAAGGGGATCGCCGCTTACCAGAGTGTCCTCCTCAGCCACGGCCCAGGCGCAATGACCTCCATACTGGGGCGCATACTGTTCAGGTTTGGCTTTGAAACGATCCAGGTTAGCCTGGTTTGAGAACAACCAGTCCGCCCCCTGCCATTTGGTCGAGAACTGCTTCTTTCCCTTCACCGGCTTGCCCTCAATGAAATAGGCCACGGTGTCATAACCACCAACAGCCTTGTTACTGAAGAAACTGGTATAAACTTTTCCCGCACTTGCCTGCTGGCAGAAAAGAAAAGCAGATAGCCAGAGAACGTATGATATTCGGCGTAGCAGCATCTCCGTCACCCTTCCAGACCCAATGGACATCGTTGTTATTTAAGAAGCCAGATGCCCGAACCGCAACACTTACTGTTTTTCCGTCATACCTTCCCACAGCGCTCTGGCTTTATCCCCCAGGTCTCCCCCGGAGCTTTCGGCTTTTTTGGCGGCGTCCTTCGCGGCATCCACGCCTTTATGGACGGAACACGATATACGCTTGCCCAGGCATTTGGTTTTACAGATATTCAGGTTCTTCTCATCACCAATATTAGTAATGGTACACTGGGCATCGCACAGGGATTGCTGATGGTCACAGTTGAGAATTTCCACGCTGTAGGCGAAAGAGGGGATCAACAACACAGTCAGCAGGGTTAAACGCTTCACCATAACTTCATCCTTCTGGAAAACCTCTCAGATAACAGCATTTCGGGATATACACCAAGAGTGAACTCAAACAGACCAAACCTCTGGCCAGTGATGCCTCTTTTAAAGAACCGATATATAAGGGCGAGGCAACACTATAACAAGAACAGGCCAGACAGAAGGGTAACCTATAGTGACTAATGGTTATCTGATAACCTGCACAAACATAGCTAAATTGTGACCGCCTATTCTTTCTATGCAACCAGATCATGCGGTTCTGTATGGCCAGCCAACCCAATCTAACTGTACAGAGTGGCACACATGGCATCTGCTAACGATATAAACTGGATTCATCCCAATTTATGAAATACAAAACCATTACCATGCCCGCGGACCGGAAAGTCGCACTGGTTGCCCACGACAACATGAAACAGGCTTTGCTGGAATGGGTGGGTATCCACCGTGCCCAGCTGGAAAAACATACCCTGTTCGCTACCGGAACAACCGGACAGATGATCAGCTCAAAACTGGGGCTGGATATAAAAAAACTGATCAGCGGCCCAATGGGTGGCGACCAGCAGATAGGCGCAATGATTGCTGAGTCTAAAATTGATACCCTGATTTTCTTCTGGGACCCTCTGGAGGCCCAACCCCACGATCCGGACGTAAAAGCCCTGCTGCGCCTGGCGGCTGTATGGAATATTCCCGTAGCCTGTAACCCTGCCTCAGCGGATCTGCTGATTACCTCAAAGCTGTTTGATACGCCCTTTGAGCGTTCAGCTCCGGACTATGAAGCCTATGCATCCGGGCGCCCTTCCTGAGTGGCTTTCTGAGGGACTTTCTGAGTGTATGGATAACAGGGTAATCCAGCCGGGTTACCCCTCCTGATTTCAGTTCGGGTCAATCAGGCTTTTATCACAAATATATCCCTGCTTTTTCATCAACTCACAGGCTTTCCGGGCAATCACTTTATGCACATGGGTTGTTGGGTGAACGGTATCCCAGAACACATATTCATCGGGATTTGAGCAAACAGTCCCTTCATCGGAACCGGGTTGTGCACCCTGTTGACTTTTAGTCAGCACATCCAGACCGGGAACAGGGAATGTACTACAGGCTTTATCCACAATCGTCAGACCATAACTGAAGTGGTCATTCAACATTTCCTTAAAAATTGCGCTGGCATCCACATACATAATGCTTACGCCCTCCTGTGAATAAGTCTGCTTCAACCGTTCCCATTCACTGCGCATAGCAATATTATGCTGACCGATAAGGTTGGAGACTTCTCCAGCCTGTGAGGTAAATACTCCCGATGAAAACCTTGGGGTTCCCGCTAAATCCGGCATATTCAGCCAGGCAATATTCTTTGCACCTTTAGCAATCATCAACTCAATCATTTCTGCCTGAGCCTCAATCACCCTCTGGGGATTTTGAAACCGGTTCAGGTAATCATTTCCTCCGTAAAATACGATGACAACATCATCTTTATCAAAGCTCTCATATTTATACAGATAGCCTTTTACTATCAGTTTCAGGCACGGAGGAATCAGGCTGCCCTTAATCATATCCTTCACAACCGATTTCACATCGCCAACGATGTCCAGAATACCAAGGGCTTTGTCCCCAACGCACAATGACCAGCTGCCGGCATGGGATTCATTACGATAATGATTCCGGTCTGCCGGATTCAGACTCATCATTCTCGCGAAGTATTCTGTCCACACAGGCCCGTTGCTCCAGCGGCCATTATCGTAATGGGGGCGGGGGGAGACAGGGATAAGGTTTGATTTCCCGGTAAAGACAATCAGGGCTTTGAGAACCTTTTGCTCATACTTTGAACAGTTAGCGAACTGGTGATCGCACAACCATGTGTAATTGGAAATCTGTTCTGAAAGCCAGTTATGCACCCAGGGTTCCATATGCTGGATTCCCTGATCCCCCGTCAGCCCGTTCAGGGTTTTCAGTAGAAACCAGGTGGAATTGTCGCCGCCATCATCGGAAAGGCTGTCGCCGAAAACAATCAAACGTCCCACCTGCTTCTCTGCAGCAGCGGAAGACGTATAGGCAAACGCAAAAACAAGGAGTCCGAGAACCAGGGAAAAAAGAGGTGGTATCCTTATCATTATTTTCTGGCCAGTGGTTGTTTTATAAATTATTTAAATACATAAACCAGAATAGAAAAGGAATCACCGCCTATCCAGAGAAGCACGCCAGACCGGAAACCATGGGCATGCAGAGACTATTTCGTGTCATGGCAAGCCTCCAGGCCCTGGCCTGTTGAAGGGGCAACCACGGGCTCAGGTGTGCCGAGACGCGAGGACATGATGTATTTTTCAGGCAAAGAGTCGGGAGCCGAACCGAAAAGCAGATAATCAACCAGCGACCCTGTATATGTGCCCTCTGGTGTCTCGACATTAAATTCCCCTCCCGGCATTCCCCCTGTCTTTTCCTTTCTGAGCTGAACATAAAGGGCGTCAAAGCCGTTGATGACAACATCTGTGCCGCCACCGGCCCTGTAACCGGCAACCAATTCACTGCTAACATCGGAGTACCCGCAACAGGGGACGTCTATTTGCCCAGGCTTGATTTTATTGGAAGAAAAAGACCGCGCCAGCCAGCCGCCCAGTATTCCTGGTTTTGCCTTCAACATTCCTCTTTCACTCTCAAAAGATAACATGTTATCCGTTGTTCCATGAACATCAACAATAACCCGTCCGTTAAAACTTATTGGCTCATTGCTGTATTCAACGAGCTTGAGGAATCGTACAGATCTCAAGTAAGCAGCCCGCACCCTGAAATCCAGACCCAGTGTCGCCGGCCGGACATTAAAAAGAGCCCTGATATCGATAAAACCTATCAGGTTCCTGTCGAGCCTAAGGCTCGGAACAGCATCAAAAAGCTCGTATGCCATCTCACTGGTTGAAATCAGCAAGGGGCGGTCATCGGGCACAGGATCCCCCCCTACGCTGACCGGCATAATACCGCAGTGGCCTTTGGCAGGAAGGAACAGCCAGAGCACGAACAGGCAAAGCACAAATCCTTTGCCATTACAGAAGGCACACGGAAAAAAGAAGGACAAGGTGAATACCTCTCCTCTTACTTTTCATAGACATTCAAAATAGACATTCAAATTCTAGTTGACCTAACCCAAATGAGTACTCCGATGTCAGACGTACTGCTGAAAATTAAAGGGAACAGTGTGTATTACATCTTTTTAAGCTGGGGTTGGATTCAAGCAGCAGAAGATAAAGCTCCCGGTTTATAAATATGTGTCTACTTTAAGGTGTCTGGTCTATATTCTGGTGAGTGATATTGATGTCCAAAAGCTTCTGTTTGCAACTCGGTAATCGCAAGACACCTGCAGCATATATCGTCATGCTTTTTCTGTTATTTTGGGGGTGTACCCAGACATGGGCTTCCGGCAGGGGAAAAGGAGGCCAGAATTACCGACTGCCACCAGCTTCGCCAGATTCATCTCAATCATCAGATGAAGAGGAAATTGACCCTGGTTCTCCACCACCCTCTTCAGCTCGCAAGTTCGGCCTGGTGAACCACATCAGCAGCAATAGTCATAGTCATTTCCCAGTCTTTCATGGCCAGCCACGCAAGCGGAGATTTTCTATAGTAGGGCAGCCAGAAGAAGCTCTTCTTTTACCCCCTTCTGCACATTTCCCCCCTCCTGCGAAATTCATCCATCAGGAGTCCATTTCACCGTTAGGAGAAGAATTTTATGAGTACGCGCAACCGCTTCTGACCGGTGAAACGTTTTACTTTATCGTTAAAAGTATTCCTAACGCTCTGCTTGTACGCCTGTTGATCCCCGACCATCTCTCTACCCTGAATCAGCAACTGCAGCCAAACAGTGACCAACTGCCCACACTGACAAAACTGAACATCAGGAAAGCGGCGCTGATTATGCGCTTTGCCACCCTGTTCAGGGAGCACCTCCATGTCAGTACTATCACCACTGAATGGCTTGAATCCCTTCCCAAATATCTCGTAGCACTGTTTTACCAGATAAACCTGAGCCTTACGGCCTTTGACGAGGCTCTTGGTATCCATGAAAAAAGAGCTCAAAAAGCGGAAACCTTCAAAGATGCCCTTTACGATAAGTTATTTGAAGACGACAAGGGCGCAGAATTTCTGTTCCACGGCCCTTACTCTGCCCCGCCCCCACGGGTAATCCCTGCCACTGAAGACAGCTTTTTAACCCTGATTGATGCATTCACGGCGTTTCAGGAACAGCTCAACACCATCAACCTGATTCGTGCAAATGATACCCCCGGATTCGCGCCCTATCTTTTAAACGATCTTGGGAAAGATATTCTGCACCTGGTGGGCTTCCGGGAAAACGGAGACGAAGTGACTCTTGCATCATGGTCCCTGAACTATAAACCCAGGTCTGAGATGTTCCCTGGGCTAGCAGAACAGATGAAACCCTTCCAGAAATGCGAATTCAGGCTCCAGCCATTCTCCGGCTACAATATCCATAAAGCCATACTTGAAGCCTATGCCAGTAACCTTGGTGTCCCTGCCCGTTTTTATCCCGAAAAACCTGAAGAAGTATCACACTTTCTGGCGCAAATAAGGTTGAGTTACATGCTTATCAGCGGCTCCCTTATCAATAAGGAAGCGGCAACACTTAATGCCTTTACCACCATTCTGGCCATGTTGATGGATATAAAACCACCTCTGTATCCCGATAACTTTCAGGATCTCAACGACAAGAGTCTCTTTTCCCGCCCTTTTCACACCCTGTCCCAATGGTTGACAAATCAGCACTACCAGACAGTCAAGCTGTCATCAGGCATCCCTTTGAAAGAAATCACAAGTTCCAGCAACCATCCAGGGGACAACTACACCCTGGCGCTTCCTTCACTTTCCACACAGATAAAACAGGCTCTGAGTCATGAAGAGAAAACAGGTGCCATGCAGAAGTTTCGCGACACCCTCAACCAGTACCTGACAAGTACGGAAGACACGGGTAACAGATAGACAGAAAGCAGTAAGAGTGATGAAAATAATGACGATTGCTGAAAGATACATCGTGCCTGCTCTGATAGCAGGCATCCTCATTACCTTCTCCTTCAGCAGCAAAGCTGATTCAGGAGGAGATCCGGAAACCTTCTCCCCCCTTATGGAAACTTTTTCTCAACTCCCCCCTCTCAAAGAAGCAGTCCAGCATGATAACAGGCCACCGCCCCCTTCAGAGCGCCCACATCATCTCCTGAATCGGACGTCGTCTATCTCCGGAAAGTTAATAGACTGGCTGGTTGTTAAGCTGGCTTACTCAAGAAACTGGGTTATTAAAACTTTTATGATCCGAACGTACATTGATATATTCGACATTGATCTCTCAGAGTTGCTCCACCCAGACCCAAACTGGTACCCAACCTTTAACGACTTTTTCATTCGTCAGCTCAAACCTGGTGTCCGCCCTGTTGACCCTGGGTCAAATTCTATTGTCAGCTGTGTGGATGGCACTGTGTCTGAAGCCAGCACCATCCAAAGTGATCGAATGCTCCAGGCCAAGGGCAAATACTTCTACCTTAATGAATTACTGGGGAAGGATGAAAAACTGACAGCCAGCTTGCACAACGGTAAATTCCTTACAATGTACCTGTCACCGACCGACTATCATCACTTCCACATGCCGTTTACCGGCAGGCTTCTCAAAACCATCAGCATCCCCGGAAAACTGAACAGCGTTAATCAGCAACATGCCAGCACCATTGATGACCTTTATGGCACGAATGAACGAATGGTTGTTGCGTTTGAAGGGGAAAACGGACCATTTGTAATGGTACTGGTCGGGGCGGAAAATATTGGCAGCATCACCACTAAATGGAACCGCATCCGGCCCAAGACCTTCCAGCACATAGCGACTACGGACTATTCCAACTACAACCCTCCCATTATCGTGGAGAAAGGTGAGGATATTGGTTATTTCAGCTTTGGTTCTACAGTGATTCTGTTATTGCCCGATGTGGGCACAACCCTCACCGTAAAACCAGGGGATATTTTTAAACAGGGGCAGAAGGTTGGTTCTTATTAACTGTTTTTTAACCAACTTTTTAACCAATCCTGCTTCCCCTGTTTTCTATAACGTGAGGTTCAAAGAAAGCCTAAAGATCACGGGTATCTCTCAAGCCATCTGCTATTGCGTTAGCCAGTTTTTGTACCAATAAAGGCACAGCGTTTACCATGTCCGGGTAATTTGTCGAGCCTGTGTGGTCTCCTATAGCAAAACGACTGTTGATATTTAACGCTTTCGTTGTGACCATATAATGGCCAGACATCAGCACCTCACCATCCGGCCTGAAGGTCAGGCGACGAACAGTCACAGTCACATCCGCTTTTTTGTTTTCTGGCAGCTGGCCTTTCAACTCCTGCTGCAGCAGGCTGGTTAACGCGCTGTCCAGAGGTTCTGCCCAAAGGTAGTTATCACTGAACTCCACCCGGTTTGGGCCGGTACTGATGGCCAGCTGGGGTTGTTGAAGATAAGCGGCCACTTTCACATCAACCCGACCCATTTCACTACCGGTACTCACAAGCCGGGGGTGGGGTAGATCAAGAAGCAGGTACACTGGCTTTTGGGTATTCCCGACACAACCCGCCAGAAAGAGCACAAATACCAGCCATAACTTTGTCAAACATGATCGATTCAACATGGATTTACTCGCGGACCAGTTCAGGGTCCCGATGGGGACTCCTGCCAAAAATTAATGTGTTAGGTTTCTGGTTTATCTGCCGGACCAAAGGCTGTAACTGCCAGATCAGGTTTTTCAGTTGATCAAGGGTATCGCTCATCTCACCATAAACGTCACTGTCTGAGGAATAATTCTCCAGCAGCTTTTGTGCGGCACCCATAGTGTTGTTCACACTCTGGGGCAGCTGTCTGGTAGTTTTCGCGGCAAGCAGATCTTCGGCTCTGGCCATGGTGCGAGTGATCTGCTGCATGCTTTTATCCAGACTGACCATGATTCCCTCAAGGGGCAGGGTATTCAGTTTGTTTAACAGGTGATTAACCTGTTCTCCCATCTGAGAAAGCCCGGCTTTCTTCGTGGGTAGAACAGTAAAGCCCTGGTACTGCTTTAACGTGATAGCCGCAGCGCCTGTACCGCTTGTTTTTGCCCGGAAATCCATATCGATATAAAGACTGCCTGTCAGAAGACTCCCTGCCTTCAACGATGCCCGCAGCCCTTTATTAACACCTTTCTGAAACTCCTCACTCACTTCAGACTGAGTCAATTTGGAAACAGACGCACCAAACCGTTCTGGCTGAACGGTGACAATAACAGGAATCTCAAGACTCTCATCACCGATCACATTATCCATCAGATCAGAGGCAATACGCTTAACCTCGCCAATCTGAATACCCCTGTAATCCACCGGCGCTCCCACCTCAAGCCCCCTTACGGACTCATCAAACAACAGAACATAATCAAAGCCCCCCTGATATTCCCATTCATTAATGCTGGAAAAGTCGGGATAAAGCTGGAACAGTTGATTATCCTTCACCGGCTGACCGGGGGGAGCACCAGCCGGCGTAGCAAAAGCGATACCGCCACTGAGTAATGATTCCAGGCTGCCGGTACGCAGTTTTATCCCATTAACGCCAGCCTTGAGATCTATACCGCTGATATTCCAGAACCGGGTCTGGTCAGTCACAAGATCCTTATAAGGCGCATTTATAAATAACCGGTAACGAATCTGGCGTTTCTTCAGGTCAAAGGACATATCCTCCAGTTGACCCACCCGGAAACCACTGTACAGAACAGGATCACCAATATTTAATGAGCCCGCTTCCTTGCTGTACAGGGTAACCCTCATGCCATCAGCATTCAGATCTGAAACCGGCGGTGTTTCATCACCGATAAAATCCTTTCGGGTCAGCTCTTTCTTACCGGGACTGATCTCTATGTAAGCGCCAGAGAGAAGAGTCCCAAGGCCGGATACCCCACCAGTGGTGATGCGGGGACGGACAATCCAGAACCGACTGTCGTCTTTTACCAGCCCTCTACTCTCCGCCCTCATCTGCACCATCATCTGCACAGCCTTAAGATCTTTAGTGAGTTGAACAAAGGTCACTTCTCCCAC
The DNA here is from genome assembly GCF_058147085.1 of Parendozoicomonas sp. 209JJ7-1. Classification (NCBI taxonomy): domain Bacteria; kingdom Pseudomonadati; phylum Pseudomonadota; class Gammaproteobacteria; order Oceanospirillales; family Endozoicomonadaceae; genus Parendozoicomonas; species Parendozoicomonas sp. 209JJ7-1. The sequence goes on along the minus strand of NZ_JBYVJU010000007.1, from coordinate 94,895 downwards.
TACAACATCCCGGTACTTCACCTGGGTTTTTCCGGCTTCAATACCGTCTGCGGTCTGAAACTGCACAGTGACCTGAGGTCCAAGGGATGAATAATGCAGCCATACCATCCAGCCCCCCACCAGCAGGGCTATCAGGGGCAGAACCCACAGGGCAGATACCCTGCGGCCGGTTACTATCCGTGCTTCGGGAACAGAGGCTTCATCAGCGTCATTCTGCTTCAAACTGTTGTTCCTTTTTACAATTCAGCGATTCCCCATGGGTTTTCCAGATTAAACGGGGATCAAAACTCTCAGCTGCCAGCATAGTCAGTACCACAACGGCAAAAAACGCATACACAGCGGGGCCGGCATGAAAGGCGATGATGTCGTTGAACTGAACAAGAGAGACCAGCATCGCCACAACAAACACATCGATCATCGACCAGCGACCAGAAAGCTCAGCCAACCGGTACAGAATCATGCGTTCCCTCTGCCGCACTGTCATGCCGAACTGCACGCTGAGAAAGATATAGGCCAGGGCACTCATTTTGGAAACAGGCACAAAAATACTGGCAATAAAAATCACGCTGGCCACGGGCCAGGAACCCATACTCCAGAGCGCCAACACCCCGTCCAGAATAGTTCCCGGATAGGTCTGCCCGGTACTGATGGTTATAGTAAGGGGAAGAACATTGGCAGGCACAAAACAGATGGCGGCAGTAAACAGGTAAGCCCAGCAACGCTGAAGGCATGGTCCAGCTTCGGTTATCGGATGGAGAACCGGGCGTCCCCCGCTGATCCACTGCTCAAGTTGATGCTGATCAAGGTTTGTCAGCCCCCCCACCAGGCACAGACAAAAGCCAGCATAGGCAATAAACGACATTCCAAACACAACACTGGCCACAGAAGAAAGCTTCACCAGAGAAACCAGCACCCCAACCAGAAAAACATCGGACATATTCCAGTTGATAAACCATTCCAGCAGCTTACCCAGCCAGATGCCATTAGGCAGGCTCCTGTCCCAGCGATAATGAAGCAGGAAGAAAGCAAGCAGGAACAGTAAAATACCCGGCAGGATAAAAATCATCAGCCCCATCAGCACGGCCAAGAACTGGTAGCCCTGATGCCAGACAATGTTCATTCCGGAAATCAGTGACATAGTCTGAATACGCCCGACCACCTGCAGGGACAGGAATGGAAACAGCATCGACAAACCAAGCATCACCAGCCCTGCGAGGGAAAAGCCAAGAACCCTGTCAACAAAACCCGGCCGGTTGGCAACAAGCACACCACCACACCGAACACACAAGGCCCGATAACGTCCCGGGACAACCGGTACCCTCTGCTCCAGCCCGCACTCATGGCAGGTTTTCATATCAGGGTTCATCAAATATTACTTCTGTCTGGTGCTACTACAGATTAGTGTTGCAGCAGGACAAAACGATCAGGCTTGTCGCTATGCGCAGACACTCAGACTGCAGATAAATAAAGCACAAATGTGTCAAAGGTGGTTCATACTTAGCTGCGTCTCCCCGGCCACAGTTCGGAAGCACCTCAAATGATAGGCTCAAACATCTCCTCCGCCGCTGCGCCCATCTGCAGAATATTTCTCTATACCCTGCTTGTTACCATCTATTCCTGTTGTCACGGGGAGTACCTTGCTCCACCACCGCAGACCCCTAAGCCCTGGACCCAGGGCTTAGGGCTTGGTTATTCCACCGACCAGGGACAGCTTCTGGCAGAAACCTGCCTGACTCCCGGCACAATCAATGTGAGCGGTGGCGGGTCATCAACTATTCACCTTGGTCAACAGCAGGATATTGATTCACTGTTGATGACTTTAGGTGTCAACCTGGATGTAGAACTCAGTTACCAGAAGTTTTCCCTCAATGCTAAAGCCCAGTATGCACGCTATGTACAGGATACTGATCAAACCCAGACTTTTCTTTTTTTTCAGCAGATACAAATGCCGACGGTCAAAACCCAGCTCAATGGACTGGGGGCAGATCTACTAAACGACACCGGAAAAAAAGCCAGCGCAAAAAGCCCTGCTGAGTTTCGCACAGTCTGTGGTGATAAATTCGTTATCAGCCAGCAAATGGGTGCAAACCTTTTCGTCTCTCTCAAAATCAAATTTGCGAGCGCTATAGAGAAAAACCACTTCAGCGATAACATACACTTTCAAGGTGCCTCCCTCGTGAATATCTCTCAGGGGCTGCAGGGTTCGGTGAACAAAAGTAATGTTCATGGGGAAATTGAAATTGCAGCTTTTCAGCAGGGTGGTAAACCGGCAGCACTCAGTCATGTGTTTGCAGGAAAATCTGCGGGTAACATTTACGCAACCAGCTGCAGCCTGGACGATTTAGCGGACTGCAAAAAAACCATCGACAGTGTTATTAATTACGCCAATAAGGAATTCGCAAACCAGCTTGATGCCCCTCCCGGTGAAATCCCTCCCTCAGCTTACCCCATTAGCCAGACTTACGCGCCCTATAGCCGCTTTAATATTCCTGTAGGCCCAACAATGGTAACCGAAGATATTCGGCATGCGAGAAAAGAACTGGCTCAGGCTTATGAACTCGCAAAGGATGTGCAGTTTGTCATTCAGCGTATATTGAAAACAAGTTACGGCGAACAATTCAGCTATACGACTCGAACCCAATTACAGAAAGCACTCGGAGAAAGTAAAGAAAATATTAATATGCTGACGTCGTCTGATAATGGCATATCAACATGTTTCATGGATATTCCCCACTGCCTTGAAACAGCAAAAAACCTGCAATCTGACCTCACACCTTTGGATACCGATTTCATCAACCAGTTTCGTTCAGCCTATACATTTAAAGATGATAATGGTCAGGATGTTTATGCGCTGCCCGTAGGGGAGGATACTTATCTGCTGGAGTTTCCCGACGCCGACTACCCAGACTCTCAGGTTTACATAATGATTTCAAAACAGAGCGGTACTCTAACTGTCAACGGTACAGACTCCAGATTTTCAATTACAGGAACCTTAAAAAACTCGACTGCAAGACCTGATTACTACACCGGACCAATTCGCATCCTGGGCAATGCTCCTATTCCCGGGGTATTTACGGCTATCTCCAATCCCGTGCTTATTCCCAGGGAGGCTCCCGTCTGCTTTGATGTACAGGTTAACAGTGATGGTCTTGCCTGTATTTTGTTAATTCGCAGCTGGGATATCACTAAACAGTGCAGCCCGGACCCCAAAAACCCGGGAATACTCTGGAGAACAATTTCTGCTGGTCAGACTACCCGGTTCAAGGCTTCCCCCGGCAGCCATCTGCGTTTCGGCTGTCGGCTAACAGCCGGACACCAGACGCTCAAAGTCTATAAAAGCGGAACAATCAGCTGCACAGAAAATGGTCCATGTCACTGGACAGATGAGTAGGTAAATAAAGAACTAGCCCGGATATTTCATAAATTGCCCCGAAGATCGCGCCGGGGCTTGTGGCTCTAAGGTGTTTGGCGAAGAAGTGCCGTACCGGGACGTACGGTCGACTGAGCCAAATCTCCTTAGAGTGGCAGGGAACAAGCGAGATCGGGAGCATGTTTATGAAATATCCGGGCTAGCCCTGAGCCTGAATAAAAGCAGGCTCAGGATTACGCTCTAACCCGTTAGAAAGACTTTGGTAATAGCTAAACAGAAACCCGCATACCCGGCATCAGCAGAATAATTCTCTTGATAACCCAGATAAACGGCACCGCAAGCAGCAGCCAGACTACACAGGCCGCTCCGATAGCTATGCCATAATGCTGTACAAACACCATAGGCGTATTCCAGAGCATATCTCCCACCTGTCCCGGATCAATAGAGACCGCAGACAGTCCGAACAGCCCTTCCCCCAGGCGGATCAAGGGGATAAATAACAGAAACTGGAAGGGATAACCCACGTAGTTAGCAATCTGTATCACCACCTGATTCAATCGGAACCGGGCCGCAAACACAATGCACAAAAGGCTTGTCGCGCCAAAAACGGGAAAGGTGGCAATTACAAAGCCCGCGGCCAGGGTAAAGGCCATGACTTCACGGCTCAACCCCTGGCGCATAACCGCTTTCAGGGGTTCAACAATTTTTCGGGTTAACAGCTGCTTCACAACCACTCCTGTCTGCATCCTGATAGCGCACATTCATTTTATCGTTCGATAAAGCGCTGCCACTCTTCCAGCATACCTTTAAAATCATCCAGCCCGCAGCTCGCCCTGGCTTCCTGATCATAGAAATCCATATCTTCCTGAATCTCCTCATTATGGTCGAAGTCCACCTGGGCGTTGCAGACTTCCGCTTCGGTTCGGCTCAGGCGAAGATTGTACTCCTGTCCGTCCAGGCAGTGTTCCCAACCCTCCCCAGCCTGCAATCGGGCAATCTCTTTACAGAGTAAAGGTATAACTGTTGGCCGACAGGCCACTTCTTCCAGCAACCAGGCAGCCATAGCTTCATGGCCCATGGAAAAGCTGGCCTGGAACTGACCGGTCACGTCCCGGCGAAATTCAAATTCCACTGCATAACTCCACAATACAACTCCCCTCAGCAATGCCTCTCAGCAATTCCATTCAGCAATTCAACTTAAATAGCCCATTCAACAGCTTCATTCACCATGTCCTGGCAAAGTCTATGCGTCAAACATGACCATTCATGCCAATACGGTTGTTACTTTTGTGCAAATGACTCTGCCGTTGCCGCCGGTATACTCGAAAGATAAAAAGCGGAAAAACCAGAATGAAAGAATATCTGCTGGCAACACCATTTTTTGACTTTGACAATCCGGCTATTCAAACATGGGTACATAGCGTTATTGGCGCTGAACAGAACCCTGTCCGGCAGGTGATCAGATTATATCAGGCCACCCGGGACACTATCCGCTATAACCCTTACGTCTTCTCCCTCGACCCCGAGTCCCTGAGTGCCAGCCACTGCCTGGAAACCGGCTCTTCCTACTGTATTCCCAAGGCGATCCTACTGGGTGCCGGCTGTCGTCTGCTTGGTATTCCCGCACGTCTTGGCCTTGCTGACGTAAAAAACCATATCTCCAGCCCTCAGCTAATTGAATACCTGCAAAGCGACGTGTTTGTGATGCACGGTTATATCGAGCTTTACCTGGAAGGCAAGTGGGTAAAAGCGACTCCCGCCTTTAATAAAGTCCTGTGCGAGAAAATGGGTGTTTCCCCCCTGGAGTTTAACGGCCGGGAAGATTCCATATTCCACGAATATGGTACAAACGGTAGCCGTCACATGGAATACCTTTCTGAGCACGGTACCTTTGCCGATGTCCCTTTCGACTTTATTGTCTCTTCCGTACTCACAGCTTATCCACACCTGGCAAATCTCAACAAAGGTTCTCAGGAAAGGACGTCCCTGGAAAGAGACATCAGCTAAGAGAAAGCTCTCTTCCAGATTCTGATGGGTCTTCCCGGTAATAGCACACCTACTGACAGGGCTGGTAAAATATTCCCAATACAAGCAGGCTTAGTTAACTTGTGCTTATCTTGGTGGGAAAAATAATAATCCCGGGTAATTCTTATGCAATATCGCACACTCTCTCTGACTTGCGCCTTTACAGCTTTTACTCTTATCTCTTCTGGCATCCAGGCCATGGATTCGGCCAGCTGGACACCACCTCCGGCACCAGATATGTCCGGTGTTCTGACACCCAACCGTATGCTGTCGGATATCCAGACCATTGATACCACAGACTGCCTTGGGCCAGAAGATGTGGATAGAGACACTGCAGGCCGTCTTTACGGTGGCTGTCAGGATGGCCGGATTATACGGATTCTTCCCAGTGGCGAGCGGGAAGTGTTTACCAATACCGGTGGCCGCCCCCTTGGCCTGCATTTCGACGCACAGGGAAATTTAATTGTGGCCGATGCCTGGCGAGGCCTGCTGTCTGTTAATCCAGAGGGGAAGATCAAAGTTCTTACTACAAAGGCCGAAGGTGTACCTTACGCCTTTACCGATGACCTGGATATTGCCAGTGACGGCACCATCTATTTCTCTGACGCCAGCAGCAAATATAACCAGCCGGATTATGTACTCGACTTACTCGAAGCCAGGCCCTACGGCCGCCTGCTCTCTTACAATCCGGCTACAGGTAAGACCACTGTTCTGCTCAGGAATCTCTATTTCGCCAACGGAATAGCCTTGTCAAAGAATGAAGACTTTGTACTTGTTAATGAAACCTACCGCTATAGGATTACCCGCTACTGGCTGAAAGGAGAAAAGGCCGGCACCAGCGATATTTTCATCGACAACCTTCCCGGTATGCCCGATGGCGTATCAGCGAACCGAAAGGGTGTGTTCTGGGTAGCCATGGCGACTCCCCGCAAAAACATTGTGGACTGGATGCATTCCAAACCATGGGTGAAAAACCTGATGGCCAGACTTCCCAAACCCATGCTGCCTAAGCCAACCCGATACGGCCTGATTCTGGCTCTGAACGAGAGTGGAGAAATTATTCACAGCCTGCACGACCCGGAAGGGAAAAATGTCTCGGTGATTACATCGGTGCAACAGGATGGGGATGAACTACTGCTTGGTACCCTGACTAATCGCTGGATCGGAAGAATGCCTGCTCCCGATCTGGTGAAACAAAAACTGACGAAGTAAAAAGCAGATGGAGTAAACAGACTATGAATCTGGCCAGTGAATACTGGCCAGATTCATATCATGTATTTACAGCTTAACCGCTACCGAAGCCGCCACCGCCTTGGCACGGGACACAGCATCATCGGTAGATTCGCCGGTTGCCAGGGCCACACCCATACGGCGACGTCCGGCAATCGCAGGCTTGCCAAACAAACGCAGGCTGGTGCCGGGCGCTATCAGAGCTGCATCCAGCTCATCAAAGCAGACATCCTCACTGTTACCTTCTGGCAGAATAACGGCAGAAGCGGTCGGCCCAAACTGACGAATACCGGCTACCGGCAGGCCCAGAAGAGCTCGGGCGTGAAGTGCGAATTCCGACAGATCCTGGGAAGCCAGTGTCACCATGCCCGTGTCGTGGGGACGGGGAGAAACTTCAGAGAACCAGACATTATCGCCTTTAACAAACAGCTCAACGCCATAAAGGCCATTACCCGCCAGGTTTTCTACCACCTTGTGGCCAACCTCCTGCGCGGCTTTGAGGGCGGTCGGAGTCATGGCCTGGGGCTGCCAGGATTCCCGGTAATCCCCGTCTTCCTGGCGGTGGCCAATGGGATCACAGAAGTGAATACCATCCACGGCCTTAATGGTCAGCAGGGTGATTTCATAATCAAAATCGATAAACCCTTCCACAATCACCCGGCCTTTACCGGCACGGCCACCTTCCTGGGCGTAAGTCCACGCTGTTGCAATATCTTCTTCACTGCGAATAATACTCTGGCCTTTACCGGAGGAACTCATCACCGGCTTCACTACACAGGGCATACCGATTTCTGCGACAGAGTCCCGATAATCCTGTTCAGTATCGGAGAAGCTGTAGGGAGACGTAGGAATGCCCAGCTCTTCTGCAGCCAGACGACGGATACCTTCACGGTCCATGGTCAGCTGCGCCGCACGGGCTGTGGGCACAACATGAAAACCTTGCTGTTCAAGCTTTACCAGCTCGGCAGTGGCCAGGGCTTCAATCTCTGGAATAATATAATCGGGTTTTTCCTGTTCAATCACACTGCGCAGGGCCGCACCATCCAGCATATCCACAACATGGGCGCGATGGGCGATATGCATAGCCGGCGCATTGGCGTAGCGGTCGACGGCTATCACCTCAACCCCCAGGCGCTGCAGTTCAATGGCCACTTCCTTGCCCAGTTCACCGGAACCCAGCAGCATAGCCCGGGTTGCACTTTTCGCCAGAGCTGTACCCAGCATGGTTTCTCCTGCTCATTGTGATAGTTTATCCGGTCTATTTTACACAGAAACACAGGCAACGTTGACCAAGGGGTTAAGTACTGCGGATAACCGATTATGATGCGCAGGATTCACCCTCTACCGCCTCCGGAACTCAGCAACCTTCTCTGCGAGAGTTCTTCGAACACATGCTCTGGTAGAAACAACTTCCTCTTCTAACTGCTTGAGCTGTTTTTTTAACTGTATGTTCTGGGTTTTCAGGCACATATATTTTGACGTCAAAACCTGCTGATGTTCTCTCTTCCTCTTCCGATAGTTTCTTGCCGATAACGTATTTTTCCTTATTCCTTCCGTCTGTTGATCACCTTCATCTTCCGATCCTGAACTCTCCCCAGATTGGCCCTGTAGAGAAGGACCAGGTGCACCACTTGAGATTACGGGAGCCGCGCGTGCTTTCTCAGAAACCGGCACAGGCTTATTACCACTAACCAAAGCATCAGCTTCTGCAGAGTCATGCAAGGAACCATCACCAGCCAGGTTTTCAAGGATCATACGCATTTCTTCTGCAGAGCAACCAGTCCCATCACCATCGACTAATGTTTCAATAACTGTCTGCACATTAATTTCATCGTCAATTTCATCGCCGGATTCAGTCTTATCACTTACGTGGGCGAGGGTTTCAGAGTTATCATCAGCTAAGTGGGTCTCTGCATAATCTTTCATGCCACAAGTCTCAGGGTCAGTCTGCACACCCTTTTCCCTCTTTTCCTGTGAGCCAGATCCAGTTTCATCATCCACGGCGAAAGTCACCGGTTCGGTCTGTACACCAGTGTCTCTCTTTGCCAGGGAATCAGGTACCGTATCATCCGCAACAAAAGTCGTGATAAGAGCCTGAGCAATAGCATAGTAAGGAGACAGCGTAACTGGGGGCACCCGGCAAAGAGCAGTTAAACATTTATCAGACGGTACAGGGGCATCTGCAGCGGTAAATCCAGGCTCTGGAGCAGAAGTATCTGGAGCAGAAGTATAAAGATATTCGGAAGATCTACTCAGACTTGGTACAAAACCGTAATTTACCCCATAGAGCAAATCCACATCTAACAGGAAATCTACATCAGTGTGATTCAATTCCTGCAAATATTCGCCAGGGCCAAATCCTGCGGCTGGGAAGGGTGCAACAGTAGCGGACTGCTGAGATGGCAAAAGAGTTAATCCACCCTCCTCTTCCAAAGGCAACAGGAAAGCAGAGCCACCCTCCTCACTTGGCTCCAGGTCCTTACCTTGGCTTCCAGGGGAGGAAATGTCCAAAGATTCAAGAATTTCAGCAGTCCTGGGAGAAAATGTCCCTTCAGGCCCACAGGCCGAATATACGGAATACTCAGGCTGTGGAGGAGCAGCCTCCACAGAACGTCCAGAAATGCCAGGCGGGTTTGCCGACCCTGACTCCCCCTGGACCGAATAATCATTATTCCAGGTTAATGGATATAGCTGCCCCGCATTATTCCCACTCGCCTTCATAACCCCCCCCCCATATAAAAAAGAGAACAGGCAGGGTATTGCCAACTTCGAAAGAATTGCATAACAGTTCTGTTAGAGTGCTTTAGATAGTAATGAAGACACGGCGAAGGCACGGCACTGTTTTTTGATCTCTTATCCTGTACCCACTATAAGTTTCTCTCTCATGTATGCAGATCTTTAATCGTGGGTAGTAAAATGAAGATCAATTATGCGAAGAACTTCAGTGCTTCCATAGTACTGCTTTTTATGGGTCTGGCTCATGGCACTCCTCCTGCTGCAGTACCTTCCCATTACAATGAGTGGCAAACGAAATTTCACCATGCTTACTGGTCTTCTCTGCTGCAGGCAGGGGGAGATCCGGAGCGATTAACAGAGAATGGTTATTGGGATACGATAAACAGCTTGTCAATGTTGTTGACGTTGAATACTGAACCGTCTGATAACTGCCTGCAGGATCGCAAGAATCAATATGGTACCTGTTCTAGCGCAACGGGAGTATGCACTGCTATCGGCCCTGCTTTCAGTATTCCGATTATAGGGCCGCTGGTGGCTATAGGTCTGGCTGCTGATTGTGCCTCACTCACTGCAGCCTGCTCTGTGCTTGTAACGAAATATAAAAGTTGCTGCGGAGCCCTCCAGACGAACCATAATATGGATGCATACAATACGGCCAACTGTCAGGCCTGTATGCGTAATGCACTTGATCCTGGCTGCAACTAACATTTAGTGCTGACATTCCCAGGCTGTAAAACCGAAGCTCTGCTATACAGGGATTGCCGTTTAATAGCCGACAATCCCTGCACATCAGTCTTTGCACAAGAAAGGCGTTTTTATTGGGGGCGAGCCCGCTCAATCAGCAGGTCGCAGTTGATGCCTCTGGGCAACTGACCGAATACCCAGCCACTGTGTTCACCGCTCAAACGTGCCAGGCAGAAGGCCTCAGCGACTTCCGGATTGCCGTGTTGCAACAGACAGGATGCCTGGAAGGTGATGGCCATCTTGCTGACGATGGTACGTGCACGGTACTCAATAGCGGACAGGTCGCTGAATTCTTTCTGTACATCCAGCAGGGCTTTGTCGAACAGTTTGTTCTTGCCTTCCGACTTTTTCATTTCTTTGATAAAAGCTTCCAGCGAACCCTTGCTCCGGTTCATGGCCCGCAGCATATCCAGACACTGAACGTTGCCACTGCCTTCCCAGATGGAGTTTACCGGCGCTTCTTTCAGCAACCGAGGCATAATGGTGTCTTCCATTACGCCCATGCCACCTATGCACTCCATGGCTTCTGTGGCAACAATGGTTGCACGCTTGCAGATCCAGTATTTACCCACAGCTGTGCCCATACGCATCAGCAGCTTTTCATGTTCGTCGTTCTCGCACAAATCCAGGGCACGGCCAATACGCATGCTCATGGCCACAGAAGCTTCGCTTTCCAGGGCCAGATCTGCGAGTACATTTTTCATAAGTGGCTGGTCCGTCAGGGTTGCGCCAAAAGCCTTGCGCTGGGAACAGTGGTGCACCGCCTGCAGTGTTGCGTGACGGATCATGGAGGAAGAGCCTGACATACAGTCAAAACGGGTCATGGCCACCATTTCCAGAATGGCGGCAACACCACGGCCTTCGGGGCCAATCAGCCAGCCGGTCGCGCCGCGCAGCTCAGTTTCACTGGAAGCGTTGGAGATATTGCCCATCTTGTTCTTCAGCTGCTGGATTTGCAGCGGATTTTTAGTGCCATCATCCCTCCACCGGGGAACCAGGAAGCAGGACAGGCCGCCGGGAGCGTAGGCCAGCATCAGGAACGCGTCGCACATGGGGGCGGAGACAAAATACTTATGGCCGGTGAGCAGATACTCCTTGCCCGGTCCACCTTCAGCTTTGGGAACAGCGCGGGTGCTGTTAGCGCGAACATCGGAACCGCCCTGTTTCTCGGTCATGGCCATACCGATGGTCACGGCTTTTTTCTGGTCGTGATGAACATTGCGGGGATCGTAATCCAGGGCCATCACCTTGGGTGCCCACTTTTTATAAATATCCGGTTGATGCTTGAGGGTGGGAATAGCCGCCATGGTCATTGTGACCGGACACAGGTGGCCGACTTCAACCTGTCCCATCAGATAGTTTTTAGCCGCGCGAACCACGTGAGCGCCGGGCTTTGGGTCCAGCCACTGGGAACTGTGCAGCCCTTCCTTCATGGAGAGGGCGTGAACTTTATGGTAGGCAGGATGAAAACGGATTTCATCGATCCGTGCCCCATAACGGTTATGGGTATGCAGGGTTGGCTTGTTCAGAAAGGCATTAGCCTGAAAACCCGCTTCAATCATCTCTTCACTGCCGAGAATGGCACCGAGACGCAGCAGGTCATCCTCACCCCAGGCTCCATAGTTGGCGGTAACTGCTTCCCTGAGAGCTATATCCGAACCGTACATATTGTAATTCACCAGCGGCTGGGGCTGGTTTTCTACGGTATGGGTTTCCGACCAGTAGGGCGTGCTGGGGGTGAAATCATCCTGCTGGGTATTGATTGGGGTAACGCTATCGCTACCGGGCTTATGGGCTGGTTGTGACATGATCTGTTCCTCTTTGGGAGGGAGAAGGAATCTTGTTTTTCAATAAAGTGAATCACTATTCACTTTATTGGTCAACGTTTTCTGTATAGCGTTTTCTGAGAGTGAGATTAGAGAACAATCTCTGGTATGGTTTCATTTTTGATATGGCTCCCACGCAAAACCTTTAATAAGTACCGGGGGTTAAGATGCCGCGTATTCAGGAAAGAGCATGGCCTATCGTCAGACCGAAAAAACCCGCGCCCGAAAAGAAGCCCAACTGGAGCTGCTGTTGTCCACTGCGGTTGATATTGTTTCCGAAGGGGGATTTCAGAGTCTGACGATCAGCGCGCTGTCCAGCCGGGCGGGTGTTGCTACCGGCACGGTGTATAAATATTTTTCCTCCAAGGCGGAACTGTGCGCGGCTGTATTTCGCCGGGCCACGGATCTTGAAGTGTCGAAAGTAAAAGCCAGTGCCTTTCCTGAGTCGTCTACCGGGAATCCTTTGTCCCCCAGTGCCCGTATGATGGACGCCATATGTCGCTTTATTCATCGAGCCATTAAAGGACAGCGAATTGCTTATGCACTGATGGCTGAACCCGTAGATCCCATGGTGGAAAAGGAGCGCCTGATATACCGGGCCACTTACGCGGAGATTTACCAGGCCCTGATTGAAGAGGGCATTGAACAGGGGGAATTCCCTGAGCAGAACGCCCGTATCAGCGCTGCCGCCCTGGTAGGTATTCTTTCTGAGGCACTGGTTCGGCCTCTTGGAAATAATGAAAGGGTTCTGAACGAGAAGGCCCGGAATGAACTTACAGATTCATTGCTGTCTTTTTGCCTGAGGGCCGTGTCCGGGCGAATGTAGGGTTACCTCTGTACTTCCTCCACGCATACGGGCTTTTCCAGGGAGAGTGAAGCAGGGAATTTCCATTGCTTGTCATAGGTAACCATTTCATATTTTCTTGGGCCTGTATGGTGACTGACGGCGACAAGTACCGGTTTAAAGCTTTCATCAAAATAATAAAACAGAGTTGCTGTCTTACTGTCGCTCTGACTAAGGCCGGTGGAGGAGTGATACAGGCGGTGAGCCTGGCCATTTATGCTCAGAGTGAGGTCTGAGAAGTGATGAATTCTGTTAGACAGGCTGGTTGTAAATACCTTGTCCCACTGTGTTCTGGCTTTAAGCCTGATAATGCTGTTTTTATGGGAGACTTTATCAATCAGAGCTGTGCCATTCTTGAAAGCAGGGTGTTGTCTGTAAGCTTCTGTGTCCGTCTGGGAAAAAGGTAAGACGATATCTTTTCCATTTCCTCCATGACTCTGGGTTTTTTGTCGTCTTTTTCTATAACTGGCCAGAAGTCTGGCCATCTGTTCTTTCCGTTCTTTCTGTTCCCCAGCGTCCAGGGGTTCATGGGAGGAAGTCTGTGTTGTTGGTAATAGCTCTGGCGCAGAGTTTGAGCCATCGGATATTTTCCGGGAACGCTGACGCTTAGTATCCTTTTTCAGGGATTCAATATATTGCTGAACATGTTGCTCAATCAGCGCCGATATATGAGCTCTGCAAGCCTCTGTCACATATTCCTGGAAACGCACGGCTGTGGCCGGGAAATATGCGGAAGTCATCATCATGGCCAGCATGGACAGGGTGGAAACATTCAGCCCTCTTTTCTGGATCTGTTCTTTCAGCAGCAGGTCAAAATCCCTTATTATATGCTGGTGGCCGGAGGTGATATTGGCCTGGCGCTTAAATAGATTCCTGAATGTCTTGAAGGTGATTCCCCGGGTCACGTCCTCCAGAAGAATATCACGCAGACTTTCTCTGTCTTCGTTGCTGTCACTGTCGCCGCTATTGCTGTCACCACTAAAGTCCAGAAGCATACGACACAGCTCAGTAGAAGGTATTTTCAGGAGGCTGTTTATATCTTGCTGGTTTCCCGCTTCTTTGAGTGCTGCCAGAAGTTCGTTTGTTAACTGGTCTATCCAGTACTGGGCGACTTCTTGATGATCTTCTGTAAAACTTTTTTGCATGCCATAAATGAACATGCGAGCCAGCATTTGTAGTTCTTGTTCAGATAAATGCAGTGTGCGTAAACGGTTCAGATTGGTAGCGGCCAGCCTGAGCAGGGTTCCTGTATATCCAACAAAAACGCCAAGTGTGGATGTATACAGGTTTAAAGCCACAACAGCTGCGGTGGCAGCGTACATGCAGTGTTTCTCTTCATTCCATGGCATGAACTGTTTCAGGATATAAAACAACAGGGCACTGATAAGCATCCTGGGAAGGGCCGGCTTTTTCTTCAACAGCAGCGGATTGCCGGCAAACTCCAGGGCATGGCCGGCTGTGCCCATCAGCATAAAGGTCAGGGCGAAAGTAGCGTCAGTACATATACAGACAGCGCGGAAAGCGATGCGGGTGCCAGGGACAATAATGCCCCAGGCGGCTTTGGCAGGAAGGCAGGCCAGATAGCATGTACCCTTCCATGCCTGTCGGCACAGACGGGAGCGCCAGGTTCCCTGTTGTGGATAAGAGTGAACCTGGGGACGCGGAAAAAAAGGAGAGGCTGGTAACCGATGTACGAGCATAGGAGCAATCCCTGGCATTTTTTACTTCGATGACACTGAATATGGATTGCGGTCGGAGAGTTGGGTTCCTTATGGCTGTCTGCTATGACAGTAAAACTGACATGGAGAATCTGGGAAATCCCTATGGTCAGGAACTGTTTAACCGCCGGTCCAGATTATCTACACCCATTTACGCCCCTTGAACATTTTAAACTTTTATCCAGCTTCTTTGTCCAAAGTACCACGGCCTGTTGAAGTAGTTATGTGCTTCCAGAAGTTATGTGTTTCAAGAATAGAATTTTGTAAAAACTCTTAAACCAAACGAGCAACTTGAGTAATTCAAAGGGGAATCAAAATGGAACCTGCTGCTTCTGCTTCCACTGCTCCTGCCCATTCTTCTTTTAAAACAGCAGGATCATGCTATTCAGAGCCACAGCAATGTACGGGCACATCCTTAAAAAAGGAATTTCACTCACATTTCAATGCCCATATCAAGGGAGTTAAAGCTGGGACCAGTATCCCGAAAAGTGAGAGATGGAAATTGTTCGGGGATCAGGTAAGCGAGTTTCAAAGTACAATATGGGTAGCTGGCAGGGTAACTTACAGACAAAGTAAACAATTTAAGATTGGGCACCTGGAGGCCATTGCGCAACGTCACAGTTTTGACTTAAGGAAAGTCGATTACAGCAGATTTTCAACTTTATTCGAACGTTTAAAAAACTCCGACCTTAAACATTTCTCTCTGGAAAACAATGATGTCTGGATAAGCCGCAGTATTCTCAAAAACCTTGAAGATATATTAAGATCCAGTGAACAATTCAGGACAAGTAGAGTGTATCAAAAGCCCTTTGAAGATTTTTTTGAGGGCAGTGCAACAAGTGATCAGCTAAAAGTCCTGATTCAAAGACTGAGAGAGGGCAAAGGGCTTAAAGCTTTTGAACTCAAGGGCAGCGACGCAACATTCAGCAGTGCCGCAACCCCAACATTACTGACACTGCTGCCTGCAATAGTGCAACGCCCGGTCGTCATGCTGGATTTTGAAGAAGGCCAGTTATCGGCCAACAGTTTTATCTTGTTTCCCGATCTGACTGTAGCAATGATTGACCAGGACAATGCCTCAATTATTTTTCAGGCCCTGTGCAAGAAAAAGAACTATCCGCTTCTGACATGCCCTCTCAGCGATGAATTGCTTTTGTTTACGCCCGCCGCCTATGAGAGTGTATTAGCCAGGGAAGCAGACGATGAAAAAGAATTCATTCCAGCATTTTCTTCCTATATTCGTGATGATGTCCCTGTAGAGTACCTTTATGGAGTCAACTACGAGAATTTCAGTTGTCTGATCACCGCCCTGGCCAACTCGGTCTCTTCCATAAACAGAAGACTCCCGGTGGTTGGTAAATCCATCACACAAATGCCTTCCAGCCAACACTTCCCTGAAGCGCAACGGAGCAAGACACGGGTCATCCCCTGTAATGGCCAGTTATTATTACATGAAGCCGGTTATGATGACTTACTGTACGATAATCAATGTCACATAAAATTGCTGCTTTCTCTGGCTAACGCTATTGATCTTCAACAGCATCAGCTCTTTGATATACCCGTAACTGCTCCCTCCATGCATCTTACCGGAAATACTGAAGATAACTGTCTGGCTGCGGCTGGCATCAGCAGAAAGTTTCCTGATATAGCACGACTGATAGAGAAAATTCTGGAATTCCCGAAAGTTCAGCCCTCTGATGAATATACAACTATGGTTACACAACTTGATGACTGGCTGTATGAAAAATCGGACTCTCTTGAGGATAATGAGCTCAAGGTATTAGGATTTCAGATCAGCGCTTTCAAGTCCTACCCTGCCTATATCCCGAGAACCAGCGCAGAACAGGCACCCATCTGGCATGAAACAGAGCGTTTAGCCCACCAGATTTGTGCGTTGAACGAAGAAGACAGCGGTTGTTCATCCTCTCTGCTACAGGAAGTTAAACACGACTTCCATGTAATGATGAAAATTCCATTAGACAATATCAGGCTCTGTGCAGCTGCATACAGTACAATCAAAAAACTGGAAGAACTGTCAAAGACCATGCCCTTAACAGCCAGAAAGATGGCCCTTGAAGCCTGTAAAAGACTCAACCCCTTGTTTCTTAAATATGACTCTGGCAAAGAAGTTTTATCAGTAACACTGGCGGATGAAATCATAAAAGCATTCAGCCAACACTCTGTACCCGGTTTTTACAGACACCATTACAATGCTCCCCCTGTTTCAGAAATGCGAACATGGAGTACTGAGGATCTTGTTGATTTCTGGTATTCAAATGACTGTTTAAAAAAATACAGGGAATCGGACAGGGCCTTGCTCTATCAACATCCTGGCGCAGTTCTTTACCTGCTGAATTGTGAATATGTGGAAGAAGCGGATGATCGGCTAAAAAACCTTATCCAAAGCCGGGTAAAACTACCAGATGATGAGTTTAACAAGCTTTACCATTTAATAATTAACGAATACAGGCTGATGACTGATAAGCCAGTGTTCAGCCAGGCCAGTCTGAAAGAGTATTTCAGTAAACCTCCAGAAGAAAGAGCCAGGCTGGTAAATCATTTGCTCGCCAGCGAAAAGATAAGCCTGGAAAGCCTGGAATCCCGCTCAATACATATGGTGGAGCCAGAAAAAACGGACCCAGAAACCAGAGGTTCTGATATCCAGGAAGACCAGGTCAGCGAATCATCTTCACTTCTGGTTGTTCAACATCGGGCTATAGAACTCATCAGACAGCGGGGAATCGTAATAGACGATCAGGGAAGGCTGGTCATTCCCGGCAGTACAGCATTGACAGGACCTTTGAATCTGGTCAGAAGAGCTGAAGACGGACATATTGTAGACAGTGATCTGATAACGACTCACCCTCTTTATCTGGGGCGAAAATCAGGGAAGACCCGGTATGAGCCACCCAAAGGGCATGAACGACCTGTCTGGATGGAAGACGATCAGACGCCGGTCATGTGCACTATTCTTTAAAAATTGAGCTCTTTAAAAATAGAGTGGTAGTGTCCCGGGTCTTAACCTCAAGTTCAGCTCTATTTCCTCAAACTGGCCGCATCATTGTGACGACACCAGCACACAGTGCAGGCCCGATAGTCCGTGCCGATCCACACCTTCCGGTACAGGCGGAAGAGCCGGACTCTCTGTTCCGGCAGCTCAGTCATTATCAAATGAATGGAGATAGGCCGATACATTGCCTCCCGGTGGTGAGCAGATCTGGCCGCCTCCTTGCAGTTTCCAGCTTCCACCATTTCGAGCAATCTTGTAGTTGTAAAGTTTTATGCTTTTGTCCTGCGCAATTTCGACCTGTATGTAAGTGCCATAGTTGAGCATGTCACCAGCTGTTCTCGGATAGCCATTGTCCGCGCTGCCATAAAACTGAGCGGCGTTTGAAGGGCATAAAGCCAGTAACTGTCTATTACTTTGCAGATTCGGATCAAGGGTTCGCCCCAGGACATATCTGCCGGGGTTTCGGTGCAGGCCAGGGTCCAGTAGCAGGGTGTTTGGGTCCATATCGCACATGGGCAGTATTGCATCCAGGTGGTACGGACTTTTTGGTGGTGTAGGGCAGGGAGGTGGGCTGGCCAGCCCTGATAACGGAACAAGGAATGGTAAAGTGAATAGCAGCGGGCGCAGAACAATAGCGTAGTTGAAGGGCTTCATCTGTCTTACTCTTTAAGAGAAAGTTGAAGAAGTATAGAAAATATCCGTCCAGATGTGAGTATTTTCATAATGTCCTCTGTGACTTGTGCAGGTAAACTTACAGGAATCATTTTCTTTTCCTGCTTTTAACAACAAGAATATTGAGCGATGAGACGAATAAAAGCCCTGCTGAAATGGCTCGCCCTGCTTGCCGGTGGAGTGTTTTCTGTTCTTCTGGCGACGGTTTTCCTTCTGCCTTCACCTTATGCGGTTAATATTTCCCTTGGAGATGTTATTGGTGGTGATGCTCCGAACCAGAATAAAGTCGACAGTCGTTTTACCCTGCCTGATGGATTCCAGATTAATGTCTTTGCCAGTGAACTTGAGAACCCCAGGGTTCTTCAGAAATTGGCGAACGGTGATCTGCTGTTAAGCCAGCCCCGCAAAGGTGAAGTTACCCTGTTGCTACGGGATAAAGACGGCGATGGTCGCAGTGACGGACAGCGCCCGGTGATGAAAGACTTGAACAGCCCCCACGGTCTGGCGCTGTTTGATGGATGGCTGTATGTGGCAGAAACCAATGCCGTTGGCCGGGCTCCCTTTAACCAGGATACCGGAAAGGTGACAGGGGATTACCAGCGCATTATTACCAATATTCCCGGCGGCGGTAATCACTGGACCCGGACTATCCACTTCGGCCCGGATGGATTGCTTTACCTGTCGGTAGGCTCCAGCTGCAATGTCTGCGAGGAAGACGACAAACTGCGTTCAACAATTTCCCGTTACCAGCCCGACGGTACGGAAGGGGAAATTATCGCCACAGGCCTTCGTAACTCCGTGGACTTTGACTGGGACTCCCAGGGGCGACTGTTCGCAACGGAAAATGCCCGGGATCTGATGGGGGATAACTTTCCTCCCGATGAACTCAATGAAATTATGGTCGGCGGCTTTTATGGATGGCCTCAGGCCCACGGGGATAATGTGCCTGACCCGAAGTATGGCAAGGATCAGGAAAAGGTGATCAGCCAGGCCCGTATGCCTGCCCATAAATTCAGGGCTCATAACGCTCCTCTGGGCATCAGGTTTTACCAGGGTAATAAAGTGCCCGCTCTCGAAGATGCCGCAGTAGTGGCCCTGCACGGTTCCTGGAACCGCTCCGAGAAAGATGGTTATAAAGTCGTTTCCCTGTATTGGACCGACTCCGGTATTGAGGAGCGGACACTGGTGGGTGGCTTTGAAAAGGAAGGGGATGTAATTGGTCGGCCCGCATTTATTGAACAGGGTAACAATGGTGAGCTGTTTATCTCCGATGATTTCAGCGACGTGGTGTACAGGCTGACCTGGAAACCCTGATTTATGGGCCAGTCGATAAAAGCACTGGTATTATGCGCCTTCGACACAAATAAGAACTGTGGACAATGAACCAACTGGAATTACGTGCCGCATCAAGTCTGGCCCTGGTTTTTGCCCTGCGTATGCTGGGGCTGTTTATGTTATTGCCGGTACTGGCGGTGTATTCGGAGCAGATTCAGGGGAGTACTCCGATACTGATTGGTGTCGCTATCGGTGCCTATGGTGTCAGCCAGGCCCTGCTGCAGATTCCGGCGGGGCTTTTATCGGACAGAATTGGCCGTAAACCGGTCATTATCGGTGGCCTGCTGGTCTTTATGGCCGGCAGCCTGCTGGCAGGGTACAGCGACACCATTACCGGTGTCATTGCCGGTCGTTTTCTCCAGGGCGCTGGTGCTATCGCGGCGGCGGTGACCGCGCTGCTGGCGGACCTGACCCGGGAAGAGAACCGCACCAAGGCTATGGCTATGGTGGGTATGACCATCGGTTTGTCTTTCTGCGTCGCTATGGTTCTTGGGCCTTTGCTGGCAGAGGGCTGGGGCATTTCCGGTATGTTCTATATCTCTGCGGTGATGGCGGTACTGGCGATTACTCTGGTGATGTGGGGAGTGCCTTCACCGGTTCGGCAAAAGTCGAACCGTGAAACTGTTACGGCGGTTTCACAGATACGGCAGGTGCTTGCCAACAAACAGCTGCTGCGCCTCGATGCCGGTGTATTTATTCTCCATTTTGTTTTGATGGCGCTGTTTGTTCATCTTCCCCTGAGCCTGCAGAATCTGGCCGGATTACCCAGGGATGAGCACTGGTGGGTCTATCTGGTTTCTATGGTGTTTTCTTTTGTAGCTATGGTGCCGTTTATTATTCTGGGTGAGAAAAAGCGCATAATTCGCCCGGTAATGATTGGGGCTATAGCTTTGCTGCTGATAGCCCAGGCATTAATCTGGTACGGGCAGAGCAACCTGACACTACTGGTGATCAGCGTGCTGCTGTTTTTTATGGCATTTAATTATCTGGAAGCTACTCTCCCCTCATTGCTCAGCCGCATCGCGCCAGCGGGCAGCCGGGGAACAGCCATGGGAGCTTTCTCCACCTGTCAGTTCCTGGGGGCGGGGCTTGGCGGTGTTGTCTCAGGCTATATTTATCAGCAGTCGGGGGAGAGCGGATTGTTTGCGCTCGTGGCAATTGCGACTGCCATCTGGTGGTTATTGTCTGTTACCATGAAGAATCCCCCCTATGTCAGCAGTATCGTATTGAATCTTTATCCGGTGGCTCCCGCAGAAGCCAGCCGGATGAATGATCGTCTTGCTACGGTGGCAGGTGTTAAGGATATATCCCTGGTCGTGGAAGAGCAGATAGCTTATCTGAAAATAGATAAAAACCAGCTCGATGAGCAGCATTTACGCCAGTACGGGGACTGGTAGAACCGGCACGCAGAAAGGCAGTATTCAGCAGTTGTCAGTGATCTGCTGTAACCGGTTCCGGAATTTTTGTTGATAAAACACATTGTTATGAATATGGGAGACGCTAATGGCTCGAAGTGGTATTAACAAGGTTATTCTGGTCGGCAACCTCGGCGGGGATCCGGAAGTTCGTTACACTCCGAATGGCAACGCTATCACCAACCTGAGTATTGCCACTGGTGAATCCTGGATAGACAAAAATACAAATCAGCGCCAGGAACGCACTGAATGGCACCGTGTAGCTATTTTCGGAAAACTTGCCGAGATCGCCGGGCAGTATCTGCGCAAGGGTTCCAAAGTTTACATCGAAGGTAAACTGCAGACCCGCAAGTGGCAGGATCAGCAGGGCCAGGATCGTTATACAACAGAAGTTATCGTTGATTTTGATGGCCAGATGCAGATGCTGGATTCCCGTGACGGTGGCAGCAATGCTGGTAACTCCGGTGATAATTATCGTCAGCAGGCTCCCCGTCAGCAACAACAGCGTCCTGCCGGAAGTCAGGGATACGGTCAGCAACAGCAGCCTCAGGCCCAGCAACAACAGCCTCAGGCCCAGCAACAACAGCCTCAGGCCCAGCAACAACAGCCTCAGACCCAGCAACAGCAGCCGGCCCAGCAACAGAACCCGGGCTATGGGCAGCCCCAGCAGCAGGCTTCCCAGCAGCAGCCGACCCAGCAGCCTGCAGCGGCCCCGGCCGGTGGTTTTGATGACTTCGATGATGACATTCCGTTCTGACATACCAGACTCCGGAAACAGACCGACAATAACAGACATCGCGTTCTGAAGAAGCTCCGCAATACGCGGAGCTTTTTGTGGAAGAATTTCTGTCCCCTTTTCTTTCTCTCTACTAGGCTATTGACGTCTTGGCAGTTGTGGATCAGGTTAGGGATTCATGTGGTCGTCGATCCGCAACAAGATCGTTCTGTTTACAATTGTTCCCCTGACCCTTCTCTATAGCGTTATTTTTGTTCTCCATATTCTGGACAGCCTTCGGGTGTCCCGTATCGGGGTTGAAGAATTTATGGAGCAACAGGCCGGGCATTTTGCCGGAATGCTGGATAACCACCTGCGCTTTATTGAATCTTATGGTGACTCCCTCTCCCATAATATTTCCGCTGCCAGCCATGCGGAGGAGGTAACAATTGACCAGGATTTCCGGCAATTTATAACAGGCATTCTTAAAGATGACGCGTTCTATGGCGTTGCCACAGGGGGACCGGGTAAGGGAACCTTGCTTTATTTCTCGAACGGGAAGCTGCAGGAGGCAGATTGGCCGGAACTCGGAACATTTTCTGAAAACCCTTGGGGATGGAGCCTCCCTTTTTACAGTCCGGTTGCCTGCGAGAAAGTAGTCACCTACAGGGTTCCCGGTCTGAAAAACCTGTTCTTTATTGTGCAGGTAGAAAAGCTCATCGCTCTGCTGCAGCAGGATAATCCCCGCAATCTCCGATTCGTTATTGTGGACAGGAACAGCAGCTTTGTTCACTCGGACATGCGCTCCACAAGGCCCGACGGCTCTCTTCAGGACACTGCCAGACGAATAGATTCCGAGTCATTGATGCGACTGGTAGACGGCCCGATTCGTAATGGTACCCGGGGGCTGGAAACCGTTCACTTCAGAGACTGGCCAACCTGGTACTTCGCCAGCCCCATTCCCGAGTCGGGCTGGGTATTGCTGACTCATATCCGGGAAACAACAGCCCTTGCGACAGCAAGGGAGTCTGTTTACTACAGTGCCTTCCTGCTGGTGGCTGCTCTGCTGCTGGTGAGCGCGTGCGTGTTGAAAATTTCCGGTTTTATAACCCGTCCCCTGGTAAAACTGGCCCAGGCTGTAGACACCCTGGGTGACAAGCACTGGCATCTGAAATTTCATCATCAGTCCAATGATGAAACCGGACGCCTTGCCCGCAGCATTTCAGCAATGGCCCGGCGCCTGTCCGAAAGGGATGAAGCCCTGCGTGAATTAAGGGCCAGCAATATCAGCCATATTGCGGAGCGGATGCGGGGCAGTTACTTCTATTACATGCTGGATGACCAGGGGATGATTACGTATATCAGCCCTTCAGTCATTTATGTTCTTGGTTATACCGCGAAGGTGCTGATCAAAAATATACCGGAGGTTTTCAAGAATTATCCGGGAGCAGAAGATATTCGAAGATCCATCAAGGCCATACTTCATGGTGAATTGAATAATGATGCTTTTCAGGTTGAGCTGCCCCATAGAGATGGGAGCAGACGTACTATTGAGATAGTCAATGTACCTGTTATCGAACCGGGCGGGCGTATCAGCGGAATAGAAGGCATGGGCCATGATGTAACCGGCCTTGTAAACGACAAACGTCGCTTTCGCGGCCTGCTGGAAGCCGCTCCTGACGCTATAGTGATCACCGACAGGGATGAACTGATCTCCATGGTGAATGCCAGAGCTGAGGAGTTGTTCGGATATAACCGTAAGGAGCTTCTGGGAAAACCCCTCGGTATGCTGGGCCGAAAACGTGTTGGCCACCTCCTTCCCCGCAAGCGTTACACAGTGAATGAAGATGAACATGAACACGAACTGAAGCTGGGGTTTGAAACTGTCTGTCGCCGTCAGGATGGCAGCAGCTTCCCTGCGGAAGTGACATCAAGCCCCCTGGATACTGATTCAGGAACGCTGGTCACAATCGCCATCCGGGATATTACCGACCGTAAACGTACGGAGCGGGATTTGCGTAAAGCCCGGGATGAAGCACGGGCAGCGGATCTGGCCAAAAGCCAGTTTCTGTCCAATATGAGCCATGAACTGAGAACGCCGTTAAACGGTATTCTCGGCCATGTGCAATTACTGTTGCGCAGCAATCTTGACCAGCCCCAGCGGGAAAGTATGGAAACAGTTGAGGACTGTGGCCAGCATTTATTGTTGCTGATTAATGATGTTCTGGACCTGACCAAAATTGAAACAGCCGGTCCGAGGGTTGAGCTGCAACCGGCCCGCCTGCATCCGGTACTGGAAAAGGTCTGTCGTATACTTCAGCCCAGGGCTGACCGGAAAAACCTGCAGTTGGTGTTGGATGTGGATACCCGCCTGCCAGATGTCATCCTGATGGACACCACTAAGCTGCGGCAGATTCTGATCAACCTGCTCGGTAATGCGGTAAAATTTACCGAGAAGGGAGAAGTTCAGCTCAAAGTCGTTCAGGATGGAAACCGGGTTATTTATATCGTCAGTGATACAGGTATTGGGATAGACCCGACGGAGCATGACCGGATCTTCTCGCCGTTCCATCAGGTTCAGTCTGATGACCATCCGGGAGGAACAGGGCTGGGGCTGGCTATCAGCCAGAGACTGGTGTCCGCCCTTGGCGGGGCTCTTAAGGTATCCAGCTCCAAAGGAACTGGCAGTCGCTTTTACTTCTCTCTTCCCTTGAGAAAGGCCTCCATTGAAGAAGATGCACAGGACGACAAAAACGAGGAAACACTGGGGACATGCTGCCTGCGTCTGCATGCTGATGAATCAGTCAGTGTGCTGGTGGTTGATGACAGCCGGATAAACCGGGAAATGCTGGTTTGTCTTCTGAATGATGCTGGCTTTAAAACATTTGAAGCTGTTAATGGCCAGGACGGTTTGAACTGTATCCAGACTTATCAGCCGGATCTGGTGCTGATGGATATTCGTATGCCGGTTATGAATGGAACCGAAGCTGTCAAACAATTGCGGGGGCAGGAAAATCCGGTTCCGGTTATTGCAGTGACAGCCAGTGTTGACCCTGAGCAGCAGAGGCATTTTCAAAGCCTGGGGTTTAATGGTTATGTGGGAAAACCATTTCGGGTGGATGACCTGTTCAGAAAAATAGAGGACATTTTAAATATCCGGTTTATCTGGCGGGATATTCAGCCCTCAAAACCTGAAAAATACTGGATGCCTCAGATTCACGGAGACATAAAACCTCTCTTTGAGCAGTTGCGGGACGCTGCAGACGTTGGTGATATAGAAACTATTCGCAAACTTGCATCGCTGTTCAAAAGCCTGCCGGAGTGTCAGGAACTGGCTGGTGAACTGGAAAGCCTGTGTCGCTCACTCTCCTTCAATAAAATGGAAATGTTATATGATGACATTAACCGGGCGCTCAAAGAGTCTGAAAAAGACGACGATAGGCCAGTGTGATGAAAATCAAGGTGATAATTACAAGAATTCCCAAGGCGTTAGTTTGAATGTAAGGCGTGGGGCCGGACATGGGGGTGATAGTTCCGAATACCAGTTTTTGTTCCGGTCGGAACCTGTTCTGTATTCTGCCTTTATGATCAATAGCGGCGGAAGTGCCCGCAGAACTGTAGCGCAGCAGGGGCCTGCCTGTTTCCAGAGCCCTGGCCCGGTCCGCCAGAAGCAGCCTTTCCTGGGAGACCTGCCCGTGGTTTTTTGTATCAAAGACAACAAGCATTTCTGAACCCAGCACTTTGTGGGCAGGGATATAGGGCGATATGCTTCTTGAAGAGTCAATAACCATGCAACGGTAGGCATCTATAGCCTGATGGCGAAGCTGGAGATAAAAGCGGCTTGAGAGCGTTGCCGTATTACACTCCGGAGGAATTGCCTGGGATAATAAATAAGGTGAGTTTTTAGGCAGCGCACACCCCTCTCCCTCTCCATAAGTGCAGAAGTAATAAGGGCAAGCATTAATGCCTGTGGGAAATATGGAAAGAAAAGCCGTTTTTTTATTGGTATCCAGGTAAAAGCGTTGCTTCTCGAAACCAGGCATCTTTTCAGGGATGGTTCCTCCAACAATTGCCAGCCGTGGCTCCTGGCCGTTTATCTCATCAATCTGGGTAAGAGACATGTCCGCCCGTTTGCCTGTCTGCATGGCATACAGGAACGGGCGATTGTCATAAGATTTGTTCCACTGGTCTGGTGCTATGCAGGGGATAAGGAGGCATGCGCCCAGCCAGACCAGCAGACCCCGGCATGGACGGACATGACCCCGGCAAAGATGGTGGAACAGACTGGCCAGCAGCGCGGAAACCAGACTTAGCAGCATACTGACGGCAAAGATACCAAGTATCGGGATAAGGCTGTCTGTGGGCAACCCCAGCAGGGCATAGCCACTGATAAGGAGAGGATTACTGATATGGAACCAGGCATAACCTGTTTCAAACAGTACCCAGAAACAGCTGAAAAGAAGGGCACCGGCTATAGAAAACCGTTTCAGGTGCAGTACTTTCCGGGCGAGAGGATAAATGTTCAGAAGGCAAAACAGGATAGAGAAAGGAATCCCCAGTATCAGCAGACCCGAGTGAAGACTTTCAAAGAGAGACATACCGGGTAAAAAAGACTGAGAGTAGTAGAACCAGAGTTGCCCGGTCAGAATGTAACTGGCAGCGAATCCAAGGGAGGTGATAAGGGCGGATACTCCGGGCAGTTGCTGGCAGCGGGTGAATAACAGGGCTATTCCAACCAGAGACAGAGGCCAGAAGTTGATAGGGGGTAACCCTAAGGGAGTCAGTACCCCGGCGGTCAGGCTTGCAGACAGTTCCAGTGCAGAAGCGTGTTTTCGTTTTGCCATTTGCTCTTCAGTCCCTGGTAAATCTAGGAATATAGGTCACCTGGTACAGCTCATGATCTCAACTGTACAAACAGAAAGATTTTTCTAATCTGATGGGCTGAAGTGTTTGCCACAGCTGCGCTGCGGCGGGGCATAGCAAGGGTAAAAACAGACGGCGCATGTGATTTCGACGAGATTCAGTAAAAACCTGTTCAGAGCAGCTTTTACCGGTTTTCTATTGCTGGGGAGTGCCTGGTTGCCTGCAAAGGAGTTGGGGCTGACTGAATGCGTGGAAGTTATGGAGGTGCATTACCAGAATCTGATAGAGGCTGCGGAAGAAGACTGGAGCGGGATTTTTGTGGATCATGGTGATACGGACGGCTGGTCCAGGATTCTGGCCGTGAGGCAGAATCGGCATGAAGTCTGTGAATACAGCCAGAGGTCAGATTTCAGGGCCAATCATAATGGAGGTTATTTCTTCACCCTTGACGGCATCGACCCAAGAACACCTGCAGTACAGACACCGATAGAAGAATCGGATGTAAATCATCCTTCCGCCTACTTTGATCAGGCTCTTGCTCTGGAGCAGGTCGTGAGGCTGGACCTGCCTTCAGATTACCAGCACCAGATGTCCGGTAGCAGCGGCGAGACAGAAAGTCTGGTTTCCGTTGAAGACGCCAGTGACACTTCTTTTGAGGAAAGTGGCCTGTTGTGGGTCAGAAAACTGAACCAGGAAAGATACGATAAAGGTTTCTCATTCCTGAAAAGAAGCCAGGGGGAAGACCAGAGGTCAAGGGTGCTGATCTGCAATCAGTATGAGCATTTTGATGAACTTTTTGATGTGTGTTGCGCTTTTGGCAAGTTAAGCCAAATCCCTGACTTTGCTGCTATGACTGAACAGGACGGAATTAAACAGTCGTTTAAAAGGCGAAGTCGTGTTAACCAGTCGGTCGCGCGTTTCTTAAATCATATAGAGGAGAAAGAACAATATAAGCGGAAGCGTTATGAGGTGGGTGACCCCTTATATTTCAGCTACAAAAAGAGAAATGTTCACTATGTCATAAAAGCAAAAGTTATCGGCATTGGAACCAGTACGGTTGTATTCCGTTTTGGTAAGTTCCAGCCACTGACCGAAGCCCCTGGTGCAGGTGAAGGCATATCGGGTGAAAACATAGCAGGTGAAAATAGAGCAGGTGAAAATAGAGTAGATGAGGGCATAGTAGATGAGGATATAAAGGATCTTAATAAAGTTCTGCCGGACCTGGCATTTCGACGCATCTATTTTAATGATGACAGTGATTCCAAAATTTTCTTTTTCCATCAGCTGGCCCAGTTTCATTTTCTTGAAGAACACGGTATGGAAACCCTGGCGGCCCAATTCTGGAGGCCAGAGGCTGGTACCGCTAACAAGCCCGTCCTGATTGCCCAGCCATTTATCAAACCGGACAATCTTCTTGAGAGTTATCTGCGGAAAATTGCCGACAATGCCGGAGCTGAAGATGTGGAGGTTTTCGGGCAGCGCATGAAGGTGCAAACGTTTCTGGAACAGATGACGCATCAAATCGTCAGTAGCATTGTTGTTCTACAGGGGGTCAATAAAAAGTATGCAGAGGGTCAGGGAAGTTCCGGGCACAAAAGAATTCTTGAAGGCTTCCATGATGCGAAGTTTCCCAATTACTCTCTGGAGCAATGTCCTGAGACGGGAAAGCTTAAGCTAAAATATTTCGACCTGTTTCCTGCCCATCTTCACCTGTTCGGCAGGGCCCCTTCCAAGAATTACGGACATTTTCAGTTTCAGGTTTTTGATGAGTTTTTCCATGACAGTTATGGAACGGATGAACTTGCTCGTAAAGGCATGGTTAAAGGATTTAGCAGCCGATATAACCTGAATACAAAACCGGAACGGATGTTAATGAAGCTGGCCGCCAGTGCCATAGACATGATTTTCAGTGATTGCCGTGAAGCCAGAAGAGAAATTACAAGGCGGAAAGGTAATAAATTCCAACTCTATCAGATGATTGTTGACACAATAAACAGAAGCGCGATGAAGTGCGGTTATGCGGCCGAAGTCTCAATGGATGAGGCTTTTGAATACTGGTGGGCCAGAATTGAAAAAAATATGCTGCTGCGCCTGGGGCTGGATTTTCTCGATTTTACCGACTTTATGGGTAGAAAGGATTACAACAGGAATAACCAGGCAATGCCGGCGACAGCTGACGAGAAGGCTTTGATGGCATGGGCGAAAGAAGTCTATCCGAAAGAGTTTAAAAAGCTACTGCAACAGGCAGGAGGGAATAATCTGAAGCCTGATGACATTGTACCTGTCTTCCGGGGGCTCGTGAAAAGATACACGGCAGGGGAAGATTACCGGGCAAGGGGGCCGGTACAGCCTGTGTATATGCCTGTGCACTCGTCATCATCTCCATTAACCGGAACGACCACTGAAAGGTTAACGCAGGTGCCTGCTTCTCCTGTGTTGTCTTCGCCCATTGAAGATACAGACAGTGGAGATAACAATGGCAGTGCAGACATGTTGTTTTCAGGGAGGCTTCCCGGCATAGCCAGAAATAAAAAGACAACTGTTCATAAAGCCGGTGTTATTTTCTCAGCCCCAGTACTCTCTTTATCGAAGCAGGCGAAGAGGGGCAGTTTAAGTACTGGCACAGAACCAGATCGCCCTCGTATGATTCTTCGGAGCCAAAAGCCCCGTAAAACCGGGAGACAGAACGCCTCCGGACGGCACTCTTTGTGGCAGGCTTTATCTGGAATCTGGTCGGATATCAACCGTTATGGCGCTTCGATACAGCAGGCAGGCTTTGGCAAATCTGGCAAAAAAAAGCTGCTGAAGTCTGGCCAGGTAGTATCTGTTCCGTGGTCTTTCGGAAACAACAGCACAGCAAGCCAGGACAACGTTAGTCAGAACAAAGCAGCCCGCAGTGAAGTAAGCCATGAAGTCGTATGGCATTACGGGACAATCTTTGCGGCGACGGGGCAGACAATGGACACACACCTGTCACCGGGATTGAGTGTGGAACAGGAGGAAGACTTCTTGCAGGCCCTGGTTATCAGTTATGGACTGACGATCTATCTGGAGAGTGGTTCTGGTTCTGGTTCTGGTTCTGGTTCTGGTTCTGAAAAATCCTGTTACAGGTTGTCCCGCAGCAAAACCAAAAATGGTTTTTGGACAGTGGATTACAGCAAAATACCTCAGGACAAACTGTTATCTGAAACCAAAAACCGGCAAACGACCTGGATATACCTGAAGTACTTAAGAGAAGGAGATAAAGATGGTTCGTGGTTTTTCATGGGATCGGATTTACCTGTTGAGAAAAAAGCGCCCAGCCCACCTCTGAATATCATTCCCTCTATGATCCGGTGGCATGGAGAGGTCAAGCCAGTGAGTGGAATCAAAGCTTCCCTGCTTTATCGGCCTCTGGAAGAGGAACCTCCTATCATCATTCAGGGCATGGAATGCCGGCGTTTCTCTGTCGGACATGAACGCCCTGTCCAGCGTTTCCAGATGAAGGGCATAAAAGGCTTTTAAGGTTTTTCCTGTTCGCTTTCTTTCTCTACTTGTTTTCCTTCCACAATCTTTACCCACTATCATCAGGGTAATCCATTATCTGCATAGGCTATCCTGACAGCTTCCGTCCGTTAGCAGCGAAATAACAAAATGAACGACAAAGATTATATACTGACGGCCAGGCCGCTACACAGGCGTACAGCCTATGTGGTGGGTGTAGGGAGTGAACGGGGAACGCCCCTTGAAGTTATCGGACAGGGGGTGATGCAGTGCCTGAATAACCTGCAGGTGGAGATGAAAGATGTCCGCATGGTGGCCAGTATAAGAATGAAGAAGTATGATCCGGCCTATGGCGCTTTCGCACGGATTCACCGGGTTCCTTTTGTTACCTGTGATGCGCTGGAGCTGCAATCGGTGGCCGGTGTTACGGGAAATTGCAGATATCGTTCGTGTAATGATCCTGAAGCTGTCAGCGAACACTCCGCACTTTTCTTCAGTGGCGCAAGACAGCTTATCGCCCCTCCCTTTAAATACCGTCTTTGTCTGGATAGTCACAGCGTTACCGTGTCAGTATGTAAATCTGTTTAAAGACGTAAAATTACGTATGGCGATCTGGCTTTTTGGGCGGTCTTAGGGTAAAAACGCACCCCTGTAAACAAAACCAAACAAACACGAATATCGTTTACATGGATCGCCCGACAAATAATCACTCAGAGCGGGAGAATTAATGTGAGTGCGCACAAGACCATGCTGGATCTGTCTCCCTACGGGATTACCAATACAACTGAAATCCTTCATAACCCGTCTTATGACGTGTTGTTCGCAGAAGAAACAAAGCCGGGCCTGGAGGGTTATGAGCAGGGCAGAGTCACTGATCTTGGTGCTGTTGCAGTGAACACCGGTATATTCACCGGTCGCTCCCCCAAGGACAAGTACATCGTTGAAGATGACACGACCCGGGATACTGTATGGTGGTCCGACCAGGGCAAGAATGACAATAAGCCCCTGTCCTGCGAAAACTGGAACCACCTGAAAGGGCTGGTGACCGGGCAGCTCTCCGGCAAGCGTTTGTTCGTTGTTGATGCCTACTGTGGCGCTAACCCCGATACCCGTCTGGCGGTTCGTTTTATCACAGAGGTGGCCTGGCAGGCGCACTTTGTGACCAACATGTTTATCCGTCCTTCCGCTGAAGAACTGGAAACCTTTGAAGCCGACTTTATCGTGATGAACGGTGCCAAGTGCACTAACCCCAACTGGGAAGATATGGGGCTAAACTCCGAGAACTTCGTTGCCTTCAACCTGACCGAGCGTGTACAGCTGATCGGTGGCACCTGGTACGGCGGTGAAATGAAGAAAGGTCTGTTCTCTATCATGAACTACCTGCTTCCCCTCAAGGGCATCGCTTCCATGCACTGCTCTGCCAACGTTGGCAAAGAGGGCGATGTAGCGATCTTCTTCGGTCTGTCCGGTACAGGTAAAACCACTCTCTCTACCGACCCCAAGCGTGAGCTGATCGGTGATGATGAGCACGGCTGGGATGATGATGGCGTCTTCAATTTTGAAGGCGGCTGCTACGCCAAGACCATCAGTCTGAGCGCGGAAGCCGAGCCCGATATCTACCAGGCCATCCGTCGTGACGCTCTGCTGGAAAACGTTGTTGTCTGTGACGATAACAGCGTTGATTTCGACGATAACAGTCTGACGGAAAACACCCGGGTCTCTTACCCGATTTACCATATCGACAATATCGTCAAACCAGTCTCCAAGGCTGGTCATGCAAACCGTGTAATTTTCCTGGCCGCAGATGCTTTTGGTGTTCTGCCTCCGGTGTCCAGGCTGACCCCTGAGCAGACCCAGTATCACTTTCTGTCCGGTTACACTTCCAAGCTGGCCGGCACTGAGCGTGGTATTACTGAGCCGACCCCAACCTTCTCCGCGGCGTTTGGCGCAGCCTTCCTGAGCTTGCATCCCACCAAGTACGCGGAGATTCTGGTGAAGCGTATGCAGGATTCCGGCGCTACCGCTTATCTGGTCAACACTGGATGGAATGGTACCGGCAAGCGGATTTCCATTAAGGCGACCCGTGCGATCATTGATGCCATTCTGGATGGCTCCATCGATGAAGCCGAGACCCTTACCCTGCCTTACTTCAACCTGCAGGTTCCCGTTGCTGTGCCCGGTGTTGAGGATGCGAGTATCCTTGATCCCCGCAACACCTGGAACACTGAGGCGGAATGGGAAGCCAGAGCGCAAAATCTGGCCAGCCTGTTTGCGAAGAACTTTGCCCAGTACACTGACAATGACGCAGGTAAAGCTCTGCTTGCGGCTGGTCCCCAGCTATAAAGGTTTTTAGCTTGTCGGAAACTTTTCGATAATCGCAGACGGCTCGCCAGTGGCGGGCCGTTTTTCGTTAGAGTCCAACCCTTTCAATGAGCTGTCACTAACTCATCGGTCATGTTTCTATTCTGGCCAAATGGGTAAAGTCCGGTGCGCTGAAACTGAAAGACTGTACCGGGAGCCACAAACCTGATGATGTCCTGCAATACCGTAATGTCTGACCTTTCATGTCCTCTGTGCGGCCATACTCATATAACCCCCTGGTGGAAAGATAAATACCGGGAGTATGTACGGTGTCAGGAGTGTGAGCTGATTTTTGTCCCCAGGGTCTGGCATCTTTCGGAGGAAGAAGAGAAAGCCTGTTACGACCTCCATGAAAACAGTGAGGATGATCTCGGCTACCGGCGCTTTCTTTCCCGTATGTTTCTTCCGGTTTCAAAACGTACCTTCCCGCCTGCCCTGGGTTTGGACTTTGGTTGCGGGCCAGGCCCGGTACTTGCGGCTATGTTCCAGGAAACGGGCTATACCATGAATGTTTATGACCACTTTTACGCCCGCAACCCGGATGTGTTGGAAAAAACCTATGACTTTATAACCGCGACTGAAGTTATCGAACATCTATCTGATCCCCGAGCAATCCTTGAACAACTGCTGTCCATACTGCGCCCCGGCGGATGTCTGGGTATTATGACCAAGCTGGTCCGGGACCGTGATGCCTTCTCCCGATGGCACTATATTCGCGACAGAACCCATATCTGCTTTTTCAGCCAGGCTACCTTCTTCTGGCTGGCGGAGCAGTTGAAGTGTGAGCTGGAATTTATCGGGAATGATGTCATCCTGCTTTACAAATCACAGGCGGTCAGCCTTTAAAACCAGATGAGCCAGAAACTTGCTTCAGCTCTTTGCAACCCACGCTTTGCAGTCAAAGAGTCAGGAATTTTATGGTTACAGTTTGCACAACCTGACTACCTGTGTTAATTATTCGGGTAACTCATTTTGAACAGCCATTGGCAACAGATTTATTTATCGGGTTTATATACATGCTCAAGCATTCTTTCTTCAACCTGCTAGTCGTCGTAGTGATTATTTGGTCACTACGGGGGCTGATTATGGTCTGAAGAAAGACTAAACCGTATTCAGAAAGCCCCCGCTCCGCAAGGATCGGGGGCTTTCTTTTGCGTTCTTGTAAATGTGCTGGTAAAGGCGTTTTTAAAGACAGGCAACAGTTAGAGCAGAGGGTTTAATGTGAAGGATTCAACAACAGACAGGGAGCCGGAAGGTTCGGTAGAGCATTCGGCCAGCCATGCCAGGCCAGAAAGTGGCGCGGAATATCTTGTCCGTATGCTGACGGAGCGGGGTGTTACCTCTGTATTCGGTTATCCCGGCGGGGCTATCATGCCTCTGTACGACGCCCTTTATGATGGCTCTGTCGAACATATTCTCTGCCGGCACGAACAGGGCGCGGCACTGGCGGCTGTCGGTTATGCGCGGGCCAGTGGCCGAGTGGGCGTCTGTATAGCGACATCTGGTCCAGGTGCAACCAATCTGATCACCGGACTTGCTGAAGCCATGCTGGATTCCGTCCCGCTGGTGGCCATCACTGGCCAGGTAGACACATCTGTTCTGGGAACAGATGCTTTCCAGGAAGTGGATATGCTGGGCCTGAGTCTGTCTGTCACCAAGCACAGTTTCCTGGTGACTTCTGTTGACGAATTGCCCTCCGTTATGGAACAGGCTTTTGAGATTGCCCGTTCAGGCCGACCAGGGCCTGTTCTTGTAGATATTCCCAAAGATGTGCTGCAGGCATCTCCGGAAACAACTCTCCACGGTTTATCGGAGGAGTGCCCACTACCTGGGCCGGATGAAGCTGATATCCATCAGGCCCGCCAGTTATTGGCCCAAGCTAAAAAACCGGTGCTGTACGCCGGTGGCGGTGTGGGCATGGCTGATGCAGTTGAGGAGTTAAGAGATTTTCAGGCCGTCACCATGATGCCCTCCGTGGTGACCCTGAAAGGCATTGGCGCTATTGCTCCGGACACTCCCGGTTACCTGGGGATGCTGGGGATGCATGGTACCAGGGCGGCGAATCTGGCGGTACAGAATTGTGACCTTCTGGTGTGCGCAGGCGCAAGGTTTGATGACAGGGTCACGGGAAAACTGGAAGGTTTTGCCCCTGAAGCGAAAGTTATTCACATGGATATTGACCCGGCGGAATTCGGCAAACGACGGCAGCCCGATGTTGCCCTGCAAGGGGATCTGTGCAAGATTCTTCCAGAGATCGCAGTGCCTGGGAACTACTTTGAATGGCTGCAAT
Source organism: Parendozoicomonas sp. 209JJ7-1 (assembly GCF_058147085.1). NCBI lineage: Bacteria > Pseudomonadati > Pseudomonadota > Gammaproteobacteria > Oceanospirillales > Endozoicomonadaceae > Parendozoicomonas > Parendozoicomonas sp. 209JJ7-1. The sequence continues at coordinate 60,258 of NZ_JBYVJU010000007.1, read as the reverse complement.
ACAATCAGGAGATGGCCGCTGAATTCCGCTGGCGCTATGACACCCAGGGAGAAACCATCTATGCCCCGGCATTATTGCATACACTCAGTCATCTGTTACCTGAATCGGCTATCGTTGCCTGCGATGTAGGGCAGCACCAGATGTGGGTGGCCCAGCATATGTCATTTCCCCGGCCGGAAAATCATCTTAGCAGCGGAGGCCTGGGAACCATGGGTTTTGGCCTGCCAGCGGCCTTGGGGGCGGCCCGCTCGCGGCCTGGGGATATGGTTCTCTGTGTGACCGGTGACGGCTCCATTATGATGAATGTCCAGGAGCTGGCTACACTTCGCCGTTTAAATCTGCCGGTGAAGATTGTGCTTCTCGACAATGAGCGGCTGGGCATGGTGCGCCAGTGGCAGAGCCTGTTTTTTGATGGACGACACAGTGAAACCATTCTGTCTGATAACCCGGACTTTATAACCCTGGCCAAAGCTTTCAGAATTCCCGGAAAGAGTATTGATAGACGAGAACAGATTGATGAAGGGCTGGCCTTCCTGATGGAAACGGATGGCCCGGCGCTGCTGCATGTGTCCATAGATGCCGCGGAGAATGTCTGGCCCCTGGTTCCGCCAGGAGCATCTAACCACGAAATGCTTGGAAAGCATTGCTAGGGCGAAGGAGACAGCTATGAACGGTTCCATTGATAACAGACACCATTTGTCCATCTACTTTCACAACCAGCCAGCGGTGCTGGAACGCATTCTGCGGGTCATCCGCCACCGCGGGTTTGAGCTGTGTGGCCTGACCCTGCCCTCAGGGGAAGGAGAACACCTGCAGTTGCGGGTTATTGTGCAGGGACGCAGACCGGAGTTGCTGTACCAGCAATTAGCAAAGCTGGTGGATATAAAAACTGTTACGGCGGAAGAGTTTGCGCAGGAGCAATTTGCATAGGAGCAATTTGTATAAGAGCAACTGGTTTGAAGATCACCTCTGGTTAAGAGATTAGTATTAATCCCATACGGCGGTTACTGACCCCCTTGGGGTTTTCAGGGTCACGGAGCATGCGGTCTGCCATTCTTCCTGGCTTTCATAATCTCACTGAGGGTCGTGTCCCTGCTGTTAAAGGTGAGTAGCCAGGTCTTTGAAACTGATCTCTTATCCCCTGAATTCTCCGCTCAGTTGCCGGACAAATGTTTGCAGAGGCGTGTTAAACATGGGTTCCAGGTGGCTGGTCAGGGTGGTGAGATGATCAAGAACCTCGGCTTTATCATCTGACGTCATTATTGGCAGCGTGTTTGACAGAGCCTGGTACAGTGTATTGAAGCCTGTAACATGAGCTGATTCTGGATCATAAGACAAGGTGCCACAGGCGTTTGCCAGATCGGCTATTTCTTCCAGGTGTTTGATTAATTTCTCTGGTGTGGGTGACAGGCTGATATTGCTGAGAACCTTGCTTATCTGCTCCAGGATGTTTTGTTCTACCTGCTTCATAAACTGCTGATATTCACGCTGGAATTCAAGATCGCCCTGCATAGAGGGGTGTTTTTTCAAGTCCCTTACCCGAACCAGAAGATATCCCCAGTCTGCCGGTTGTTTACATAAATCTTTCAGCTCTTTGAAGGGCTTATAGAGAAACTCCTCAATTTCGGAAGGCTCAAGATGAAGGGTCAGTGTTACCAGGTCGTTTAATGCGGCTGCCTTATCAAAGTCACTCATTAGAGGGAGTGTAATTTTCACGGCATGCCTCAGTTTATTGAGGCCAACAGACGTTTCGGGGAGGTTTGAGGGTAAGGTTACACACTGGCGTGTTAACTCGGTCACCTTGCCTAAATGTCGGGCCAGTTTATGTGGTGAATAGTGCCTGCCGGTATCACCGATAAACCTGCCAATATGTTTCAGGGCCTGTAGTTCTTTTTTATCAAGTTCTCCCATTTGTTGCAGGGGAATGTAATCTCCTCCTTTGATACTGCGTATTTCATTGAGCAGATGAGCCCAGTCCTCCGGTTTACGGCAAAGATCGGCAATTTCTGTTAGATAAACGGTGGGTTTCGTTAAACGACGCTGTGCCAGCCGTCCGGTCAGCAGGTCAAAGGCTGTTTTGGGATGGAAGATCATTAGCCTGAACATGGCCAGGCCTTTGGGTTTCAGATGTTTTCCGAGGTCTTTACCGGCGAGGTAGGGTGCTACATTCATTTCTACCTGCACACGGTTGCCGGAGGCAGGGAGTGAGTCTGTTTCAGGGCCCTGAATATTGACAGGGCCCTGTGAGCTGCTTCTGCCTGATGGGGGTAACATGGGTTCCATAAAAAACTCCCTGTCCTTTACTTGTATTAACCTTGAAGAATATCCTTGTACAACTGTTGATAATGCTGCACTTTCGTGTTGCCGATTGTTGAACCCTTCCAGCCCTCGCGCTCCAGGGGAATAAGCTGTTCGAGTAAACGGGCTTTGACTTCAATATTTTCCGGGTTGGAACTGAAAACGGGTTCAAGCAAGGCAATCAGCTTTTCGGGAGTAGAGTGCTCTTTGAGTTCTTTGAAATGGTCGTATATGGACCAGAATGCTTTGTTCTCGGGGAAAACCGGTAATGAATAAGCGAGGACTTTTTCCAGAACTGTGCTGTGCTCAGGGTGAGCAAGATAGATTTTATAGAATACCTGAGCCTGCTGCAGGTCTGTTATCTCTTCTATCTGCTCTTCAAGCTCTTTCCAGGCAGCTTTGTCATGGGGGTTACTGATCAGAGGAGCCGCCAGGTCATCCAGTGCTTTTTCGGAAACCTCCTCGGTAAGAGCCGCAAATTTATCCAGCTCCGCTACGCTCTTTCCGACAGTTTGTCTGTTTATGTGATAATCCTTCTGTGTAAAAGCATTTCCTGTAAAAGCATTGGCTTTTTCCGGTTCTCTCAACGCCTGAAGGCGTGCATCAACCTGATCCAGCAACCGGCTGAAAAGGTTATTATCCGGAGTTATTTTAGTGTGCAGAATACTGAGATGAGACTTGAGTGTTATCAGCTCTTCTCGGCTGGCTTTCGGCAGGAGCTTCTCTGTTTTGGCACCCAGGTAATGAAAGCCACTGCCGGATTCAGACCTTCGGCTTGATTCAGCACGAACCCGTTGCAGACCCCGTGCATATTTTGTGATTCGCCCAAGGCGCAGGCACATGTCAGAAACGGTTTTAATGCCTTCGATATGTCCGGCTGCATAGCCAAGTGCTTTGGCCTGTTGTTCTTCGATCTGGGAGGGGTCTGCTTCTGGCCGGGTTTTCATCTGTTCTCCTTTCTGGAGCAACAGTTCCCAGTCTTTGGGAGTACTGCACAGATGGGCCGCTTCCCGCATAAACCTGCCGGGATTTGTTTCCTGCATTTTCTGCAATTTGTTTGTTATGAGGTGCCAGAAAACAACGGGATGTTTACGAGCTATCTTCAGCTTTTCCCAGAAGCTTTGCTGTGCCAGATGCAGTCCCAGGTACTTGCCGGTCATCAAAGGCTTTACATCAACAATTGCTGTTTTGCGGTCAAATGCCGTGCTTTCACTGGCTTTCGGGGCGGTGGTTGGAGAAGCTCCCCGGTTTTGGGAGCCTCCGTTTACGGGAGGTAGAGCCATAAAAAGCATCCTTGCCAAGGTTGTCATCTAAGACTAGACAAGGAGCGCAGTGCTTTCCGTGGATTACTCAGTTTTTTGCGGAGATTGGGAAGTCAGAGACCCGAACTGCAGTAAAATTATTTACGGACGGGCGGTCAAAAACGGGCTTATGATTGTTGGCTCATAAATCCTTTCACTCCAGTTTATACCGCTGGTCTGTAAATGTTCGTCAAACAGGGTTGCATTCATTTAGTATTCCGATGTTTATGACAACCCCATTAACTCGCAGAGAGATTGGGATTCAAGAATGTCTACTACCCGCATCTCCGCCTCCGTTACAGAACTTCATACTGAGCGTATACGCAGGCTTGAAGGCCAGAAAGCTGAGCAAAAAGCCAGTGCCGCACCGACAAGGGAAAAGGATACTCTGTCCCTCAATGCTGATGTGGAGCTTCTGCAGAATGCGAAAGCTATTGCAGTCGCCACACCGGATGTTGATATCGACAAGGTCGAGGAAATCAAGCAGGCGATGATCCGTGGTGAGTTGAAAATTGACTATGAGAAGCTGGCACAGAAGATGCTCAACTTCGAGGCATCACTGGTAGATATATCGTCTGAAGAGAAATGATGCCGACGCGAATTTTCGCCATCACAAAATGACCTGAGCCGCCTGCAACAACTCAAACCATGGCTTGAACGCGCCTGCGTATACCCCCTTCACTTCGCTGTCCGCTGGACACGGACTGTGGTAACACTCCTGTACCGTTTAACCAAGTCCTGATGGAAAAACAGTAAATAATGAATATTTTCTGGTAAGACCGGCTATTCAGACTTTACTTGGAGTCTTTATTCTTATCTGGTCTGCCATAATGACTTTGTCACGCCGGCATTTCCTGGGAGCAGCTCTTCCTGCTTTGGCAACGGGGTTTGCTGCATTACCTGCCCTTCCTGCCCATGCCACTGGCTCAGTTGCGCCTGTTAACCTCGACAATATCAAGAGCATTGCCCAGTTTCGGGCGCTGGCGAAAAAGGCTCTGTGTCCCGAGGTTTTTGCCTATATTGATGGGGCTGCAGGAAATGGACTCTCCAGACGACGGAATGAACAGGCTTATAAGAAGATTCTTCTAACCCCGAGAGCCCTCACAGGGGTCTGCAATCCTTATATGGCAACTAAAATCCTTGGTTCCATTCATAACGCACCGTTGCTGTATGCGCCAACGGGGTTTGACTGCCTGATGCATCCCCAGGGTAGCCGGGCGGTGGCCTGGGGCAGTTGGGAATCCGAGCTGATGATGGTGGTGGGTGCGTTGTCTTGTAATTCGGTAGAGGCGATAGGCAACATCCTTAAAGAAGGACGCTTCTGGTTTCAGGTTTACCTGCCACGGGACAGAGCCTTTACCATAAAAATGTTGAGAAGGGTGGAGGCGTCTGGCTGTCAGGCTTTGTGCCTGACTGTGGATACTGAACCCTCAGGTCAGTGGTACGACCGTTACGGGCGTGTGCCAAATCTTCCCGGATGGATAAATATTCCTATGGCTAATGGCGCTCCAGGCTGGGATCAGGATAGACCTTTATTTTCATTTTTCGGGAATGTTTATAAAGCTGATGCCACCTGGGATGATCTGACCTGGCTTTGTCAACAGACCGACCTTCCGATTCTCTGTAAAGGCATTATGAACCCGTTCGATGCGGTGAAAGCAGTGGAGTGTGGAGCTAAAGGCATAATTGTCTCCAACCATGGGGGTAGAAATCTTGATACCACTCCGGCGACTATTGAAGTTCTTCCGTCGGTCAGGGATGCGGTACAGGCGCATATACCCGTGCTGGTGGACGGAGGCGTTCGCCATGGAATAGATATCCTCAAGGCCGTTGCCCTTGGTGCGGACGGGGTGATGATTGGTCGCCCTTATCTGTACGGGCTGGCCGTAGGGGGTGCTGATGGTGTGGCCAGAGTGGGAAAACTGCTGGTGAAAGAGCTGGAAGAAGCGATGGTTCAGACCGGCTGCAAAAGCATTGCCGATATAAACAGAAATATTATTTATCGTTCGACAGGTGCCTGAATCTCAATAAATCTGCCCCGTTGCTTCACCTTCCAGCCAGCATAAACAATCATAATTCGTTATCAGTTACTGAATGCTTCATTTGCCCTCCTGCCTTATAATCGACCGGTTATCATATGGAGTTGGCCTGTGGATTCGATTACCGTACGTGGCGCACGCACTCATAACCTCAAGAATATCGACCTGGAGCTGCCCCGGGACAAGCTGATTGTGATCACCGGCCTGTCCGGTTCCGGCAAGTCTTCACTGGCCTTTGACACTCTTTACGCAGAAGGCCAGCGCCGCTATGTTGAGTCCCTGTCGGCCTATGCCCGGCAATTTTTGTCGATGATGGAAAAGCCCGATGTAGACCATATCGAAGGTCTGTCGCCTGCCATCTCCATTGAGCAGAAGTCCACCAGCCACAACCCCCGCTCCACCGTCGGCACCATCACCGAAATATACGACTACCTGCGACTGCTCTTTGCCCGTGTCGGCACACCCCGCTGCCCGAAACACCATCATGCTCTGGAAGCGCAAACCATCAGCCAGATGGTTGACCAGGTGCTGGCCCTGCCGGAAGGCTCCAGAATTATGGTTCTGGCACCGGTTGTCCGCGCCCGTAAAGGGGAACATCTCCATGTATTCAGCGAGCTGAAAGCACAGGGTTTTATCCGCGCCCGTATTAACGGCATTGTTACCGACCTGGACTCGCCTCCAGCGTTGGAGAAGAATAAAAAACACACTATCGAAGTTGTCGTTGACCGGATAAAAGTTCGCGATGACCTGCAGCTGCGTTTATCGGAATCCTTTGAAACCGCTCTTGGACTGGCGGATGGGCTGGCCATGGTCAGCTTTATGGATGACGGCGATCCAGGCGAGAAGGCTGAAGATATAGTATTCTCTGCCCGCTTTGCCTGCCCGGAATGTGGTTATAGCCTGAATGAACTGGAACCCCGGCTGTTCTCTTTTAATAATCCCGCCGGTGCCTGCCCCAGTTGCGATGGCCTGGGGATGAAGCAGTATTTCGATCCGGACAAAATTATCCATAACCCGGAACTGACTCTGGCCGAAGGCGCGATCCGCGGCTGGGACAGACGCAGCGTTTACTACTTCCATATGCTTAAGTCCCTGGCGAATCACTGCGGTTTCTCCATGGAAAGCCCCTTTGAAGAACTCTCCGCCGAACAGCAGGAGATGATTCTCCATGGTTCCGGTGATGAACTCATTGACTTCAGCTATATCAACGACCGTGGCGATATATTTAAAAAGCGCCACCGCTTTGAAGGTATTATTCCCAACTTTGAACGCCGCTATAAAGACACGGATTCCCAGTCTGTGCGGGAAGAGCTGAGCAAGTATGTGGCAACCCAGGCCTGTCCGAAATGTAAAGGTACCCGCCTGCGGGAAGAAGCCCGCCATGTCTTTATTGAAGATGTAGCCCTGCCCCAGATTACCCAGCTGCCCGTGGAAGGTGCCCTGAGCCACTTTGCATCCCTGCATCTGACCGGGCAGAAAGGGGAAATCGCTTCCAAGATTCTTAAAGAGATTCAGGAACGGCTGAGCTTCCTGAACAATGTGGGCCTCAATTATCTGACTCTTGATCGCAGCGCCGATACTCTCTCCGGCGGTGAAGCCCAGCGTATTCGCCTGGCCAGCCAGATTGGCGCTGGCCTTGTTGGGGTTATGTATATTCTGGATGAACCCTCCATCGGCCTTCATCAACGGGATAATGATCGCCTGCTGAAAACCCTCACCCGCCTGCGGGATCTTGGAAATACAGTCATCGTCGTTGAACATGATGAAGACGCAATCCGCACCGCTGATCATGTGCTGGATATCGGCCCCGGCGCTGGTATTCATGGTGGAGAGATTATCGCCAGCGGCACACCGCAGGATGTTATGGCCAATGAGAATTCCATTACCGGCCAGTATCTGTCAGGCGCACGTCGTATAGAGATTCCCGAGAAGCGTGTGCCTGTGGATAAAGACCGCAGGCTGACCCTTTCTGGATGTACCGGCAATAATCTTAAAAATATTTCCCTGAAAGTACCTTTTGGCCTGCTGACCTGCGTAACCGGCGTTTCCGGTTCAGGGAAATCCACTCTGATCAACGGCACCCTTTACCCTATCCTGGCGGAAAAGCTCAACGGCGCGACCACGCTGACTTCAGCCCCGTGGAAGAAGCTGGACGGACTGGAACATATCGATAAATGTATTGATATTGACCAAAGCCCTATCGGCCGCACCCCTCGCTCCAACCCGGCCACCTATACAGGTATTTTCACACCGATCCGGGAACTGTTTGCCGGTACCCAGGAAGCCCGTTCCCGGGGTTACAAGCCCGGCCGATTCAGTTTTAACGTTAAGGGCGGTCGCTGTGAAGCCTGTCAGGGTGATGGTGTTATCAAGGTAGAGATGCATTTCCTGCCGGATATTTATGTGCCCTGTGACGTCTGCAAAAGCAAACGTTATAACCGGGAAACCCTGGAAGTAAAATACAAAGGCAAAAGTATTGATGAAGTGCTGGAAATGACCGTAGAAGAAGCCCTGCCCTTCTTTGACGCCATTCCCGCCCTGAAGCGTAAACTGGAAACCCTGATGGATGTTGGTCTGTCGTATATTCATCTGGGCCAGAACGCCACCACCCTCTCCGGCGGAGAAGCCCAGCGTGTGAAGCTGGCCAAAGAGCTCTCCAAGCGGGATACCGGCAAGACCTTCTATATACTTGATGAACCCACCACCGGCCTGCATTTTGAGGATATTCAGCTACTGCTCAAGGTTCTGCACCGTCTGCGGGATCATGGCAATACCGTTGTGGTAATTGAACATAACCTGGATGTGATTAAAACTGCTGACTGGGTTATCGACCTTGGACCTGAAGGCGGAGACGGTGGTGGTCAGATTATTGCTGCCGGCACTCCTGAGCATGTGGCTGGTCAGGAAGTCTCCCATACCGGACGCTTCCTGAAGCCCATGCTGACTCGTTAATCAGGTGCTTGAAAACAGCCCTGAATAAGACAATATGGCTGAGAAGGTCTGCCCATGGATACACGGGGAAAGCCATAGCCACTAGAACATAAAGAAGTGCCAACAACATTTATGCATAGCTCCCCCAAAAACAACTATACATTCTGTGTGTGCCTGTATATTACGGTTAAAAGTCATGGCTACAGAGAAAGAGTTAGATAGAATAGTCAGACTCTCTGGGGCTGTTATGGATGCCCAGGGCTACCGGTTTGACCTGCTTACGGAGATTTTTACCAGCACCTCTTCAGCGGGCTACAGCAGAGAGCGGGCTTCAGCCCTTATGGAGAATGTTCTTGAGAAGATGCGGAAGGAAAAGCATGCTGAGCCAGAGCCCTTCCTCGATAAAAATTATATTTTCAGTGACAGGGACTTTAATCTTTCTGCGGTTTACTGTGATGGGAAAGCCAATCCAAAAGACAAAGTCTGCACTAACGAATTTGACCTTATTCTAATAAACATCGGCCCAACCTCCATTAACATTCCACTGCTGGAAACACCCATCAATACTGAGCAGATCCACCAGCCTCCAGCCTCAGCCAGAAAACAGACGGATCTGATTATGGAGCAGGGACAGATTAAGCTCTTTCCAGCCTATACGGTCGTGCCCCTGATTGACCATGTAACGGTTCCAGGCTGTTTTCTGACAGTTCACTCCCAGCCCCGAGCAGACACAACATGGAGCTATGACCTGAATACACTGGAACCTGTACAGGCAATTGCTACACGGGTATACGACTCCCGAAGCCAGCTTGCCATACAGGCTCTCGGCGCACTTCCCCCTTGTGAACAAGTCGTTTCCACTCTTCAACAGGTTGCTCTTTCCGATACTTATGCCGCTTTTGTGCGCTGGGAGAGCGTCAGAAGCCTGTCCATTCACGCACCGGAAATTGCCATCAGCACTCTGGAAACCCTGACCCAAAGTTCAGACAACCACCTCAGGCATATGGCGCAGGAAACTATTGCGCAACTGGCTGAATAAACAGGAGTTTCACTATGGCTTTCAATTATCAACTTCAGGAGCAATCGTCCCTGTCCCTTGAGGAGTTTTTCACCCTCTGTAACAACGCCTCTCTGGCCGATGATGACGAGCTGGAAGAAATAGTTCCATTCCTGCAGCAACTGTCCAATAACCAGACCCTCGTTTCCGGTTATATCTGTTCATTCCTGAAAAAAACTCTTTCAGAGCCGGCCCACAGTTTCCTGCCACCGGTTTTTATGCCTCGCATTGCAGACAAATATATTTTCCGTTTTGTTATCTGGCCGGTACAGAAAACTCACACAGAAGGCCAGAACCAGCTGCTCTACAACTACGCCCATAACCACGACGTCGGTTTTATAACCTGTGGCTACTCCGGAGGAGGTTATTCTACGGATATCTATGACTATGCCTACCAAAATTATCGTGGTCTGATAGGCGAGGAGGTGGAGCTGACTCATCTGGAAAAAAGCCAACTTTTCCCCGGTAAGGTTATGCGTTATATCGCGGGTCGGGATATGCACATACAGTATTCACCTACGTCCCTTTCCGTATCCCTTAACCTGATCCGCCGTCGTAATCAAAAAGAGCTGGTTGAATGTTCCTTTGATATGGATCGGCACGTAATCTCAGGCCATTCCATTCCTGTGCATCAGGATGATGCCAGCCTGCAAATCGGCTGCCTTCTGGGGGGAGAAAACAGCCTTGAGGTGATCGAGAGTATTGCCCGCACCCACCCATTTATGCGGGTACGAGCTGCCGCCTGGCATACACTGTTCCGCCACCATCCTGACATGAAAGAGCACTGGTTTAACGAGTCTCAACACGACCCTCACCCCCATGTCAGGGGCTATACAGATATTCTCTATTCAGGATAATGCGGCCTAACACTACAAAGCCAACACCCCCAAATTATTACATCAAAACCACTCAGGAGAAGCGCTGACTTACAGGCCTTTCAAAAGCCACTTGTGGAAAGCGGTTTATACCCGCTACATGTGATATGTGATTTTCTGGCCATACCTCTTGTTCAACATTACGTTACAGAGTTAGGCGTGCCTGCTCCCGAGTATTGATACTATGGTGAGCCTTACCAGCATAATCCACCACAATCTCTTTCTCTGAAGCCTTAGCAATTGCAGACAGAAGGAATTCTTTCCTCTGCTTATTCTGATCAAACCGTTTCATGCTCATACTCCTTCATTAACATTCCCTAGCCCGGATATTCATGCTACGGAAAGCCCTGATAATAGCTGACAACAGTTATTTTCCTGTTTTTGCGTTTAACCATGTTTACTCCCCAATAACAGCTTAAGGAACCACAGACTTACCTGAAAAGTCCGCATCTTAAGCGTAGGTGGTGATTATTATTCTTCCATAAGCAATATGCGCGTGAGTGTAAGTAATTTTTGACATAACGGGAGGAACCCTTGACAGAACTCTGAATTAAACATGCGGCCCAGTTCAGGGAAACAGGATATGTGGCGCCTTCCAAAGAAGGCCCACATACATTAACGCAGAACAGCCCCTGGGCGGACCATACATTTAGTTCCTGAGTTATTCGTCTTTATACAGTAGCACCAGACACACCATCAGACTTTTTATCAAACAACTGGTTAATAACCAAAGCCACCACAATAACTACCAGCGCCGTCCAGGTTGTAGTCGGCAGTGTTTCACTGTTGACCGTCGCCCCAAGGAACACACCAATTAACGGAACCAGATAATTGGTCAGAGAGGTAAATACCGGCCCAGCCATGGCAATCAGCGCCATATACAGGAAGTACACGACACCTGCGCACATTACGCCCAGGTAGAGAATAGAAACAGCACCACCCATGGAAATATCCAGGGTTGTCGGAGCATGGTAAATGCTTGCTATCACCAGAAGCTGTAACGAAGCAGCCCCCAGAACATTACGGGCAACCAGGATCGGATGCTCATCATCAACCTTCTTCAACAGCAGCAGAGCCACACCAAAACAGGCAGACGCAAAGATAATAGCCAGCGCCCCCATAAGCCCATTACTCATCTCACTGGTGCTGAGCTGGGGATAAAACAACACCAGCAGTCCCGCAAAACCGGTCAACACACTTAATACACCTGCCATACTGATCCGACTTTCTTTCATAATCAGCGGAGAGAGCATGATAGTGAAGAAAGGAATGGTACCCATCAGAATCGCAACAACCGCAGTATCCAGATATTGCTGGCCCCAGGCTACACAGACAAAAGGAATGGTCGCTTCCAGAAACCCAATAAAACTGTAAGTACCAAAACGGCGGAAAGAGCCTTTAATACCAAAAGCCCTGGCCAGAAAGAGCAGCGTCAATGCTCCAACAGTAGCCCGGCCAGCTCCCACCCAGACAGCCGGAAGATCAGCAACAGCCTTCTGCTGGAACAGGAACTGCGAGCCCCAGATCAAACCAATGGCCATCAAAAAAACATACTTTTTAAACATCTGTCTCTTACTACAAATAAATCCAAAACGCGTGCAGAATCTTTGCGGATATAAAAATCTCACCTGTTCAATTGATTTTGTAACAGGGCGACCCTTCTCACCTGCATTTTTATAATCAGGCGGCCATAAAGTCCGAACATATTTGTATAGTCCAAAGCATTTACAGGCACAGACTATACCTTCAGGGTATGGCTCCATTACATACCTGTAACTGGAACCTTTGAGAGCGAATGGGTGATTTCTATTATTTTTCAGGGCGAGGATTTTAAACAAAAAACGGCGGCTGTGTACACAGCCGTCGCTTACTTGAGCGTGCACTCACTTTAGGCGTTATATACACCCATGGCAGCTTCAGTCGCACCGGTTTTGCCCAGTACAGTTTCCAATGCTCCCAGGCAGAACAGCACATTGGTCTTGGTGGCAGAGCAGCCCATCAGGCCGATACGCCATACCTTACCGGCGAAGTCACCAAGGCCGGCTCCAATTTCCAGGTTGTAGTCAGACAGAAGCTGAGCACGTATAGCGGCTTCATCAACACCTTCCGGTACGGTGACCAAGTTCAGCTGGGACAGGCGCTCATCAGCGGGAACAACCATACTCATGCCCATAGCTTCCAGACCGGCCACCAACGCATCGTGGTGCAGCTTGTGGCGAACCCAGGAATTCTCAATACCTTCTTCCTTCAGAATCACCAGGGATTCGTGGAGAGCATAGAGAGCATTTACCGGAGCGGTGTGGTGATAAGCACGCTTGCTACCCTTGCCCCAGTATCCCATTACCAGATTCAGATCGAGGAACCAGCTCTGTACCTTGGTCTTGCGATTCTGAATTTTCTCCACAGCCTTCTGGTTAAAGCTGACGGGAGACAGTCCGGGCACACAGGAGAGACACTTCTGGGTACCGGAGTAAATCGCATCAATGCCCCAGGCATCCACTTCCAGCTCACTGCCACCCAGAGAGGTTACAGAATCAACGATTGTCAGGCTGTCATACTTGCGGGCCAGCTCGCATAGCGTTTTGGCATCACTGCGGGCGCCGGTAGAGGTTTCCGCGTGAACAAAGGCCAGAATCGCAGTATCAGGGTTTGCCTTCAGGGTTTCTTCAACAGCGGCAGGATCAACCCCGCGGCCCCACTCACCCTGAACAACAACAGCTTCGCCGCCACAGCGTTCAATATTCTCTTTCATCCGCATACCGAACACACCGTTAATGCAGACAACAACCTTGTCCCCCGGCTCAACCAGGTTGGCGAAACAGGTTTCCATGCCCGCAGAGCCCGGGGCAGACACGGGTAACGTCAGGGCGTTCTTGGTACGGAAGGCATACTGGAGAAGCTCTTTTACTTCATCCATCATGCGGACAAACTCAGGGTCAAGGTGACCAATGGTCGGACGGGAGAGAGCTTCTGTCACCCGGGGATAAACGTCAGAAGGTCCGGGACCCATCAGGGTACGGCGGGGAGGATGAAAAGATTGAATACTCATGGCAGCCCTGCTTTAATTCTGTTTTTTGGCGGTGGAATAGTACCACAGCCATTGGGCCAATGACTCTCATTCCAGTTCCTTGTCTGCTCTGTTCAGGTGCTCTTGATATTCAAATGAGAGACACAAAGAACCCGGTAATAACAAGCACACCACCAATCAAAACATAAAGATCGTGAAAACTGCTCCTTAGAAAGGAAAGTGAGGGCAGTTTTCTGATAATAACTACCGGCATAAAGAAAACGACAATCGCCATCATAGGGGCTACCAGCCCGGCAATAACACTTAATATATCCCAGTTATTAACTGCCGCGATCCAGCAAACAATTGAAACCCCTAAAAGACTTATTCTCTTTATCGAAGAAGGTGTAACAGTTCTTTTTGTTAATGACTGTATAGCGCTTCTCAACATGCCATTGCTTAATTCTACGGCCCCCAGAAAGAAACCAAAGAACGAAGTTGAAATGGATAAGAAGGCAATAGCCGGGGCTATAAAATAAAACCACGGATTACCCGACCTGTTCGCCAGTAACGATAAAATCGGAAGATTGGCATGGCTGGCCGCAAGGAGTTCTTCCCTTGGCAGACTCAGTAGACAAGAGATAACAAAGAACAGCATCACTACAAAAAGCAGCAGTGTGCTGGCGAGATGAATATTATCTACAGTTCGTCTCTGGGCATCCGAATCATGCATCCTCTCTCTGTACGCTTGTGCCATCACAGAACACATAGGCGCATGATAAAAAGAGAAAGCCATTATCGGAATGCCAAGCAGGAACACTTTCCAGAATTCCCTGGCTGTTGGCTGATAAAGGAGAAAGTCCATTTCCCAATAGGGGATAAGATAAGCCGCAAAGCACAGCATAATAAACGCCAGGGGTGTCACCATACTGCTTGATACCCGTAGCAGCCATTTCTCTCCACCTGTAAGAACCATCACCATGGCAGCAATCAACACTCCGGATACCAGCCACATTGGAGGTACAGGCCCATTTAACTGGTTTTCAATAAAACTTGAAGTGATGTTTGTTATACCAATGGAATAGACCAGAAGCGTCGGCAAAACCGCAAGCAACGTGACCCAAAGTAGGAAAGTGGACGCTCGCCCAGGGAAGGCATGCTTGATTACACCGTTAATATCCGCTGTTGGCAGCTCCGGGTTCAAACAGATTCTGGACAGGTTCCTGTGACTGTAAACAACAAGGGGAACAGAGAAAACCGTAAGACATATCACCGGCAGAATCCCCGCCGTGCCTATAGCGAAGGGAAGAAACAATACTCCCGCCCCCAGCCCGGTTCCGGTGAGCGTCATAACCCAGGCCATTTCGTATCGGGAAAACGTGCTGACTCTACGTTTGCTGCCTGTCTGTTTCAGAGTCGTCTCTTCTTCCAAACCGGCCCCTCCTTTTTATAAGGTCTCAGAACTATAGATGGAATTGGGCGAAAGTAATTGCACAAATAACCTAACCATTCTGTTAATCACCGACTGATAACAATGATGAGCCGACCTGTTCTTTGATCACACCCTGTCTTTGGGCTCTGTATTGAAAGTAAAGGGCAAAATCATCAGTATGGTTTCTGCCCTTTTTATTTGAAATAAGTGATGTGATGCAGCAAGGCATCTGCGGCAGAAGAAGTATTAGCAAATTACACACTTCTTGCCATTCAATAGTGTGGTTGTCCCTCTGACCCTCACTTTCAGATGTTTATAGTGATGTAGCTACTTTTATTTTTCGTCTATCTTTGCAGATAACTTTGGCCCACCGAGCATCAAATTACCGGGTTTTTATCGTCACATTTAAGATCCACAGGCATTATTGATGATGTTGTTATCAGTGGATGTTTTGATGGTAATTGTGTATTGGAAACTGCACGCGGCGCATTAGCAGCTAATTTTAAGGTTGCTGTAGATAGCGACCTTAACATCATTATTGATAAAAGAATGTCATATCAGGAAGAAGTGCAGATCAAGAGTTAAAGGAGAACGATGAACTATGGAAGCAACTGTCTGCAGAATACCCTGATCTTGTATTGACCGGTCACTCAAGATCTGGCGAGACAGCTTGCGCACCTTGATAGAGTAAGAAGCATAAAAAAACCGGGCTGAGGCCCGGCTTTTTTATGCTCTGAAGATCTTATTCCTCGTCAGCAGCTTCCACTGCAACGGGACGATCAACCAGCTCTACGTATGCCATAGGTGCAGCATCGCCTTGACGATAGCCACACTTCAAGATACGGATGTAACCGCCAGGGCGCTCTTTATAGCGAGGGCCCAAATCTGTGAACAGCTTACCAACGGTAGTTTTGTTACGCAGACGGTCAAATGCCAGACGGCGGTTGGCTACGGAATCTTCCTTAGCCAAAGTGATCAGAGGTTCTGCTACGCGGCGCAGTTCTTTGGCCTTGGGCAGAGTAGTCTTGATCACTTCGTGCTCAACCAGGGAAGCAGTCATGTTCTTGAACATCGCCTGGCGATGAGAACTGTTCCTGTTGAGTTTACGTCCACTCTTACGATGACGCATGATTCTTGATCCTTACCAGTAACCTGGTGGTTTAAGCTGAAACCTTGTCGTCGGACTTCAGGCTAGCCGGCGGCCAGTTGTCGAGGCGCATGCCCAGACTCAGACCACGGGAAGCGAGAACATCTTTGATCTCGGTAAGGGACTTTTTGCCCAGGTTCGGGGTCTTCAGCAACTCAACTTCAGTACGCTGAATCAGATCACCGATGTAGTAGATGTTCTCTGCCTTCAGACAGTTGGCGCTACGTACAGTCAGCTCCAGATCATCTACAGGACGCAGCAGAATAGGATCAACTTCATCTTCCTTCTGCTCCGGTTCGGGCTCTGCATCACCTTCCAGGTCTACGAATACAGCCAGTTGCTGCTGCAGAATAGTAGCAGCGCGACGGATGGCTTCATCAGGATCCAGAGTACCATTGGTCTCAAGATCCAGAACCAGTTTGTCGAGGTCGGTACGCTGTTCTACACGCGCACGTTCTACAACATAGGAAACCCTGTGCACCGGGCTATAGGTGGAATCCAGCTGCAGGCGACCGATGGAACGACTTTCGTCTTCATCGGAGCGACGCTGATCAGCAGTCTCATAACCACGACCACGACGAACCAGCAGTTTCATGTTCAGATCGCCCTTTTCGCTCACGTGAGCAATCACGTGGTCGGAGTTAAGGATCTCAACATCGTGATCCAGCTGGATGTCACCAGCAGTCACGACACCCGCCCCTTTATGGGACAGAGTCAGAGTTGCTTCGTCACGTCCGGTCATACGGATCGCGAGACCTTTGAGGTTCAGCAGGATGTCAATGACATCTTCCTGAACTCCTTCCACTGTGCTGTACTCATGCTGCACGCCGTCGATCTCGGCCTCGACAACGGCACATCCAGGCATTGAGGACAGCAAAATACGACGTAGCGCATTTCCCAGCGTATGGCCGAAACCGCGCTCGAGCGGTTCTAGCGTGATTTTGGCACGCGTCGGGCTGTGTTCCTCAACGTCGATGTGACGAGGAGTCAAAAATTCAGTAGCCGAGTTCTGCATGGATGAACACCCCACCTAGTTATCTATCCCTTACTTGGAGTACAGCTCGACAATCAGATTCTCATTGATGTCGGCTGACAGATCACTCCGCTCCGGTTGTGCCTTGAAAGTACCTTCTTTCTTTTTGGCATCAACTTCAACCCAGATGGAAAAACCACGCTGGGCGGCCAGTTCCAGTGCTGCGCCAATGCGCAACTGTTTCTGAGCCTTTTCACGGACCGCGACAACATCACCAGGCTTGACCTGGTAGGACGGAATGTTGACACTCTTTCCGTTTATCAGAATGGCTTTGTGGCTAACCAGCTGACGTGCTTCTGCACGAGTGGAGCCAAAACCCATACGATAAACTACATTATCAAGGCGACCTTCCAGAAGTTGCAACAGGTTTACGCCGGTTGCGCCCTTCAGACGATCAGCTTCTTTGTAATAGCTGCGGAATTGCTTTTCCAGTATGCCGTAAAGACGACGAACTTTTTGCTTTTCACGCAGCTGGACACCGTAGTCGGAAAGACGACCACGACGCTGGCCGTGCTGGCCGGGAATTACCTCAGCGCGACACTTTGACTCGTGGGGACGAACACCGCTCTTCAGAAAGAGGTCGGTGCCTTCACGACGAGACAGTTTGCACTTGGGACCGATATATCTTGCCATTTGACCCTATCTCCTATTACACGCGACGCTTTTTAGGCGGACGACAGCCGTTATGCGGGATCGGGGTAACATCAGTGATGTTAGTGATCTTGTATCCGCAGGCGTTCAGTGCGCGAACAGCAGACTCACGGCCGGGGCCGGGGCCTTTTACACAAACGTCAAGATTCTTCAGACCGTACTCAGCGGCTGCATTTCCCGCACGCTCCGCAGCTACCTGTGCAGCGAACGGAGTGGATTTGCGAGAGCCACGAAAACCGGAACCACCAGCGGTGGCCCAGGAAAGCGTGTTGCCCTGGCGGTCGGTAATAGTCACGATGGTGTTATTGAAGGAAGCGTGGATGTGTGCAACACCGTCCACAACTGTCTTCTTCACCTTTTTACGTGAACGAATACCTGGCTTTGCCATATCAGAATTGTTCCTGTATCAAGACGACTGGAAGAACCAGTTGTTACTTACGAATCGGTTTACGTGGACCCTTGCGGGTACGCGCATTAGTCTTAGTGCGCTGGCCACGAACCGGTAGATTGCGACGATGACGCAGACCGCGATAGCAGCCCAGATCCATCAGACGCTTGATATTCATGCTGAGCTCGCGACGCAGGTCACCTTCGGTGGTGAATTCACCAACCGCAGTACGCAGCTTCTCGATCTCATCATCGCTCAGATCAGAAATCTTGGCAGCAGGGCTTACGCCGGTGCTTGCACAGATTCTCTGAGCAGTGTGCTGACCAACACCATAGATGTAGGTCAGGGAGATAACAGTATGTTTGTTATCCGGGATATTGACGCCAGCAATACGGGCCATTCAATCGTCTCCGTGAGTTTCGCCTAATTGCAACGCGAAGGTTAAACCCAAGTCGAAAAGGGGCTGCATAATATATGCTTACCTCCCACAAATCAACCGCCCGGCTTACCTGTTATTATCACAAGCCTGCCAAGCGGTCAGCCGACAACAAGGGTAAAACCCGAGCGATTAGCCCTGACGCTGCTTATGACGGGGCTCTTTGCTGCAAATTACGCGAACAGCACCCTTACGTTTGATGATCTTGCAATCGCGGCAGATCTTCTTTACAGAGGCACGAACTTTCATTGTTCTCTCCACTATCGGCAGAGTTACGGTTACAGTGCCTGTTCAACGAACCAGGCCGTTAGAACCGTAACCCTTAAGATTAGCTTTCTTCATCAGAGACTCATACTGATTAGACATCAGATGAGACTGAATCTGAGCCATGGTATCCATGACAACCACCACAACGATCAGCAGGGACGTACCCCCCAGATAGAAGGGCACGTTTGCCCATACCACCAGGAACTGGGGCAGGAGGCAGACTGCTGTCATGTAGACGGCACCAACCAGAGTAAGCTTGGTCAGTACGCTATCAATGTAGCGGGCTGTGTGCTCACCCGGGCGAATACCGGGAATAAAGGCTCCCGACTTCTTCAGATTATCTGCAACGTCCTTCGGATTGAAGACCAGTGCAGTGTAGAAGAAGCAGAAAAATATAATACCAAACGTGAATAGTACTATATTCAGCGGTTGGCCGGGACCAAGGGCCAAAGCAACATCCTGCAGCCAGTCCCAGCCTTCACCCTGCCCAAACCATTGAGCGATGGAAGCAGGAAACAGCAGAATACTGGAAGCGAAAATCGCCGGGATAACCCCTGCCATATTCACCTTCAGTGGTAGATGACTGCTCTGGGCCGCAAATACTTTTCGACCCTGCTGACGCTTGGCGTAATTCACTGTAATGCGCCGTTGTCCGCGCTCCACAAATACTACACCAGCGATAACGGCAACCGCGAGTACGGCTACCACCAACAGTGCCAGGATATTCACGTCCCCCTGACGGGCCGACTCGAAGGACTGCACGATAGCACCGGGCAATCCTGCGACAATACCTGCGAAAATCAGAATCGAGATACCATTACCAATACCTCTCTCCGTGACCTGTTCGCCGAGCCACATCATGAACACGGCACCTGTCACAAATGTTGCGATGGCCACGAAGTAAAAGCTGAGATCAGCGCTGAACGCCACACCCTGGTTCGCCAGGCCTACAGTCATACCGGTACCCTGAATCAGGGCCAGGATCACTGTGCCGTAGCGGGTGTATTGGCTGATCTTGCGCCGTCCGCTCTCTCCTTCCTTTTTCAGCTGTTCAAGCTGAGGACTCACCACCGTCATCAGCTGCATGATAATAGATGCAGAGATGTACGGCATGATACCCAGAGCCAGTACAGACATACGCTCCAGCGCGCCGCCGGAGAACATATTGAAGAGACCTAAGATGGTCCCTTCGTTCTGACTGAACAACTGTGCCAGTCGATCCGGGTTGATACCGGGAACGGGAATATGTGCCCCGACCCGGTATACCAGGATGGCAAGGAAGACAAACCGTACACGAGACCAGAGCTCGCTCAGGCCGTTCTGATTTCCTACAGGTAATGTCTTAGCCATTTAGTCCTCGATTTTACCACCAGCTGCTTCAATAGCGGCACGGGCACCTTTCGTGACCGCCAGTCCCTTGATGGTGACTGCCTTGCTCAGCTCGCCAGACAGAACAACCTTCGCACGCTTGATGCTGTTGTTGATCAGGTCTGCGGCACGCAGGGCTTCCAGATCGATAACGTCAGCTTCCACCTTAGCCAGTTCAGCCAGACGGATTTCTGCAGTTATACGAGCCAGACGGGAAGTAAAGCCGTATTTGGGAAGACGACGCTGCAGAGGCTGCTGCCCGCCTTCAAAACCCGGCTTTACACTACCGCCAGAACGGGATTTCTGACCTTTGTGGCCGCGACCACCGGTCTTACCGATACCGCTACCGATACCACGACCGACACGCTTACCACTTTTGTGGCTACCTTCGGCCGGAGACAGAGTATTGAGTTTCATATTACTCTCCTTCGACGCGAACGAGGTAGTTAACCTTGTTCACCATACCGCGAATGGAAGGAGTATCTTCCACTTCTACGGTGTGACCGATTCGACGCAGGCCGAGACCCTGAACGCAGGCCTTGTGGCTTTTCAGTCGACCGTTAGCACTCTTAACGAGTGTTACTTTGATCTTCTTATCTGCCATGTGAACCTCACAGGATCTCTTCGACAGTCTTGCCGCGCTTGGCTGCAACGTCTTCAGGAGCGCGAACGCCCTTCAGTCCGTTGAAGGTAGCACGAACAACGTTTACCGGGTTGGTAGAACCGTAGCACTTGGCCAGTACGTTCTGAACACCAGCAACTTCCAGGACGGCACGCATTGCGCCACCGGCGATGACACCAGTACCTTCGGAAGCAGGCTGCATGTAAATCTTGGACGCGCCGTGGGCTGCCTTCACCGGGTACTGAATAGTGGTGCCATTCAGGTCTACCTGGATCATGTTGCGACGGGCAGCTTCCATAGCCTTCTGGATAGCAACAGGCACTTCACGCGCCTTGCCACGACCGAAGCCAACCTTACCCTTGCCATCTCCAACAACAGTCAGGGCTGTGAAACCGAAGATACGGCCACCCTTAACTACTTTGGCTACACGATTCACCTGAACCAGTTTTTCGATCAGACCTTCGTCGTTAGCCTTATCTTTGCGATCTTCTTTCGCCATAGCTCCCACCCCTTAGAATTCCAGTCCGTTTTCACGGGCTGCGTCGGCGAGAGCCTTTACACGACCGTGATACTTGAATCCGGAGCGGTCAAAGGCCACCTTGGCAATACCAGCTGCCTTGGCGCGCTCTGCAACCAGAGTACCAACCTTCTTGGCCGCATCCACATTACCGGTGGCATCGCCACGCAGATCTTTTTCAACAGTAGAAGCCGCTGCCAGAACCTTGCCGCCTTCCGCGTCGATCACCTGTGCGTAGATGTGACGGGGAGTGCGGTGCACGGTCAGGCGGGCAACGCGAAGTTCACGCATTTTCATCCGAGAGCGCTTGGCACGGCGCAAACGGGCTACTTTCTTTTCGCTCATAATCTTACCCTTATTTACCTAACCGTTACTTCTTCTTGGCTTCCTTGCGGCGAACCATTTCATCGGCGTAACGGACACCCTTACCTTTGTAAGGCTCCGGACGACGGAAGTCACGGATTTCAGCGGCAACCTGGCCAACGAGCTGCTTGTCGATACCCTTGATCAGAACTTCAGTCTGACTCGGAGTTTCAGCAGTCACACCCTCAGGCAGAGCGTACTCTACCGGATGAGAGAAACCCAGGGACAGGTTCAGGGTCTTGCCCTTAACCTGAGCACGATAACCAACACCTACCAGCTGCAGCTTCTTTTCGAAGCCAGCGTGTACGCCGGTAACCATGTTGCTGACCAGCGCGCGGATGGTGCCGGACATGGCACGGGACTGTTTGCTGCCATCACGGGCTTCAAAAGTCAGGATTTTGTCGTCCTGCTTGATTTCTACAGCCTGATGAACATTCATCTGCAGCTGGCCTTTACTACCTTTGATAGCAATGTGGCCGACAGACAGTTTTACTTCTACACCGGAAGGTAGTTCAACCGGGGTCTTCGCGACACGAGACATTCCGATCCTCCCTTAAAATACGGTGCAGATAACTTCACCACCAACACCCTGGGCACGGGCGGCGCGATCAGTCATCACGCCCTTACTGGTGGAAACAATGGCGATACCCAGACCACCGTTAACCTTGGGCAGGTCAGCGGAAGCTGCGTAGTTACGCAGACCAGGACGACTTACGCGCTTGATCTCTTCAATAACGGGCTTACCTTCGTAGTACTTCAGCTCAACAGTCAATTGAGCCTTCACTTCACCGTCTACCTTGTAGCTGGTGATGTAGCCTTCATTCTTCAGAACTTCGGCAACAGAAGCCTTAATTTTTGAAGCAGGCATAACGACAGAAGCGTGTTCTGCCATCTGGGCATTACGGATGCGAGTTAGCATATCTGCTAACGGGTCCTGCATACTCATAGTTGCACTCTCCTAGTCAACGACCTACCAGCTGGCCTTAGTCAGGCCGGGAACATCACCACGCATGGCGGCTTCACGCAGCTTGATGCGGCTCAGACCGAACTTACGCAGGTATGCATGAGGACGGCCAGTGATGCGGCAGCGGTTGCGCAGACGGGCTTTGGAGGCGTCACGGGGCTGCTTCTGAAGAGCAACCTGTGCGTCCCAACGCTCTTCGTCAGAGCTGGCGGGGTTGTTGATAATAGCTTTCAGTTCAGCGCGCTTCTGAGAAAACTTTGCAACAGTCTTCTGTCGCTTCAGTTCGCGCTGCTTCATGGATTCCTTAGCCATATACCTCGTTACCTCAGTTACGGAAAGGGAAGTTAAACGCTTTCAGAAGCGCACGACCTTCGTCATCAGACTTGGCGGTCGTAGTAAAGGTGATGTCCAGACCGCGCAGAGTATCAATCTTGTCGTAATCGATCTCGGGGAACATAATCTGTTCTTTCACACCCATGCTGTAGTTGCCACGACCGTCAAAGGACTTGGCGCTCACACCGCGGAAGTCACGCACACGGGGCAGAGCTATGTCAACCAGACGCTGCAGGAACTCGTACATGCGTTCATCACGCAGAGTCACCTTAACGCCGATCGGCCATCCTTCACGGACTTTAAAGCCGGCAACGGATTTGCGAGCGTGGGTTACCACAGGCTTCTGGCCAGCAATTTTCTGCATGTCGCCCAGAGCGTGTTCGATAACCTTCTTGTCGCCGATCGCTTCACCAACACCCATATTCAGGGTGATTTTGGTGATGCGCGGTACTTCGTTAACGTTCTTGAGGCCCAGCTCTTTTTGCAGAGCAGGTACAAGTTCTTCACGAAACTTTTTCTTCAGTTCAGCCATTTGCCAGCCCCTTACGCATCAACAGGGTTGCCGGAGGACTTGAACACGCGCTGCTTTTTACCTTCTTCAGTGAAGGAAAAACCAACACGGTCAGCCTTACCAGCTTCCGAGTTCCAGATGGCAACGTTGGAAGCCTGAATGGGGGCTTCTTTTTCAACGATACCGCCAGGCTGACCCAGCATCGGGTTAGGCTTCTGGTGTTTCTTCACCATGTTCACGCCCTGAACCAGGATGCGACCATCGGAATTAACAGACAGAACCTTTCCGCGCTTGCCTTTATCACGGCCAGCAATGACTACGATTTCATCGTCACGACGAATCTTTTTCACGGTAACTCCTTACAGCACTTCAGGTGCTAAAGAGATGATCTTCATAAACTGCTCTCCGCGCAGCTCACGAGTCACCGGGCCAAAGATACGGGTGCCGATGGGCTGGTTCTGCGCGTTCAGCAGAACAGCTGCGTTGCCGTCGAAACGGATCAGAGATCCATCCTGGCGACGAACACCCTTACGAGTGCGAACGACCACGGCATTCATAACCTGGCCCTTCTTCACTTTACCGCGAGGAATCGCTTCCTTTACGGTGACCTTGATGATGTCACCGATACCAGCATAACGACGGTGAGAGCCGCCCAGTACTTTGATGCACTGAACGCGGCGGGCACCGCTGTTATCTGCTACTTCGAGTTGTGTCTCGGTTTGAATCATTCCAGTTCTCCTCAAACTGCAGACTCAAGCCGACCTTGCGGTCGGTTGATAGCCTTATATTTGAGTCGCACGCTCTTCAATAGAAACAAGCTCGAAAGACTTGCTCTTGGACAGAGGACGAGTCTCACGGATTACGACAGTATCGCCCATCCGGCACTCATTCTTTTCGTCATGAGCGTGCAGCTTTGTTGACCGCTTTACGATTTTACCGTAAATCGGATGCGTTACACGGCGCTCAACGAGGACAGTGATGGTTTTGTCCATCTTGTCGCTCACGACCTTACCGGTCAGTGTACGGACTTTTTTGGTCTCAGCCATCTTTATTTACCTGCCTTCTCAGTCAGCACCGACTTCACACGGGCAACATCCCGCCGGGTCTGCTTCAGCAGATGAGTCTGCTTCAGCTGTCCGGTAGTCATTTGCATGCGAAAGTTAAACTGTTCCCGCAGCAGATCGAGCAGCTGAGCGTTCAGCTCCTCAACAGACTTTTCACGCAGCTCAGCCGCATTCATCACATCACACCCCGCTTAACAAATACTGTCTTCAGGGGCAGCTTGGCGGCGGCCAGAGCAAAGGCTTCACGAGCCAGCTCTTCAGAAACGCCTTCCATTTCGTACAGGACACGACCCGGCTGGATCTGTGCTACCCAGTACTCAACGCTACCCTTACCTTTACCCTGACGAACCTCGAGAGGCTTCTTGGTAATAGGCTTGTCGGGGAAGATGCGGATCCAGATCTTACCACCACGCTTTACGTGACGAGTCATCGCACGACGGGCAGCTTCAATCTGGCGGGCTGTTATACGGCCGCGACCAACAGCTTTCAAGGCGTATTCGCCGAAGCTGACCTTGGAACCGCGCTGAGCCAGGCCGCGGTTACGGCCCTTCATCTGCTTGCGGAATTTAGTACGCTTGGGTTGGAGCATCGTTATAACTCCTTACTTCTTAGCGGCTGGCTTCTTGCGAGGACGACGAGCAGGTTTCTTCTGCTCCTTCTCTTCCTCACGAACACCGCCGATAACTTCGCCCTTGAAGATCCACACCTTCACGCCAATAACACCGTAGGTGGTATGCGCTTCGTAAGTGGCGTAATCAATGTCCGCACGCAGGGTGTGCAGAGGCACACGACCTTCGCGGTACCATTCGGTACGTGCGATTTCAGCGCCACCCAGACGGCCGGACAGCTGAATCTTGATACCTTTGGCGCCGAGACGCATGGCGTTCTGTACGGAACGCTTCATGGCGCGACGGAACATTACACGACGCTCCAGCTGACCAGCAATGCTCTGGGCAACCAGTTTGGCGTCGGTTTCAGGCTTGCGCACTTCTTCGATGTTGACGTGAACAGGCACGCCCATCATCTTGTTCAGCTCCTGACGCAGCTTCTCAACGTCTTCGCCTTTTTTACCAATTACGATGCCGGGACGGGCAGTGTGAATGGTTACGCGAGCGCTTTGAGCGGGACGCTGAATATCAATACGGCTGACGGAAGCATTCTTCAGCTTGTTCTCAAGGTAAGAACGAACCTTCAGATCTGCATTCAGTTTGTCAGCGTATGCGGCACCTTCTGCATACCATACGGAAGTGTGGTCTTTAACGATGCCCAGGCGTATACCTGTAGGATGTACTTTTTGACCCATCTGATCGCTCCTTAAACCTCTGCAACCTTAACGGTGATGTGGCAAGACCGCTTCAGGATGCGATCAGCACGGCCTTTGGCACGAGGCTTGATGCGTTTCAGTGTCATACCTTCGTTTACGAAAACAGAAGACACCTTCAGCTCATCAATATCCATACCTTCGTTGTGCTCAGCATTAGCTACAGCAGACTCAAGAACCTTCTTGACCAGAACAGCAGCCTTTTTGGTGCTGAAAGTCAGAGTGTCCAGAGCTTCTGCAACATTCTTTCCGCGAATCAGGTCGACAACCAAGCGAGCCTTCTGGGCAGAAATGCGAGCGCCATTATGTGTAGCAGCTACTTCTTTCATCTCTTATACCCCTTAACGCTTCTTGGCCTTCTTATCTGCAGCGTGGCCGCGGTAGGTGCGGGTGGCTGCAAATTCCCCCAGCTTGTGGCCAACCATCTCTTCGGAGACGAATACGGGCACGTGCTGACGACCGTTGTGAACCGCGATGGTCAGACCAACCATCTGCGGAATGATCATGGAACGGCGAGACCAGGTTTTGATCGGGCGCTTGTTACCAGCCCCTACCGCGTCCTCCACCTTCTTCAACAGGTGCAGGTCGATAAACGGACCTTTCTTAAGTGAACGTGGCACAGTGTTATCCTCTCAAACTTACTTGGTGCGGCGACGGACAATGAACTTATCAGTGCGCTTGTTGGAGCGAGTCTTCTTGCCCTTCGTGGGAACGCCCCACGGAGTAACAGGATGACGACCACCGGAAGTCCGGCCCTCACCACCACCGTGCGGGTGATCTACCGGGTTCATGGCAACACCGCGAACGGTAGGACGAACACCGCGCCAGCGTTTAGCACCAGCCTTACCCAGAGAGCGCAGGCCGTGCTCACCGTTGGACACTTCACCCAGAGTCGCGCGGCAGTCAGCCAGAACCTTGCGCATTTCGCCAGAGCGAAGACGCAGGGTGACATAGGCACCTTCACGGGCAACCAGCTGGGCAGATGTACCAGCGGAACGAATCATCTGCGCACCCTTGCCAGGCTTCAGTTCCACACAGTGGATAACGGAACCCTGGGGAATGTTGCGCAGGGGCAGAGTGTTACCGGGCTTGATCGGTGCGTGTGCACCAGAGTTCAGCTCGTCACCCGCCTTCACACCCTTGGGTGCGATAATGTAACGACGCTCACCATCCATGTATTTCAGCAGGGCGATGTGCGCAGTACGGTTAGGATCGTATTCCAGACGCTCAACGATAGCCGGAATACCATCCTTGTTGCGACGGAAGTCAACGATACGGTAATGCTGCTTGTGACCACCGCCCACGTGACGGGTAGTGATACGGCCAGCATTGTTACGACCACCACTCTTGCTCTTCTTTTCCAGAAGGGGAGCATGGGGCTTGCCTTTGTGCAGGTCAGGATTAACGACCTTGACTACAAAACGGCGCCCCGGAGAAGTGGGTTTACACTTAACAACAGCCATTGTCTGTCTCCTTATTCAGCGTCCGCGAAGTCAATTTCCTGACCAGCTTCCAGGGTTACGTAGGCCTTTTTCCAGTCGCTACGCTTGCCCATACCGCGCATAGTGCGCTTGGTCTTGCCCTTCACGTTAACAGTGTTTACTGCCTTAACCTGGACTTCGAACAGTTGCTCGACAGCCTTTTTTACTTCCAGCTTGGTTGCGTCCACAGCAATCTTGAACACACACTGGTTGTTTGCCTCAGCCACGTTCGAAGACTTCTCGGATACGTGGGGACCAATGAGGACTTTCAGCAGTCGTTCCTGATTCATCCCAGCATCTCCTCGAACTTCTTGACCGCGTCAACAGTCATGATCACTTTGTCGTGAGCAACCAGGCTTACCGGATCGACGCCTTCAACATCACGCACGTCTACGTGGGGGATGTTACGGGCAGACAGATAGACGTTCTGTTCCACACTGTCGGCAACGATCAGGGCGTTGGTGGCTCCCAGCTCAGTGAGCTTGGCAACCATAGCCTTGGTCTTGGGAGTTTCTGCCTTGAATTCAGAAACGATAACCAGACGCTCTTGACGCACCAGCTCAGACAGGATGGAACGCAGAGCACCGCGATACATCTTTTTGTTGAGCTTCTGGCTGTAGCTCTTGGGACGAGCGGCAAAAGTAGTACCGCCCCCGCGCCACAGAGGGCTGCGGATGGTACCGGCACGTGCGCGGCCAGTTCCTTTTTGACGGAAAGGCTTACGGCCACCGCCACTTACATCGCTGCGGGTTTTCTGAGCTTTAGTACCCTGACGGGCACCAGCCAGAAATGCAACAACGGCCTGGTGAACCAGGGCTTCATTGAAGTCAACGCCGAAGGTTACGTCGGAAACCTTCAGGGCGTCTGCACCAATAACGTTCAGATCCATGTTCAACCCCCCTGTCAGGCTGCAGCACCGGCCTTAACGGCAGGCTTGATAACAACATCAGCGCCAGTAGCACCGGGGACTGCACCTTTAACCAGAAGCAGGTTACGTTCAGCATCAACGCGAACAACTTCCAGAGACTGTACAGTTACCTGAGCATCACCCATGTGACCGGCCATTTTCTTACCTTTGAAGACACGACCGGGGGTCTGACACTGCCCAATAGAACCAGGAGCACGATGAGACAGGGAGTTACCGTGAGTCATGTCCTGAGTACGGAAATTCCAGCGCTTAACACCACCCTGGAAACCTTTACCCTTGGAACGACCGGTAACATCGATCTTCTGACCAGCTGCAAACAGCTCGACAGTCAGCTCTTCGCCAACTTTCAGCTCAGGTGCAGTGTTCAAACGGAATTCCCAAAGACCACGACCGGCTTCAACTTCCGCCTTGGCGAAATGACCGGCTTCGGGCTTGATCACCCGAGATGCTTTTTTGGAACCAGTTGTAACCTGAACAGCAGAGTAACCGTCAGAATCCTCAGTACGGATTTGAGTAATACGGTTAGGCTCTACTTCAATAACAGTAACAGGCAGGGATGCGCCATCTTCGGTAAAGATGCGGGTCATGCCACACTTCTTACCGACAAGGCCCAGGGCCCGCTTGCCATTTTCTTGACTAGACATAGTCTACCTCTTTCGTGTACGGGGCTTTTACCCGCTATGGCCGCCCATTCCAGAGCGTTACACAAGCAAGAACTGCCCAGCTCCCGTTAAGAGTTCTGAGCAATTCCAGCCTGAATTCTTTAGCCAAGGCTAATCTGAACTTCCACACCCGCAGCCAGGTCGAGCTTCATCAGAGCATCAACTGTCTTGTCGGTGGGCTCGACGATATCGAGCAGGCGCTTGTGAGTACGGATCTCGTACTGGTCACGCGCGTCCTTATTGACGTGCGGAGAAGTCAGTACTGTGAATTTTTCCTTGCGAGTAGGCAGAGGGATAGGACCACGAACCTGAGCACCTGTACGTTTGGCAGTATCAACGATTTCCTGCGTGGACTGGTCAATCAGGCGATGGTCAAAAGCCTTCAGTCGGATGCGGATTTGTTGAGTTTTAGGCTGCTGCTGACTCATCGTAGTAACCTACTTTAAAAGATATAAAGAACAATACTCACCCACCTCATGACAAGCCTGAGCAAGCCGAGACAAGGGAGCAAAAAAGACGGGGAATTCTAAGACCAATTAACCAGACTGTCAACTCCACCAACAGGGCAAAAAACGCGCGGTCAACAGTGAAGATTCATTCCGACTGGCATGTGGCAGCGTCGGAAGGCTCTACAAGCTTCAGTGTATCTGGATATTTTTTGGCCAGATCATCCCACACCTGATCCGACGCGGCCAGATAGCGCTCCAATTTCTCGTCATTCTCCAGCTGCTCTTCACTAGCTGGCCCATAGGGTTTACTCCCTGAATCTGTTTTTGCTCGCTCCGTGACATTTAACGCACGATCAACAATAACCTTTTTCCCCATCCCACTAACTTCTCCAACCAGGCTGCGGACTGCCGTTTCATCCCCCAACCCAATAACAACAACAGAGTCAGCATCTTTTAGCGCTCCCGCGAGATCCGTCTTCATATATCGTTGAAACTCATCATAGCTGTGGATATTAACAAATGGCTCATCATCATAAATGCTTGGCTCATCCGTAGAAAACACTGTTTTCACATAATACGCACGCCTAGCCTCACGATACAAATACTCAACACCACTGAGAACCTCCTCTGAATGACCAGACCCCTCCAATCCACCCGAGACCCCCGTAAATGTGACACTTTTGTCTTTAGCGAAATACTGGACCAGCCTCTTGTAATTTTCCAAATAGCTACTGAATCTTGCCCCACGGTACTCTGCTATAGCAGACGCGTCATCCAAACCTGCGAACAATATAACAACCTTTTCATCCCCATAAACTGCCCTGTTCTCAATTTCTGAAATGAGTCCTTTCAGTGACGATTCATGCCAGAACTGTCTGAAACGCAACACCTCAGGACGACTTTCACCTGAAGCAGCCAATAGAGAATCTGATATAAAAACAAACGAATGACACAAACAAACCAGCAGTAAGACTCTCACGACCCAACCAATCACACGACATGGCCACATCAGTTTATAGCCCCCTCCACTCTCTTACACAAAAAATCCCGAAACAAAAATGTCCGGGATTTTTTACTTTTACGAGCCTGCTATCTCACCACGGGAAGACGGTCCCGTATCCACAACATGGCCCGCATGCAAACAACTGCCATACAAAACCAGCCCCCCCGAAGGGAACACACAGGCACCAGCCACCCACCCCTAAAGGAGGCAAAGTGAACAGCCAGGCCACATGCGCTCACTCTCCACCTGAAACCAACCTTCACAGAGTGCCCTATAGTAAATAAGAAACACACCGGGCTGCCCGCTCACAAGCAAAAGGAGATGCCATGCCCAATACTGCAACACCGCGTGCAATTAATGAGGGAGAACAGGGAAATCACCCGTTTCTCGCCCTGTTTATCATGGTTATCCTTGCAGCTATCGCCACTTATTTTATTCCTGCCGGCGAGTTTGAGCGTTATACATCTGAAGGGCGTACACTGGTTAACCTGGACAGCTTTACCTTTCTCAGCACCAATCCGACTACGCTGTCGTCTTTTTTCCAGTCATTCTTCACCGGTTTTCAATCTGCGTCCGGTGTGATGGGTGTTGTGCTGTTTGCTGGCGGCGCATTTGGCGTTATGCGCCACATGGGCATTCTAGACGTTGCCGTTTACGGCCTGACAGAACGCCTCAAACACCGGGGCATTGCAACCTTCGCGCCGATTGTCATGCTTGCCATAGCTCTGAACGCCACCTTTACCGGCATGCGGGAACTGGATGTCACTTTTATCACCCTGATGATTCCCATCTGCCTGAAGCTGGGTTATGACGTAATGACCGCACTCGGCATTGTGCTGTTATCCAGCTGTGCCGGTTTTGCCGCAGCCCTGGCTAATCCTTTCTTTACCGGCATTGCACACAGTATTGCCGAGCTGCCCCTCTACTCCGCCATGTGGTACCGAGCTGCGCTCATGGCCTTTATGTGGCTGACCGGCCTGATCTATCTTTTGCGCTATGCCGCAAAAGTAAAAGCCAATCCACAGTCCAGCCTGCTGGCAGATCAACCCCATTACCCCCAGAGCAGCCTCACCATCAAGAAGTTATCCAGACGGGAGAAAGCGGCTGGCGTCACTTTCCTGCTGCTATTTGCCTATATGCTGTACGGCACTCTGCAACAGAGCTTTGGCTTTACCGAAATTGCTGGCTGCTTTGTGGCCATGGCCATTATTCCGGCACTGGTAAGTGGTCTCCCGGCCAACAAAATCTGCGACTACTGGACCAAGGGCTGTCATGAAGTTCTGGTTGCCGTACTGATTGTCTTCTTCGCCCGCGCCATCCTGGTCGTCATGGAAGACGCCCGCATTATCGACACCGTTATTTACTACCTGGCCCAGCTGATTGTCGGCAGCTCCGAGATGGTATCCGCAGCAGCCATGTACATAATTCAGGCGATCATCAACCTGATGATTCCGTCAGGCAGCGGCCAGGCTATAATCACCATGCCCATTATCGTACCTCTGGCAGATATTGGCGGCGTTACCCGCCAGGTAGCCTCCCTGGCCTCTCAACTGGGTGATGGCATTTCCAACTACATCTACCCTACCAACGGCGGCCTGCTGGCAGTCCTGGCCCTGGCAAAAGTCCCCTATACCCGCTGGGTGAAATTTTTCCTTCCTCTGTTCCTGATGTGGTCGGTTGCGGCACTGATCGCGGTACTGATTGCCCAGCACATTGAACTCGGCCCCTTCTGATTTACACCTGACAGAGATGGCCGCTGACAAACTGATACTTCAGATACAAAAAAACCCGAAGCATTTCCATGCTTCGGGTTTTTCGCTGTGAACAGCTTCTTTGGAACAGAAAGCCTGATCTCAGGCCTTCAGCATCACTCGATGATCTTGGCAACAACACCTGCGCCAACAGTACGACCACCTTCACGGATAGCGAAACGCAGACCGTCTTCCATCGCGATAGGCGCGATCAGGGTAACAACCATCTGGATGTTATCGCCAGGCATTACCATTTCAACGCCTTCGGGCAGCTCTACGTTACCGGTCACGTCAGTGGTACGGAAGTAGAACTGAGGACGGTAGCCTTTGAAGAACGGAGTGTGACGACCACCTTCGTCCTTGGACAGCACGTAAACCTCAGATTCAAACTTGGTGTGAGGAGTTACGGAGCCAGGGGCAACCAGACACTGGCCACGCTCGATCTCTTCGCGCTTCACACCACGCAGCAGGGCACCAACGTTCTCACCCGCACGACCTTCGTCGAGCAGCTTACGGAACATTTCAACACCGGTAACAGTGGTCTTGGTGGTTTCTTTGATGCCGATGATTTCGACTTCTTCACCAACCTTGATGACGCCACGCTCAACACGACCGGTAACAACAGTACCACGACCGGCGATGGAGAATACGTCTTCGATAGGCAGCAGGAAGGGCTGGTCGATAGCACGCTCAGGCTCAGGGATGTAAGTATCCAGAGTCTCAACCAGCTTCTTAACAGCAGTAGTACCCAGTTCGTTGTCGTCTTCGCCGTTCAGGGCCATCAGAGCGGAACCAGCGATGATCGGAGTGTCGTCACCGGGGAACTCATACGTGTCCAGCAGCTCACGCAGCTCCATTTCAACCAGTTCCAGCATCTCAGCGTACTCTTCAGAACCAACACCGCCGCAATCTTCAGCCAGCAGGTCAGCCTTGTTCAGGAAAACAACAATCCTGGGTACACCAACCTGACGGGACAGCAGGATGTGCTCACGGGTCTGGGGCATGGGGCCGTCGGTAGCGCCACAAACCAGAATCGCGCCGTCCATCTGGGCAGCGCCGGTGATCATGTTCTTAACGTAGTCAGCGTGTCCGGGGCAGTCTACGTGGGCGTAGTGACGCTTGTCGGAATCATACTCTACGTGGGCAGTAGAGATGGTGATGCCACGCTCACGCTCTTCGGGAGCGTTATCGATTTGATCGAAAGCCTTCATCTCACCACCGAAAACTTCGGCGCAAACGCGAGTCAGAGCTGCCGTCAGAGTGGTTTTACCGTGGTCAACGTGACCGATGGTGCCGACGTTTACGTGCGGCTTCGTACGTTCAAACTTTTCCTTAGCCATTTCTCACTTACCTTCTAACAAGCCTGAAAAATTAATTAACCCTGATTCGCCTTGATCACTGCTTCCGCAATGCTGCTGGGCGCTTCAGCGTACTCACAGAATTCCATGGTGTACGTTGCACGGCCCTGAGTCGCTGAACGCAGGTCGGTGGCATAACCGAACATCTCACCCAGGGGAACCTGAGCATTGATAGTCTTACCGGTCGGAGTATCTTCCATACCCTGAACGATACCGCGGCGACGGTTCAGGTCACCCATAACGTCACCCATGTAGTCTTCAGGTGTTACCACCTCAACCTGCATCATGGGTTCCATCAGCACAGGCTTGGCCTGCGGCGCGTACTTCTTCAGAGCCTGGGATGCGGCGATTTTAAACGCCATCTCGTTGGAGTCAACCTCGTGGAAGGAACCATCAAACAGACGAGCTTTCAGGCCCAGCAGAGGATAACCGGCGATAACACCGTTCTGCATCTGTTCTTCGATACCCTTCTGGACGGCAGGAATGTATTCCTTGGGAATAGTACCGCCAACGATTTCGTTGATGAATACCAGACCTTCTTCGCCCGGGTCAGCCGGAGAGAACTCAACCACAACATGACCGTACTGACCACGACCACCAGATTGCTTGGCAAACTTGTGGTTGGCTTCGACGCTCTGTTTGATCTTTTCACGGTAAGCAACCTGAGGCTTACCGATATTGGCTTCCACCTTGAATTCACGACGCATACGGTCAACGAGTACATCCAGGTGGAGCTCACCCATACCGGAGATGATGGTCTGACCAGTTTCCTCGTCAGTCTTCACACGGAAGGAAGGATCTTCCTGGGCCAGTTTGCCCAGAGCGATACCCATCTTCTCCTGATCCGCCTTGGACTTGGGCTCTACAGCTACGGAGATTACCGGCTCGGGGAACTCCATACGCTCCAGAATGATCGGGGAAGCCGGATCACACAGGGTTTCACCGGTGGTCACATCCTTCATACCGATCAGGGCGACAATATCACCCGCCAGGGCTTCTTTGATCTCTTCACGGTTGTTGGAGTGCATCTGAACCATACGGCCGATACGTTCTTTCTTGGACTTCACAGAGTTAATTACGGAGCTACCGGAAGTAGCAACACCGGAATAAACACGGGCGAAAGTCAGAGTACCAACAAACGGGTCGGTCGCAATTTTGAAGGCCAGAGCAGAGAAGGGCGCATTATCATCAGCAGGACGCTCTTCCATAATGCTCTCACCGTCAGCATCTTCGCCAACGATACCTTCAATCGCCTTAACCTCAAGAGGAGAAGGCATGTATTCGATAACAGCATCCAGAACGGCTTGTACGCCTTTGTTCTTGAATGCGGAGCCACCAAAGACAGGAATAATCTCGTTAGCCAGGGTCCGCGCACGGATACCAGCCTTGATTTCTTCCTCGGAGAGTTCACCTTCTTCCAGGTACTTCTCCATCAGCTCTTCATTTGCTTCAGCCGCAGATTCAACCAGGTACTCGTGCATTTCAGCACAAGTGTCGGCCAGATCGGCAGGAATATCGGCATATTCAAAGGTCATACCCTGGTCAGCTTCATTCCACAGAATGGCCTTCATCTTCACCAGGTCAACAACACCCTTGAATTCGTCTTCGGAACCGATAGTCATCTGCATGGGAACAGCGTTCGCACCCAGACGATCTTTCAGCTGGTCAACTACCATCATGTAGTCAGCACCAGTACGGTCCATTTTGTTTACGAAGACCATGCGGGGTACTTCGTACTTGTCGGCCTGACGCCATACGGTTTCGGTCTGGGGCTGAACACCAGAAGAACCACACAGAACAACAACCGCGCCATCCAGTACACGCAGGGAACGTTCTACTTCGATAGTGAAGTCAACGTGTCCTGGAGTATCGATAATATTTACACGGTGCTCGTCAAACTGGGCATCCATACCACGCCAGAAACAGGTGGTAGCAGCGGAGGTGATAGTAATACCACGCTCTTGTTCCTGCTCCATCCAGTCCATGGTAGCCGCGCCATCATGCACTTCACCGATCTTGTGGGACAGACCGGTGTAGAACAGAACGCGTTCGGTGGTAGTGGTCTTACCCGCGTCGACGTGGGCACAGATACCGATGTTACGGTAACGGCGTATCGGGGTTTTACGGGCCACGACTCAATCCTCTGAAAGAACGTATTAGAAACGGTAGTGGGAGAAAGCTTTGTTAGCTTCTGCCATGCGATGCACGTCTTCACGCTTCTTGACAGCTGCGCCTTTCTTCTCAGCAGCGTCAAGCATTTCGCCAGCCAGGCGGAGGGCCATGGACTTCTCGCCACGCTTACGAGCGGCATCTACCAACCAACGCATAGCCAGGGCTGTACGGCGGGAGGGGCGAACTTCTACGGGCACCTGATAAGTGGCACCACCAACACGACGGCTCTTAACCTCAACCACGGGAGAGATCGTCTCGAGGGCTGCCTCAAAAGTCTCCAGAGGATCTTTACCGCTGCGCTCCTGGATCTTGTCCATGGCACCGTAAACGATACGCTCGGCTACGGACTTTTTACCGTGAACCATTACGTGGTTGATAAACTTGGCCAGGACCTTGTTATGAAACTTAGGATCCGGCAGTACTTCGCGTTTGGCGACAACTCTTCTTCTTGGCATGACAATATGTCCTCGATTTTCAGGTTAATCCGAGATCAGGCTTTGACTCGGCCTTACTCTTCAACCAGATGCAAAACTATATGTTTTAAAAAACTATATGTTTTAAAACTGGATTATTTAAAAAGCTAAGGCCAGATTAGGACTTAGGCTTTTTGGTACCGTACTTGGAACGGCCTTGCTTACGGTCGTTAACACCCTGAGTATCCAGAGTACCGCGGACTGTGTGATAACGAACACCGGGCAAATCCTTTACACGACCGCCACGGATCAGGACCACGGAGTGCTCCTGCAGGTTGTGACCTTCACCACCGATGTAGGAAGTCACTTCAAACCCGTTGGTCAGACGAACACGACATACTTTACGCAGTGCGGAGTTCGGCTTCTTGGGGGTAGTGGTGTATACGCGGGTGCAAACGCCACGCTTCTGCGGGCAGGCTTGCAGCGCGGGTACGTCGGTCTTTTTGACCTTACGCTTACGCGGCTTGCGAACAAGCTGGTTGATAGTTGCCATTAGGCACACTCTCCGTTTCTAAATACATTGGCTGGCCCCCCAGAGGATTGGGGACACAACCACAAAAAACTGGACACGAGGTCCAGCCTGTTGCCCCTCCTTTTTTAGACTGCGTTTTGACAACACAGAAAAGCGAGACACAATAAAAGGCACCGGATTTTAAATAGTGTGAAATTCTGCGTCAAGGATTCTCCCCCCTCGACGGCATTTTAAAAGTCAACAAAAACCGACAATTGGAATGTTTTACAGCTATCAGCCAAGGACGAGTATATACATCTATGCCCAATACGACCGGTTTCCTGCTGTTTTTATTGTTATTCTGCGTAACTCCACCCGCACAAGCCGCCAAAGAGGCTTGGTATCAGAAGGTCTGGTGTGATGGTGTGGGCGGAAAAATGGAGATTGAGCTTCCGGAAGGCCCGAGGGTGGACTGCCTGACCAATAAACACGCCATCGAGATGGATTTTGCCAGCAAATGGCCCGAGGCCATCGGACAATCCCTTCAATATGCCATGCTCACCAACCGGGAAGCGGGGATTGTATTGATTTTGAAAAACCCGGGGGACTCCCATCATCTGGAAGCCGCCCGCAAGGTGATCTGGTATTACCGGTTACCAATTACCGTCTGGACACTGGGGCCATAAGCATCTGATTATTCAGCCGCTTCCGTTTCAGCAGGTTCTTCCAGCTTGACCCTCCCCACCAGGGCATTGAACTTACCCATAGAATGAATGTGGGTATAAATCAGCTCCAGGGCATCCATCTTCGCCAGCTCGGACAACTGCTCACCGGTCAGCTCTTTAATCTTCTCTCGATTAACAGCCATAAACCCGGACAGGTTAAATTCCGCTCCGCTCTCATGGTTCAGTTTTGCCCCAACCGGCTCAAGCAGGCCATATTCTTTCAGTTTTTTACAGAAATGACGGGTTCTGACGGAGTGCCCCTGATATTCCTGCAGGAACTCAAGTACACCACTGAGGTATTGGGTTTGCTTGCCTTCTGAATCAAACAGCCTTTCACCCTTACCTTCCTGGTTACAACCCTCATGGGCTTCATCGATACACAGGGTCAGCCGGTCACCACCCTCATCCCCATAAAAAACAAAAGGATAGCGCCTGAGGAAGGCCGGCACATAGCGGGCATCCATTTCGCCATTTTCCTGTAGAAACAGGTTTTCCTGATCCCGAATGCCAAGCACCGCAACCGGCATAATGTTATCGTTCTGTCCTGCAAAAACGATCGGGTAGTCCCCCACCGCATTAATAAATTCAACGGCCATCAGGGGAACAGAATTTACATCGCCAGCAAAGCTGTAGTTATTTGTTTGCTCTACAGACCAGGCACCATGTCTTTCAGCGGATACAGGCTGTGCTTTTCCATAGATCAGTAACTGCTTTTCCATTTTTTTATTCTCGCTTCTTTTTTTATAACTTCTCATAGCCCGAGTTATTGTCCGAGCAGATTCATCCGAAACCTGCACAGGCAGAGTACAACGATTTCTCAATCTGAGATAGGCACCAATATACATAACTTCTATCGCATTTTATCAACCTGAAAATTCAGGTTAATAACATTGGTGGCTCCGCAAGGCAGAAAGCCTCACATACCTACCGGCATGCTTTTGTTTACTATCTGCTATTATTCCACACGCTGCCTATCCTCAATGTGCCTATCCTTAATGAGAGTTAGCCGTCATGGTATGCCAGCAGTCTGCCTTCCCTTTCCGTTTTCTTTCTACTGTCGTCGGTTGTGTTCCAGGCATTATTCTCTGCGCAATACCCTTCTGCTCAGAGGCAAAAACCTACATGCTGCCCCCGGGTACGAAAGTTTATATATCAACGGCAACAGCCCCAGGCGGAGATGATTTGACAAGCGCACTGCACTGCGCCTTAACAGGTGAGCAAGGGTGCCATATGAACTATATGGGAAGCGCTTCAGGACAGGGAGGCCCGGGCACGGGTTACGCCTGCCCGCATGTAACAATCACCCCCTCAAAAGACGTTAGCTTTGACGGGATGATCAACACGCCTGAAAAGTCTCAGCTCAGTGTTACTGGCTCATCGACTTGCACAGAACATTATCTCCGTCGCCCTATCGACCTTGCCATAAAAGTAGAAAACCTCCTGAAATCCGACTGTCCGCTCCAAGTCAACTGCACGAACACAGGCGGGGAAGAAACAGATAAATTCGATCTGAGCGCCGCCCTGAGCAGTCCGGACTTCCAGAAGTTTGAGTTATCAATCTCCACATCCTGGACATACCATGCCCAGGGAAGCTGCCATATCCCTGAAGGCTTCCTGTTATTGTCAGCCTCTAAAGATGATCCCGGTAATGCCTTTATTGCCTCTGTGAAGTCACAGGATGGCGGGCAAATTCTCAGGATGGATGGCGAAACCCACATGGAAAATGGCTTGCTATGGTATTCAAGCAAACCAGAAATACTGAGTTCTCACCTTGATTATCAGGGCGCAGGTGACAACATGCCCACGACCTTAAAATTTACCCTGTTAAATGCCTACAGAAAGAAAGAGGCCATTCATTGCACAGGGGTCACCGTAAAGGATCTTACCCAAAGTGAAGATTTTCGTTCTCATTAAAGGGCATAACACCCAGGTTACAAACTTTTTCTAAATCAGCCGCCCTGCTCTGTACAAGGCAGGGTTCACCCATCAGAGGGCAGGCAAATGTCTGCCAGGTGCTGCTTACTCTTAACAACAGCCTGCCTACTGACAACACAAGTCTCTACCAATCAGGCTCACAGACCTCAGTTACTCAGCTGACAATGGCACCCCAAAAGGCAGTACCCAATTTGGGCTTGTTCCGTTTGTCTCTATCGACTCTAAGAAAGCCAATAGTAAAATCGCCCTCTGAACGGGAAGGCTCCTGCTATTATTTTCGCACACCAATGATCTTTCATGGGGTTAAGCCATCATGATATGTCAACCGCTCAGCTATCGTCGTTTTCTTTTCACCGCCGCCTGTCCTGTGTTAAGCGCTGTTCTCAGTGCCATTCCTCTCGGTTCAGAAGCAAAAAGCTACATGATGCCCCCTGGAGCCAAACTTAATATTTCCACTCACAACTCCCCAGGAGCAAAGAATGCCAGTGGCTCATTGCAATGCACTTTAACAAGTGAGAAAGGGTGCCATATGGTTTATACCGGCACTGCCACGGGCCAAGGCTCATCAGGCACCAGTTATGCCTGCGCAGGGGTGAATATTAGTCACTCGAAAGATATAAATATTAACGCAGTGAACGCCACGCCAGATAAACGACAGCTCAGTGTAAAGGGTACAACCACCTGCAGCGGCCAATGGGTCCGTCGTCCTTTTGATCTGGCAATAAAAATAGAAAATGCGCTGACATCCGGCGGCCCTCTCTGGGCAGACTGTACGAGTACAGGCGGGGAAGAAACTGAAAAATTCGATGTGGATGACGTCCTGAGTAATCCACACCTTCAGAAGTTTGAGTTATCACTCTCTATCTCCGGGAATCATGCCCAAGGCACCTGTCATATCCCTAAAGGCTTTTTACTGTCATCTGTTTCCAAAGATGATTCCTGTGGGGCTTATATCCCCTCAGCAGACACCGAAAAAGGAGGGGAAGTATTCAGGATGGACATTAATGACGATGAAAAGCATGGTATCCTGTGGTACTCAGACAATCCGGAAACCATGACTTTTCACTTCGATTATTCGGGCATGTCGTGCGAACGTTCCTCTACAGTCAAATTCACACTCTTGAATATGTACGCCAATAAAGAGGCTGTTAGCTGTAATGGCCTCACTGTCAGAGAGGTTTCTCCACACGAGCATCTGTCATATCACTTTGGCCACCCGTAAAGCGGCCATTCAATAACTGCCTATCTAAACCACCACCGATGTGGAGGATATCTCATAATTATTACTCTCTGCTCACATTCCCTGAGTCCTACTCATCAAATCAAGCCATAACATAGAGTGATATACTCTTTTTATCTGAAGTTTCGACTCTCTATGACCTATGAAAAACGATACTGTTATCGCCTTTGATGCAGACGATACCCTCTGGCCGAATGAGCCTTACTTTCGTGAAGCCGAGCAGGAAATGCTCAAGCTGCTGTCCCGCTACTATAAGAGGGACAACCTTCTTGAACACCTCTATAAGCACGAAATCCGCAACCTGCATATTTTTGGTTATGGAGCCAAGGGGTTTACCCTCTCCATGATAGAAAGCGCTATAGAGCTATCTGAAGGAAAAGTCACCGGTACGGAAATTCAACGCATTGTTGATTTGGGTAAATCCATTATGACTTACTCGATTGAGCTTCTGGATGGCGTTAAAGAAACTCTGGAAAACCTTTCCGATTATCGCCTGATGCTTCTTACCAAAGGGGATTTATTTGACCAGGAAAGCAAAATCGCCCGGTCAGGACTGGCGGATCATTTTGATATTATCGAAATCGTATCAGAAAAAGACGACAAGACTTACCAAAAAACTTTAAATAAGCACAACATTAAAGCTGAAAACTTCTGGATGACAGGTAATTCCGTTAAATCTGACGTACTGCCTGTTGTCAGAATCGGCGGAACCGCTGTCCATATTCCTTATGAAAGCACTTGGGTTCACGAAACAGTTGAACTGGATGAAAATACCCGAAAAACTTATCATGAGCTGAAAACAATTTCCGAGCTGCCCGCTCTGATTGCCAAAACACTTATTTAACCAACACTGGAAATCAACATTAAGCGACGAGGGCTGTTAAACGGAAAGACGCTGCAGCCCCTCACCAAATCGCTTAGTCAGACTCGAAGACACCATGCATCAGAGCAGACTTAGCCAGCTCAGGCGCATCACGCCGTGCAACAGTACCATCCTGGATAGCATACCAGGCGGTATAAACAACAGAGTCAATTAAATAATAAAGCCAGCGACCGCTTAAACCAGCCCCCAGCTGGCCCGAATTCTTGGCCTCATTAATTAATCCAACAATGGCTTGTTCCTGCCAAACATATTTATCGACCAGTTCCGGCGAAAACAGGGTTTTCCACTCATAAGCGACAAAGTGCAACAAGTCACCAACAGGCACCAGACGTTCGATTAACAACGCCAGTTTCTCCGAAGGTTGCTTATCTTCCAGATCAACAACCCCCTTGACAACTTCAATAATTCCATCAAGGGCTTGAATCGCAACTTCCTTGAGAAGCATTTCCCGACTGGCAAAATGCCTGTGCAGAGAGGCCCTGCCAACACCTGCGCTTTGAGCAATATCACTCATACTTGCGCCCGGGTTTACCGCCAATACTGCTATTCCCGCCTCTAGCACTGCATCCCTGACAGAGCTTCTTGCGGCTCTTTTCATACTCCCTATCACCACAGATACCTACTGATATTACGAATCGTCAAATAATACATAGATGTCCGGTATATTGAAAACAAGAGAAATCTTTATTAAACAAAAAGCCAGTCAGGTACCTGACTGGCTTTTTGTTTTCATATCATAGACCAGATCAGTATTACCCAATCTGGCCAGTCTTACAGTCAAACCGAATGATTAAATATCACCCTGGCTGAGAGCTTCGGACAGAGCCGCTTCAACATCAGAGGCAGAGATGGTAACCGCCTGCTCCTGATCGCGCTTGCGACGCTCTTCGTGGTAGGACAGACCGGTACCAGCCGGAATCAGACGACCCACAACAACGTTTTCCTTCAGGCCGCGCAGGTGGTCGGACTTGCCGGTTACCGCTGCCTCGGTCAGTACCCGCGTAGTTTCCTGGAAGGAAGCCGCGGAGATGAAGGATTCTGTTGCCAGAGATGCCTTGGTGATACCCAGCAGGATGCGCTCGTATTTCGCAGGGAAGCGATCGCTTGCACCCATCTCATCGTTAACTTCCAGCACCTTCACGTATTCGATCTGCTCACCACGGATCAGATCAGAATCGCCAGCGTCGCTTACTTCAACTTTACGCAGCATCTGACGCAGGATGGTCTCAATGTGCTTATCGTTGATCTTAACGCCCTGGAGACGATATACGTCCTGGATTTCGTTAACAATGTACTTGGCCAGCTCACCAACACCCAGCAGGCGCAGGATATCGTGGGGGTTAAACGGACCGTCAGAGATAACTTCACCCTTAACGACGTTTTCACCTTCAAACACGTTCAGCTGTCGCCACTTGGGAATCAGTTCCTCGTAAGGATCTGCACCGTCGGTCGGGGTGATAACCAGACGCTTCTTGCCCTTAGTCTCTTTACCGAAGGAAACCACACCGGAGATTTCCGCCAGAATGGACGGCTCTTTCGGCTTACGGGCTTCGAACAGGTCAGCAACGCGGGGCAGACCACCGGTGATATCCTTGTTACCTGCAGACTGCTGGGGCATACGGGCAACAATGGAGCCGATTTCAACCTTTTCCCCATCCTTCAAGCTCACCAGTGCGTTGGCGGGCAGGAAGTACTGGGCCGGGTTGTTGGTATTCGGCAGAGTCAGCTCGTTACCGTTTTCATCCAGCAGCTCAATGGCAGGACGGATATCCTTGCCGGCAGCCGGGCGATCCTTCGGATCGATAACTTCAATACTGGACAGGCCAGTGATGTCATCGGTCTGGGTCTTGACGGTGATGCCTTCTTCCATACCGATAAAGCGAACCTGACCGGCAATCTCTGTCACGATGGGGTGAGTGTGCGGATCCCATTTCGCAACAATAGCGCCAGCTTCAACATTGGCAGCATCTTTCACAGAAAGAACTGTACCGTATGGCAGCTTGTAACGCTCACGCTCACGACCAAACTCATCAGCAATCGCCAACTGACCGGAACGGGATACAGCCACCAGGCTGCCATCCTTACGCTCAACTGTCTTGATGTTGCTCAGACGAACAACACCCTTACTCTTGATGGTAATGTTGTCTTGTGCCGCGTTTCTGGATGCAGCACCACCGATGTGGAAGGTACGCATGGTCAGCTGGGTACCGGGCTCACCGATGGACTGGGCTGCAATAACACCAACCGCCTCACCAGCATTAACCAGGTGACCGCGACCCAGGTCACGACCGTAACACATGGAGCAGACACCGTGACGGGTTTCACAACTGATCGGAGAACGTACGAGCATTTCATCTACGTTCAGATCTTCCAGCTTCTTAACCCAGCTTTCGTCGACCAGAGTACCGGCCTTGATAGCAATTTCGTCAGTGCCGGGGATATAAACATCTTCAGCAACAACACGACC
Organism: Parendozoicomonas sp. 209JJ7-1; assembly: GCF_058147085.1. Taxonomy (NCBI): domain Bacteria; kingdom Pseudomonadati; phylum Pseudomonadota; class Gammaproteobacteria; order Oceanospirillales; family Endozoicomonadaceae; genus Parendozoicomonas; species Parendozoicomonas sp. 209JJ7-1. Next base: position 16,355 of record NZ_JBYVJU010000007.1, on the reverse strand, counting down.
AAGAATACGCTCACCCAGAGGCTCTACCACGTCACCGCCCTCAATGTGCGGGCTCATGGGCAAACCAGAGGAGGTACCACAGTCAAACTCGGTAACAACCAGATCCTGGGCCACATCTACCAGACGACGGGTCAGGTAACCGGAGTTAGCGGTTTTCAGTGCGGTATCCGCAAGACCCTTACGGGCACCGTGGGTTGAGTTAAAGTACTGAAGTACGCTCAGACCTTCACGGAAGTTTGCGGTAATAGGTGTTTCGATGATGGAGCCGTCGGGCTTGGCCATCAGGCCACGCATACCGGCCAGCTGACGAATCTGGGCTGCGGAACCCCGCGCGCCGGAGTCAGCCATCATGTAAACGCTATTGAAGGATTCCTGCTCTTCCTCTTCGCCTTTCTTGTTGATGACAAGATCAGACTTCAGGTTATCCATCATGCGCTTGGCCAGTACCTCGTTGGCACGGGACCAGATATCGATAACCTTGTTGTACTTTTCACCCTGGGTTACCAGACCGGAAGCAAACTGGTTTTCGATTTCGCGGACTTCGTTGTAAGCCTCGTCGATGATCTGGCCTTTTTCAGCCGGGATAACGAAGTCGTTTACACCGATAGATGCACCGGAAATAGTGGCGTAGCTGAAGCCCATGTACATCATCTGGTCAGCGAAAATAACGGTCTCTTTCAGGCCGACATTCCGGTAACAGGCGTTCAGCAGGCGGGAGATCGCCTTCTTCTTCATGGCCTGGTTAACCAGCTCGAAAGGCAGGCCCTCCGGTACAATTTCCCACAGCAGTACACGACCTACGGTGGTGTCAGCCAGGAACTGACGAGTGGTGGCATTGCCTTTTTCGTCTTTAACAGTTTCTTCCAGACGCACCTTAACCCGGGCGTGGAGTTCGGCGGCGCCAGTGCGGTATGCACGCAGGGCTTCGTCGATATCCTTGAACGCCATACCTTCGCCCTTGGCGTTGATACGGTCACGGGTGATGTAGTACAGACCCAGCACAACGTCCTGGGAAGGTACGATGATGGGTTCGCCGTTCGCGGGTGCCAGAATGTTGTTGGTAGACATCATCAGGGCACGGGCTTCGATCTGGGCTTCCAGGGTCAGCGGTACGTGCACCGCCATCTGGTCACCGTCAAAGTCAGCGTTGTAGGCCGCACACACCAAGGGGTGCAGCTGGATCGCCTTACCTTCGATCAGAACCGGCTCAAAGGCCTGGATACCCAGACGGTGCAGAGTCGGTGCACGGTTCAGCATGACCGGATGCTGACGGATGACTTCGTCGAGAATATCCCAGACGACAGCCTCTTCACGCTCAACCATCTTCTTGGCAGCTTTGATGGTGGTTGCCTGACCACGGGTTTCCAGCTTGCCAAAGATGAACGGCTTGAACAGCTCCAGTGCCATCTTCTTGGGAAGACCACACTGATGCAGGCGCAGAGTCGGGCCTACGGTGATTACGGAACGGCCGGAGTAGTCAACACGCTTACCCAGCAGGTTCTGACGGAAACGCCCCTGTTTACCCTTGATCATGTCGGCCAGGGACTTCAGAGGACGTTTGTTGGAACCGGTGATAGCACGTCCGCGACGACCATTATCCAGCAGGGCGTCGACAGACTCCTGCAGCATACGCTTTTCGTTACGTACGATGATGTCAGGAGCGTTCAACTCAAGCAGGCGCTTCAGACGGTTGTTACGGTTGATCACCCGACGATACAGGTCGTTCAGGTCAGAGGTAGCGAAACGGCCACCATCCAGGGGAACCAGAGGACGTAGATCCGGCGGAAGAACCGGCAGAACGGTCATGATCATCCACTCAGGCTTATTGCCAGAATGGAAGAAGGCTTCCAGCAGCTTCAGGCGCTTGGTCAGCTTCTTGATCTTGGTTTCACTGTTGGTCTGCGGAATCTCTTCACGCAGCTGGTCGATCTCTTCTTTCAGTTCGATGTCGCCCAGCAGGTGCTGAACCGCTTCGGCACCCATGCGGGCATCAAAGTCATCACCGAACTCCTCCAGAGACTCGTAGTATTCTTCGTCGTTCAGCAGCTGCCCTTTTTCAAGGGTGGTCATGCCCGGATCGATAACAACATAGGATTCAAAGTACAGAACCCGTTCGATATCACGGAGAGTCATGTCCAGCAGCAGGCCGATACGGGACGGCAGGGACTTCAGGAACCAGATGTGGGCAACCGGCGCAGCCAGTTCAATGTGGCCCATACGTTCACGCCGAACCTTTGCCAGCGCAACTTCAACACCACATTTTTCACAGATAACACCACGGTGCTTAAGGCGCTTGTACTTACCGCACAGGCACTCGTAGTCTTTGACCGGGCCAAAGATCTTGGCGCAGAACAGGCCGTCCCGTTCCGGCTTGAAGGTCCGGTAGTTGATGGTTTCCGGCTTTTTCACTTCGCCGTAAGACCAGGAGCGCACCATCTCCGGGCTTGCCAGGGAGATGCGAATCGAATCGAATTCTTCCGACTGTCCCTGGGATTTCAGCAGATTGAGTAAGTCTTTCATCGCTTCTCCTCGCAGAAGCCGACGGGCGCAGTGCCCGCCGAAGCATTAACCCTTGACCCGAGCGGCTCCGAATAAATATTTATTCGGATTCCAGCTCAATATCGATACCCAGAGAACGGATTTCCTTCACCAACACGTTGAAGGACTCAGGCATTCCCGGTTCCATACGATGGTCACCGTCGACGATGTTCTTATACATCTTGGTACGACCAGCAACGTCATCGGACTTAACCGTGAGCATTTCCTGAAGGGTGTAGGCAGCACCGTATGCTTCCAGTGCCCACACTTCCATCTCACCGAATCTCTGACCACCAAACTGGGCTTTACCACCCAGAGGCTGTTGGGTTACCAGAGAATAGGAGCCGGTAGAACGAGCATGCATCTTGTCGTCTACCAGGTGGTTCAGCTTCAGCATGTACATGTAACCGACAGTTACCGGACGCTCGAAACGATCACCGGAACGGCCGTCGTACAGGGAAACCTGACCACTGTCATCCATATCTGCCAAACGCAGCAGCGCCTTGATTTCCGCTTCCTTGGCACCGTCAAATACGGCGGTGGCCATGGGAACACCCTTGCACAGGTTGCGAGCCAGCTCCATAAGTTCCTGATCCGAGAAGGTGTCGATTTCTTCCAGGTCACGTCCTGCGCCAACAACGTTATAAACTTCGTTGAGGAACTTGCGGATCTTGGCAATCGCCTGCTGGGACTCGATCATTTTATTAATCTTGTGTCCCAGACCGCGTGCCGCTGCACCCAAGTGGGTTTCCAGTACCTGCCCTACGTTCATACGGGACGGTACACCCAGCGGGTTCAGTACGATATCAACCGGGTTACCCTGATCATCGTGCGGCATATCTTCTACCGGCATAATGATGGAGATAACACCCTTGTTACCGTGACGACCTGCCATCTTGTCACCGGGTTGAATGCGGCGCTTGATAGCGAGGTAAACCTTAACGATTTTCAGGACACCAGGTGCCATGTCATCGCCGGTTTGCAGTTTCTTTTTCTTATCTTCGAAACGCTCATCCAGCTGGGCACGCAGCTCGGCCAGCTGATTCTGGGCAGCTTCCAGCTGTTCATTCAGACTTTCGTCTGCCATAACCAGCTTGAACCACTGCTCGTGTTCCAGGGTTTCGAGGTATTCGGACGTTACCGTGTCGCCTTTCGTGAGGTTCAGGCCACGATCGACCTTTTGCCCTTCCAGAGCCGTCAGCAAACGGGCAAAGGTATCACCCTCTACGATACGGAACTCTTCATTCAGATCCTTGCGAACTTCATCCAGCTGAGACTTTTCAATAGCCTGAGCACGGGTGTCCTTCTCTACACCGTCACGGGTGAAGACCTGAACGTCGATAACAGTACCTTTCACGCTGGTCGGAACACGCAGAGAGGTGTCCTTAACGTCAGAGGCCTTTTCACCGAAGATGGCACGGAGGAGCTTTTCTTCCGGGGTCAGCTGGGTTTCGCCCTTCGGCGTCACCTTACCAACCAGGATATCGCCAGCTTCCACTTCCGCACCCACGTAAACAATACCGGCTTCATCCAGCTTGTTCAGGGCGGACTCACCAACGTTAGGAATATCAGAGGTGATTTCCTCGGAACCCAGCTTGGTGTCACGGGCCACACAGGTCAGTTCCTGAATGTGGATCGTGGTGAAGCGGTCTTCCTGAACCACACGCTCAGATACGAGCATGGAGTCCTCAAAGTTGTAACCGTTCCAGGGCATGAACGCGATACGCATGTTCTGACCCAGAGCCAGCTCACCCATGTCGATGGACGGGCCATCAGCCAGGATGTCACCGCGAGCAATATGTTCACCAGCCTTAACCAGAGGACGCTGGTTGATGCAGGTGTTCTGGTTAGAACGGGTGTACTTGGTCATACCGTACAGATCAACACCGGCTTCACCAGGTTGAACTTCGTCATCGTTCACACGAATAACGATACGGCTGGCATCAACAGACTCGATAGTACCGCCACGCTTGGCCACGACACATACACCGGAGTCACGGGCTACGTTGCGCTCCATACCGGTACCAACCAGCGGCTTGTCAGCACGCAGGGTAGGTACAGCCTGACGCTGCATGTTGGAACCCATCAATGCACGGTTCGCATCATCGTGTTCCAGGAACGGAATCAGTGATGCCGCAACAGACACAACCTGACGGGGAGAAACGTCCATGTACTGAACATTTTCCGGAGGCGTCAGGGTCACTTCGTTGCGGTGACGAACGTTAACCAGGTCTTCGCTCAGCTTACCCTTTTCGTTGACTGTCGCAGAAGCCTGAGCGATAACATACTCACCTTCTTCGATAGCAGACAGGTAATTAATCTCATCAGTCACCTGACCGTCGATAACCTTACGGTACGGGGACTCCAGGAAACCGTATGCGTTAGTGCGGGCATAGGTTGCCAGGGAGTTGATCAGACCGATGTTCGGACCTTCAGGGGTCTCAATAGGACATACACGACCATAGTGAGTGGGGTGTACGTCTCGAACCTCAAAGCCGGCACGTTCACGGGTCAGACCACCAGGACCGAGAGCAGAAACACGACGCTTGTGAGTAACCTCGGACAGCGGGTTGTTCTGGTCCATAAACTGGGACAGCTGACTGGAACCAAAGAATTCCTTGATAGCCGCTGCAACAGGCTTGGCGTTGATCAGATCCTGGGGCATCAGGCCTTCGGATTCTGCCATGGACAGGCGTTCCTTGACCGCACGCTCTACACGCACAAGGCCGACACGGAACTGGTTCTCTGCCATTTCACCAACGGAACGGACACGACGGTTACCCAGGTGGTCAATATCGTCACATACGCCCTTACCGTTACGGATATCCACCAGAGTCTTCATAACTTCGGTGATATCGGCGTTATCCAGGATACCGGAGCCGGTGTCGCTCCCACGACCCAGGCGACGGTTGAACTTCATACGGCCAACAGCGGACAGGTCGTAACGCTCGGCGGTGAAGAACAGGTTCTGGAACAGCTGCTCAGCGGCTTCCTTGGTAGGCGGCTCACCAGGGCGCATCATACGGTAAATTTCTACCAGTGCTTCCATGGCGTTTGTAGTGGTGTCGGCACGCAGGGTATCGGAAACATAAGAACCACAGTCCAGCTCGTTGGTATAAATAACCTCAACGGACTTAACGCCGGCAGCCAGCAGCTTCTCATAGAGTTCCATGGTCAGCTCAGTGTTGCACTCAACCAGGATTTCACCAGTGGCGGAGTGGATAACCGGCTTGGCCAGCACCTTGCCCAGGATGTATTCGGGCGGTGCATCCAGAGTTCTGATATTGGCTTTCTGCAGCTGACGAATATGACGCGCAGTGACACGACGGCTCTGCTCAACAATCACATTGCCATCAGGGTCTTTGATGTCGAAGCTGGCTGCTTCGCCACGCAGACGCTCAGGCACCAGATCGAAGGTGACACCTTCGCTGCCAATTTTGTATCCGTTGCTTTCGAAGAACAGATCCAGGATTTGTTCACTGCTGTAGCCCAGGGCTCTCAGCAAAATTGTTGCCGGCAGCTTGCGACGACGGTCGATACGAACAAAAAGCAGATCTTTCGGATCAAACTCGAAGTCCAGCCAGGAACCACGGTAGGGAATAACCCGCGCGGAATAAAGTAGCTTGCCGGATGAATGGGTTTTACCACGGTCGTGGTCAAAGAAAACACCCGGAGAACGGTGGAGCTGGGATACAATCACCCGCTCGGTACCATTTACAACGAAGGTACCGTTGTCAGTCATGAGCGGAATTTCGCCCATGTAGACTTCCTGTTCCTTAATGTCCTTGATTGCCTTATTGGCACTTTCTCTGTCATAGATAATCAGACGCACCTTGACGCGCAGAGGCACGGCATAGGTTACGCCACGCAACTGGCATTCTTTTACGTCAAATGCCGGAGTCCCTAAACGGTATCCAACATATTCCAGTGCTGCATTGCCTGAGTAGCTGACAATCGGAAATACGGACTTGAAAGCCGCGTGCAATCCGATATCGTTACGTCCTTCCGGACCCGTATCGGTTTGCAACAGCTTCCGATAGGAATCCAGCTGAATTGCCAGTAAATAGGGCACATCCATGACTTGCGGCAGTTTGCCGAAATCCTTACGGATACGTTTTTTCTCTGTATACGAGTAAGCCATCAGCGTTCCCCAGCTAGGTCACCTGCGGATCTGTCGTGCAAGCCTACATAGGCCACGACCTTTGTCTCGAGGGCGGGTAGCCTCTCATTTAGTTTCCTGAAGTCCACGTTTTACGAAGAAAACGAAGCCTTCACGACCGGTGCTCCGGTAAACTTGGTTTGTCCGGCTCTAACCCAAAACCGAACCTCACTGGTACAGAAGGGAATACTAGGAAAAGCCCAGCTTTTCACACAGAAAAAGACCTCTGCCCACCGGAACCCCGTTGAACATGAAGTCGAAAAAGTCTGTCATGAAACCACTCGCAATAGTTGCTGCAAGCCGAGTGCCTACCCCCGCAAACCTGCTGTTCCGCAGATTCTGAACCGCCAAACCAAGTTGACCAGAACACAAATACTTTTACTTTCAAACCAGCCTGGTTATGCAGTTTTTCGCGCATTCCGCATAACAAAACCGATCACGCCTGTCACCAGACGATTATTCTTTTCCGTCGAATACCGGCCACAACCGAATCACCTCGACAGCTAACATGACAGGGTACAGCTAACTCCGGATAGTTTCCAGAAGATTAAGCCTTAACAACGGAAAGAGGCCGGTGCCTTCAGGCACCAGCCATTCGGCTTATTCTGCAATAAGCCTTAGCATGCAAAGTAGAATTACTTAACTTCTACAGATGCACCAGCTTCTTCCAGCTGCTTCTTCAGCTCTTCAGCTTCGTCCTTGGACGCGCCTTCCTTAACAGGAGAAGGTGCGCCGTCTACAACAGCCTTGGCTTCTTTCAGACCCAGGCCAGTAGCAGCACGGACAACCTTGATAACGTTGACTTTCTTGTCGCCAGCGCCAGTCAGGATTACGTCGAACTCAGTCTGTTCGGCAGCAACAGGAGCGTCGCCTGCAGCAACAGGAGCAGCAGCAACAGCAGCAGCGGCAGAAACGCCGAACTTCTCTTCCATTGCTTCAACCAGCTCAACAACTTCCATTACGCTCATTTCAGCGATAGCGTTCAGTATATCTTCTTTGGACAGAGCCATTTCTCTATTCTCCAGAATTCTTCAGGGTAAAACCTGTACCCTCTTGCGAGAGCAAAATAAGTTAAAACGATCAGAAGGGCGCTACATAAAACCTGATCTTAAAAATCAGGCGGCTTTCTTCTTCTCGTCGGCAACAGCTGCCACTGCACGGGTGATCTTGGACGGGAACTCGTTCATAGTCCGTACCAGCTTGGTCACAGGTGCAATCATCACGCTCATCAGCATCGCACGCGACTGATCCAGGGTCGGCATTTTGGCCAGAACGTCAAGCTGCTCGGCTCCGAGCAGCTTGCCGCCAATGGACAGAGCCTTCACTTCCAGTGCGTCATTTTCCTTAGCGAATTCCTTCAGGACACGAGCCGCAGAGCCCGGATCTTCCTGAGATAACGCCAGGATAGTAGGACCTACCAAAGCTTCGTTCAGGCACTCAAAATCAGTACCTTGAACAGCACGCTTGGCCAGAGTGTTACGTACGACCTTCAGGTAAACACCGTTTTTACGGGCTTCACTGCGCAGGGCAGTCATCTGGTCAACAGTCAGGCCGCGGTAGTTCGCGATTACAGCCGACAAAGCATTTTGGGCAGCCTCATTGACACCAGCGACAATCGCTTTCTTGTCTTCGAGACCTAACGCCATGGGGCTTTACTCCAATTTAGTAAAGTGCTTCTTAGTAAAGTGCTTCACTCACTAAGTTCTGCATTGCGGTGCAAAACCCAGCGATACTTAATACGGTGAAGGGCTAATTGTCAGACAATCGATTCACCGTCTACGCAGGAAATTAAGCATTTCCGCCCTGCTCTTCCAGTTAATACCGAAAAGGTTCAGCTTCCACTGAAAAGGCAGATCAGCACCTGCGATCTTTGACAGTCCTCGAATGCGAGGACCCCAAAGATGGTTACTGTTGCGCAGCACTCACTGCGCAACAGCGAATTTTTGCTATCAGTTCTACAGGATCAGATATCCCAGTTTTTATATATCTAAAGTAGAAGCGTCGATAGTCAGACCAGGACCCATGGTAGAAGACAGGGTGATCTTCTTCAGATATACGCCCTTGGCAGAAGCAGGCTTCAGCTTCTTGAGCTCTGCAACCAGCGCCTCAACGTTGGTTTTCAGAGCGGCTGCTTCAAAATCAACTTTACCAACACTGGCGTGGATGATACCGTTTTTATCAGTACGGAAACGTACCTGACCAGATTTAGCGTTCTTGACTGCGTCTGCAACATTAGGAGTTACAGTGCCAACTTTGGGGTTGGGCATCAGGCCGCGGGGACCCAGAATCTGGCCCAGCTGACCAACAACACGCATTGCATCCGGAGAAGCAATAACGACGTCGAAGTTCATTTCGCCAGCTTTAACCTGGGCAGCCAGGTCATCCATACCAACAATGTCAGCACCGGCAGCTGTAGCAGCTTCAGCGTTAGCGCCCTGAGTAAATACAGCTACGCGAACGTCTTTGCCAGTACCGCTGGGCATAATAGCGGAGCCACGTACAACCTGATCGGATTTACGGGGATCAACACCCAGGTTCACGGAAACGTCTACAGATTCCTTGAACTTAACGGTGGACAGTTCAGTTAGAATTTTGGCGGCATCTTCAAAAGAGTAAGCCTTGGTGGACTCAACCTTTTCAGCGATCAGCTTGGCACGCTTAGTCAGTTTTGCCATCTTAGATGCCCTCCACATTGATACCCATGGAACGGGCAGAACCAGCGATGGTACGGATAGCGGCGTCTTCGTCAGCAGCAGTCAGATCAGGTTCTTTGATCTTGGCAACTTCCAGCAGCTGTTCGCGGGTAGCAGTACCAACTTTTTCAGTGTTGGGGCGACCGGAACCTTTCTTCAGCTTCAGAACCTTCTTCAGCAGGACGGAAGCCGGCGGAGTCTTGGTTTCGAAAGTAAAGCTGCGATCATTGTAAACGGTGATGATTACAGGAATCGGCATTCCAGCTTCAACGCTTTGAGTCTGAGCATTAAAAGCCTTACAGAATTCCATGATATTCACGCCGTGCTGACCCAGAGCAGGACCAACGGGCGGAGACGGGTTTGCCTTACCAGCAGGCACTTGCAGCTTAATATAAGCTGTAACTTTTTTAGCCATGATAAACCTCTTAAAGGGTTCAAACGCCATACCGATTCAGAGAATCAGCTCGGCTCCCCACAACCAGGGATTAACCCCGGACACCAAAAGCCCCGCACTACGTACTTCTACGACATGCGAGGCCAGAAATTCCATATCTGCCTGACACCGCCTTACAGCAGCGAATCAGCTTTTCTCTACCTGCCCGAATTCAAGCTCAACCGGAGTAGATCTACCGAAGATCATAACTGCAACCTGCAGCCTGCTCTTCTCGTAGTTCACCTCTTCGACAACACCATTGAAATCTGCGAAGGGGCCATCAATAACCCGCACCATTTCGCCGGGCTCGAACAACGTCCTGGGACGTGGCTTGTCACCACCCTCCTGGACGTGCTGAAGGATAACATCTGCTTCCTTCTGGGTGATCGGCATGGGTTTGTCTGCCGTACCACCAATAAAACCAAGAACCCTGGGAGTATCCTTAATCAGATGCCAGGAGTCTTCAGTCATCTCCATCTGCACCAGGACATAGCCCGGGAAGAACTTACGTTCACTTTTACGCTTCTGCCCGTTCTTGATTTCTACGATTTCTTCTGTAGGAACCAGAATCTCGCCAAACAGGTCTTCCATACCATACAGCTTGACTCGCTCACCCAGAGAGCGAAGCACCTGTTTCTCGTATCCGGAGTAGGCGTGGACAACATACCAACGTTTAGCCATCTTCTGTCCTTATCCAATCAGGCTGCTGACAATCCAGCCTAGCAGACTATCCAAACCCCATAAAACCAGGCTCATTACCAGCACGACCAATACTACGATAACGGTGGTCTGTACTGTTTCCTGACGTGTCGGCCATACAACCTTGCGAACTTCGGCCTTGGCATCACGCAGAAGCCCCCAGAATGTCTGTCCTTTTTCTGTCTGCAGAGCGACAGCAACAACCACACAGGCCAGCACGACCAGACCAATGGCCCGGTACAGAATAGACACATCAGCAAAATAAACATTCGCACTCGCCCCAGCAAGCACGAGAAGCACCGCAATAACCCATTTCAGGCCATCATAGCGACTGACGGTTTCTATCTCTGTTTTACCACTCATCCAGAATATCTCAACAGATCAGGGACTTATCCGGGAAGGGATCTGGCAGGCCATGAGAGAATCGAACTCCCAACCCCCGGTTTTGGAGACCGGTGCTCTACCAATTGAGCTAATGGCCTACTGAAAAATGAATCCCTTAAGCCAAAAAATCCTCACGGATTCCAAGCAGCTCCGGGGCGCGTACTATACACCATCCCGGAGCAAATTCAACCACTTACAGAACAAGAAGAGCCATCATTATCACTCGATGATCTTGGCAACAACACCTGCGCCAACAGTACGACCACCTTCACGGATAGCGAAACGCAGACCGTCTTCCATCGCGATAGGCGCGATCAGGGTAACAACCATCTGGATGTTATCGCCAGGCATTACCATTTCAACGCCTTCGGGCAGCTCTACGTTACCGGTCACGTCAGTGGTACGGAAGTAGAACTGAGGACGGTAGCCTTTGAAGAACGGAGTGTGACGACCACCTTCGTCCTTGGACAGCACGTAAACCTCAGATTCAAACTTGGTGTGAGGAGTTACGGAGCCAGGGGCAACCAGACACTGGCCACGCTCGATCTCTTCGCGCTTCACACCACGCAGCAGGGCACCAACGTTCTCACCCGCACGACCTTCGTCGAGCAGCTTACGGAACATTTCAACACCGGTAACAGTGGTCTTGGTGGTTTCTTTGATGCCGATGATTTCGACTTCTTCACCAACCTTGATGACGCCTCGCTCAACACGACCGGTAACAACAGTACCACGACCAGCGATGGAGAATACGTCTTCGATAGGCAGCAGGAAGGGCTGGTCGATAGCACGCTCAGGCTCAGGGATGTAAGTATCCAAAGTCTCAACCAGCTTCTTAACAGCAGTAGTACCCAGTTCGTTGTCGTCTTCGCCGTTCAGGGCCATCAGAGCGGAACCAGCGATGATCGGAGTGTCGTCACCGGGGAACTCATACGTGTCCAGCAGCTCACGCAGCTCCATTTCAACCAGTTCCAGCATCTCAGCGTACTCTTCAGAACCAACACCGCCGCAATCTTCAGCCAGCAGGTCAGCCTTGTTCAGGAAAACAACAATCCTGGGTACACCAACCTGACGGGACAGAAGGATGTGCTCACGGGTCTGGGGCATGGGGCCGTCGGTAGCGCCACAAACCAGAATCGCGCCGTCCATCTGGGCAGCGCCGGTGATCATGTTCTTAACGTAGTCAGCGTGTCCGGGGCAGTCTACGTGGGCGTAGTGACGCTTGTCGGAATCATACTCTACGTGGGCAGTAGAGATGGTGATGCCACGCTCACGCTCTTCGGGAGCGTTATCGATTTGATCGAAAGCCTTCATCTCACCACCGAAAACTTCGGCGCAAACGCGAGTCAGAGCTGCCGTCAGAGTGGTTTTACCGTGGTCAACGTGACCGATGGTGCCGACGTTTACGTGCGGCTTCGTACGTTCAAACTTTTCCTTAGCCATAACGCTCTCCGCTTGAGGCTTTCGAGATCTGCGCGACAACCGCACATACGCAAACAGGGCAGACACAAAGTATCTACCCCAAGAAACATGGAGCTCTTAACCGGATTTGAACCGGTGACCTCATCCTTACCAAGGATGCGCTCTACCAACTGAGCTATAAGAGCCACAAAAAAGATATTGGAGCGGGTAGCGGGGATCGAACCCGCATCATCAGCTTGGAAGGCTGAGGTTCTACCATTGAACTATACCCGCATAACCCACATGAAAACCCGGACCCATACAGAAAAACAGGTCACGAAAAAACATTATGAGAATAACAGAGTTGAAGCACCCTTCAAGAGCATGGCATTTCAACCTTGAAATGTTTGGTGGTGGGGGCTGGATTCGAACCAGCGAAGCTTTCGCGTCAGATTTACAGTCTGATCCCTTTGGCCGCTCGGGAACCCCACCTTATTTTCGCCGATATTTTATCTTGAGACCTTTCGATGTCAAGAGAAGTTTTTCTTCTCTTTTCAAACGGTTAGAAAAAGTTAATTTATTTTCGACTAACCTCCCCTCGTTTGCGACGCCTGCCTCACCAGCGCGAGGCGCATTCTATTGAAACTACTGAGGGCTTGCAACAGGTGCATCACACAAATTGTCGTGTTTTTCTACAAACCCGTATCTCTCCTTAATACTGGCCCAAAGCTCATCACTGAAAAGATCCCGATCCTCTCTTTTTATCTCAACCCAGTATTCAAAATGAAAGCGCTCCAACTCTTTCTTTTTTACATTGTAACCTTCTGCCGAGTATTTGTCGTATAACTGCCTGGCCAACTTTTCTTTTGTGAACAGGCCCAGGGAAATGCCATTGGCCAGATCACCTTCGGTAATAATAAAGCTGTCTATTTTATTTGCCTGAAGTTCTTTCAGCTTTCGAATAGCCGCACCTCTGTTTGGCAGGGGTGGAATATAAACCCAGAAATCCGGCCTGGTGGGAACTTTCACCTTGCGGATATCTGAGCCTATACCTGCCGCCATCAGTCTTTGCACAACTTGGTCAGCAGTGCCTTCAGCCTGAAAAGCCCCAATCTGTGTACAAAGGAAGGTTTTCGCCTTCTGCACAGACTCCTGAACAACCTCAGAAGAAGCAGAAGCTATTCGCTCCGCCCTGCCTGAAGCAATATCTTCAGACAAAAGGCGTATAACTTCTCCGGAGACAGGCTGGGAGATTTCTTTCTCAGACTTTACTTCAACTTCCCGGAACCACTGGTTATAAGCAAAGTAACCACAATTTAAAACAAGAAGCACAGCCAGCAACCAGCGCATAATCATGACTCGTTATAGTTCCCGTACGGGCAATGCAACTTCAAGCCCTGTAAACACCAAATCCGGTTGATGCTGAACGGGAATCTCCAGGCTTTCTGCCAGGATTGATGCATCCCCGCCACATAAAACAACAACAACCTCCCTATTTAATCGTTCAACTTCTTTTTCTATTAATGAAACAGCCATAGACAGTGCACCATTTTGTACGGCCTGAATACTGTGGAGCGCTGTACCCCTTTTGCAATCCAGACGCTCCGGCAAAACCAGCCGGTCTGCCGTTTTCACCATAGCCGTAAGCATTGTGTTAATCCCGGGGCAAATCAGCCCTCCCAGGAAAACACCATCAGCCCCGATAACATCCAGAGTAAGGGCAGTTCCACTATCCACAACAATAATGTTTCTCCCGGGATAGAGACACACTCCAGCCAGCATAGCGAGCCACCGATCACATCCGAGCCTGGCGGGATCAACACCTTCCACAACAAGCCCCCCCAGATCATTTACCGGAACGGGTTGCAGAACATTTACGCTCAGGCCTTCCTCAAGCACCTGCACCAGGTCGTTTACTTTTTCTTTCGATCTGACTGACGACAACCTGCATATATCAACAGGAGCTGGTAATGCCCTGCAAAAAGCATCAAGAAATTCCTGATTGCTGCGATTGGATAACGTGCCCGCCAGAGACTCTTTGTCATTCTCATGAAATCGCCACTTCAGACGCGTATTTCCTGCATCAATATCAAGAATATTCATATTTACGCAGAGAAATCTCCCCTCCGGAGTACGCCGTGATTCCTGAATCGCCTTTTATAAGTACAGCCCCGGCATCATTGACACCCGCAACCACTCCCGAAACGCTTCCTGCACCCATGCTCAACACAACTGGTTGCCCGGCAAAAGCATCGTACTCCTGCCATTGCGTTCGGAAAGGCGTGAAGCCATAACTTTTAAAAGTTGTCAGCATATCCACAAGGCTACCTATCAGCATACCCGCCAAGCGGTTTTTGCTGATAACCCTTCCCGATACCGTTTTTACATCTGTGGCCGGCTGATCAATTTTTGCTTTTTGTTCAAGACCAAGAGCCAGATTGATACCTGTTCCAATAACAACTTCACAGACCCCCATCGGATCACCACTTATCTCCAGCAAGACACCGGCAAGCTTTTTGTCGCCCGCCAAAATATCATTGGGCCACTTTAACTTCAGACCCGGCACCCCCAGAGATTCCAACGTCCTTAATACAACCAATCCAACAGCCAGACTCAGCCCTTCCATACCGGCAAGGCCGCCATCCACTCGCCACACCATGGAAAAATAGAGGGAGGCACCAAACGGACTCTGCCAGACCCGCCCCCTGCGACCACGCCCCTGACTCTGATATTCCGATATGCATACAGGCCACCGCCCCCGGTCTTTTGGAATTTTTCGCACATCATCATTGGTCGACGTGGTAATCAGGCGACAATCAAGGGCCACATCATCCCGAACATCAGGAGTCACTCCAGAAAGCACGGAATTGTGGTTCAATAACTCAATACTCGTCGGAAGGCGATACCCTTTCCCTCTGACCGCATCAACACTGAGCCCTAGATCCGATAATGTCTTCAGCTTTTTCCAAACCGCCGCACGGCTGACCCCCAGAGCAGCACCAAGCTCCTCTCCGGAATGAAAGCGACCATCCGCCAACAGCTTTAATAAACTTTCCATGGGCAATATCTATATCTCTTGATAGCCGGATAATATAGTGACAATCTCGGAGAGGACAGTGGCAAATTGCGGGACACCCAGACATGACCCCGAATATCACCCCGGAATCCGTATTATCCTTCTGGTTCGGCCCTATGAAAGATGGCTACCCAACCGAAAACAAAGGACCACTCTGGTTTGGTTCCAGCCCTGATACTGACTCTGAAATCTCAGCAAAATTTAAAGCCTCTGCAGACAAGGCCATTGAAGGCGGTTTATCTGAATGGGAGCAATCCCCAAAAAGCCTTCTGGCCCTTATTATTCTTCTGGATCAGTTTCCCCGGAATATTTACCGAAAAGCAGCAAAAGCATTTGCAGGTGATAAGCGAGCCCTTGAACTGTCCTATCAATGTATAGGGAAAGGCTGGGATAAAGAGCTGAACTACTCAGAGCGCCAGTTTGTTTATATGCCTCTGATGCATGCTGAAAATCTGGAGGCCCAGGAGCTATCCATCAAAGTATTTTTATCACTAGCTAAAGAAGTCCCAGCAGAGAAAAAAGAAATTGTAGAGAGCAGCATAAACTACGCCCAAAGCCACAGAGATATTATTGCTCGCTTTGGCCGTTTTCCATACAGGAACACAGCACTTCAAAGAGACACCACAGAAGAGGAAAAAAACTGGCTGGAAAGGGAAGCCGCCACCTTTGGCCAGTAAGGCGCAAACAAAAAATCATGCACAACGAAAAAACCCTGAAAGGAGACCTTTCAGGGTTTTTAATTTAAAGCTTGACAGTGACCTACTCTCACATGGGGAAGCCCCACACTACCATCGGCGATACTTCGTTTCACTGCCGAGTTCGGGATGGGATCGGGTGGTTCCAAAGCTCTTTTGCCGTCAAGCAAAACTGTTTGAATAAACAGACAATCGGTCTGGATATTCGAATTTGAAGCCTGGCGATGACCTACTCTCACATGGGGAAGCCCCACACTACCATCGGCGATGCTTCGTT
>NZ_JBYVJU010000006.1:0-235146 GCF_058147085.1 Parendozoicomonas sp. 209JJ7-1 | reverse complement strand
TTTAAATGAGGATGGGGAGGTTGATAACAGCATCGATGCCACTGCCAGGGTTGTTGTCACTGTACAAAGTGCCGTACCCGCAGCGGCTCCCGGCAATGTGCGTCTGGTGTCGGGTATTCGCCAGCTGACTGTTAACTGGGACCCGGTAGCCGATGCCCTGCCAGCCAGACCCGCCATCACCGGCTATCGCGTCCAGCTGCGTGAAGGCAAGGGTGGTGCCTGGGGCAAGGATCAGATTGTCAACGGTCGCACCAACACATCTGCAACCTTTGCGAATCTGAAAGAAGGTACCAGTTACCAGGTGCGGGTAGCGGCCATGAATGCTGAAGGGGATGGTGCTTTTTCCGCCAGTGTGAATACGGACCCTCTGGCCGTTGGCTATAGCACCCAGAACATCCGTATTCAACAGGGCCAGACCGGCACCTTCTCCGTTCGCCTGAGCAGAGCACCGGAGAAAGCTTTTAACAATGCTGTACGTATTCTGGGTGGGTCCGGATCACAGCCGTCTCCCATTACCTCCAGTACTCACATCGCAAACTACGTGCTGCCTGATGGACGCACTGTGAAGAACGAGCTGAATGAACTTATCAGCTTTGCTGCGGGTCAGGATACCTATAAAGTTCAGGTGGAAACGCTCAAGGTACCCGTGCGTTTTGAAATTGTTTATCGCATGCTGCTGACCGACCTGAATAATTCCCTGGGTCTCAATCCAACGACTTCTACAATGCTGGTGTCCATCACGCCCCGCAAGCCCGTTGCAAACGCGGGTAAGGATCAAACAGTTCTGCAGGATCAAAAGGTCACCCTGGATGCCTCTGCCAGTCTGGACAGTGCCGACAGTAATGACCATGACCCGAACGCCAGGAGTGGTCCCCGCGTACCTCTGAGCTACAAGTGGAAACAGACCGGTGGCCCCAAAGTGGTTCTGTCCAATGCGACAGCTCAGAAGCCTACCTTTACCGCTCCGGGTAAGGAAGGCCCCCTGACATTTGAGCTGACCGTACGTGACCCGGAAAATGGCGCATCTGGCCAGGCTGTAACCGATACAGTGACCATTACCGTTGGTAATGCCAAACCGGTGTTTAGCCAGAATGCTGTTGCTGATCAAACCTACACCGAGCAGGAAGCTATTACCGCCCTGGTACTGCCCAAAGCCAACAGTGGTGACGGCAACATCACTTACACACTGGCACCTCTGCCTGCAGGTCTGACGTTTGATGCTGCTACCCGCACGCTGTCGGGTACTCCCACAACCGTGGGAACAACCACACTCACCTACTCAGCTACAGACAGAGATAGTGACCGCAGCAGTACAACCTTCAAAATAACTGTCGCCAGAGCACCGGAGCAGGAGGAGATCACTGAGGACACCACCCAGGTTACCCTGGCAGCTCTTGATGTAGCTTCCGTGACCGCCACCACCAATGCCATTAATAGCCACCTCGACAGCAATGTCAGCGGCCTCTCCTTCAATGGCAGCCCGCTGACGGTTCACCTGAACGGCGCGGCACGTTCTCTGGCCACTGCCAACTGTCGTCCAGAATCCAACCGGGTTGGCTCTGTGAATCCCCGCAGTACCTGTAGTAACACTCTGGGGTTTGATGACTTTAAAGAGCGCCTGACGACCAGCCTGAGCCTGAACGATGTAGGCTTCAGATTCGCAGGTGGTTCTCCGGATTCTCCCTGGACCATCTGGGCAAAAGCCGCGCACTTCAAGTTCAATGGTGACCCTGTGGTTCACGGCAAGAAAGTGAAGTACGAAGGCAACAGCAACAGTCTGTTTGTGGGTGGTGACATTCGTCTCGACAGCGAGTGGCGTCTTGGTCTGGCGGTTGGTCGTGAACACTCCAGGCTGGATACCACCCTGAATGGTGATGGTATACGTGATGACAAGGTAGAACGTGCCATGACCTCTGTCGTGCCCTATGCCGACTGGACCCGAGGCAACAGCAGCCTCCGTATCGCCCTGGGCTACGGTCGCGGTGACATGGATATCCACAGTGTGCAGAAAGGCCATAAAGCCAAAGCCAACACTGATGTGGAGATGCTGCTGGCTTCTGTCTCCGGTAAGCACCATATCGACTTTACTGACACCAACTGGGATATGAATATCACCGGCGGCGTGTCCGCCAGCCGCAGTAAGGCTAAGAAGGCCAGGTTCAAGAATACCCTCAACAGCGTTCTGCCAAAGGCTCTGGCCGACAGCGGTGAAGTTTCGCTGGGGGTCGAAAGTGGGTACACCTATGAAGGTCTGCGCAGCTTTGCCAGCCTGGGTGTGCGCAAGCAGTTCGGGGATCTGCACGACAAACTGGCCCAGGATGTTGGTGCTGGCCTTGAGTACAACCAGGACTGGCTGCGCCTGCGCCTTGAAGGTAAAACCCAGATCAACAATACCACCCATGAGCGTCACAGCATTGTCGGTCTGGTGGCCTTCCAGGGCAGCCAGAGCAATATCGACAAGCTGAGAGGCTTTACTGCCAGTCTGGGTACCGAGTACAACCTGCTGGGTGCCAACCCTGCAGACAAGAACACTCGCTCCAGGTTGGAAGGCAACTATGTCTATCGTATGGGTTACACCATCGAAGGCAGCCGTCGCGGCCAGAACATCGGTGATATTAACTTCTTCACCCGGTTGAATGGCGAAACATTTAAGTCTTCCCTTGGCCTTGATGTGAAGTTCAAGTGGTAAACCTGTCTGTATAAACCTGTCTGTCTGGTTCGCTGGTGGCCGTAAACTATGGCCACCAGTTCACTATCCATCAGTTCACTATCCGCCTTTTTCTGCCATTCCCTGGCGGAAGAGCTAAAGTTCCCCGCTGATAATTTTTTCGCCTGTTCACTAGCTGCCACTGACTGACATAGTCCGTCAGAACTGGCACACTTGATGGTAAACATTGGTTAAAAGTTTGCAGCCTGAGAGCCAGTTCCAACTGATTAAGTCATTCCAACCGTTTGGAATGGCAGTGATCAGTTCTCACTGCCTGAAGCTGGATTCAAGCAATATATGCTACGGAACCTTCCATGACAGAACCGCCCATGACGGACCAGATTGTAATCGGCGATGACGGCGTCGAACGTCAGTCGCTCAAGGCCTACACCGAGATGGCCTACCTGAACTACTCCATGTACGTCATCCTCGACCGGGCCCTGCCCCATATCGGTGATGGCCTGAAGCCTGTTCAGAGACGTATTGTTTACGCCATGAGTGAACTTGGCCTGAAAAACACCGCCAAGTACAAAAAGTCAGCCCGTACCGTCGGTGACGTACTGGGTAAATATCATCCCCACGGTGACAGCGCCTGCTACGAAGCCATGGTGCTGATGGCCCAGCCCTTCTCTTACCGTTACCCGCTGGTGGATGGCCAGGGCAACTGGGGCTCAGCGGATGACCCCAAATCCTTTGCCGCCATGCGTTACACCGAAGCCCGCCTTGGCAAATACGCCGATGTACTGCTGGGGGAACTGGGTCAGGGCACGGTGGACTGGACACCTAACTTTGACGGCACCATGGATGAGCCATCCACTCTCCCGGCACGTCTGCCCAACCTGCTGTTGAACGGCACCACCGGTATTGCCGTGGGTATGGCTACAGATATTCCGCCCCATAACCTGAAGGAAGTGGCAGCAGCCTGTATTCATATCCTGGACAACCCGAAAGCTGAACTTGAGGATATCTGCCAACACATCAAGGGGCCGGATTTCCCCACAGACGCCGAGATCATCACCCCCCACGAAGACATTAAAAAGCTGTACGCTAATGGTCGCGGCAGCCTGCGGATGCGAGGGGTTTATATAAGAGAACAGGGCGATATTGTTATTACCGCCCTGCCCCACCAGGTGTCCGGCGCCAAGATTCTGGAACAGATCGCCGACCAGATGCAGAAGAAAAAGCTGCCCATGGTCGCCGATCTTCGGGATGAATCCGACCACGAGAACCCAACCCGTCTGGTGATTACTCCCCGCTCCAACCGGGTGGATACCGAACAACTGATGCACCACCTGTTCGCCACCACCGATCTGGAACGGACTTACCGGGTAAACATGAACATGATCGGTATCGACGGCCGTCCACAGGTAAAGGCCCTCGATACCATGCTGCGGGAATGGCTGGAATACCGCCAGACAACAGTCACTCGTCGCTTAAAACACCGACTGGAAAAGATTCTTGCCCGTCTGCATATTCTGGAAGGTCTGATTACCGCCTTCCTGAATATTGATGAAGTGATTGAGATTATCCGTAATGAAGATAATCCCAAAGCGGAATTGATGAATCGCTTTGCCCTGAGCGATAAGCAGGCCGAAGCCATTCTCGAACTGAAACTGCGCCACCTGGCCAAACTTGAAGAAGAAAGGCTGCGTGCTGAACAGAATGAGCTGAATAAAGAACGGGAATCCCTGGAACTTATCCTCAGCTCCGACCGTCGTATGAAGACCCTGATGAAAAAGGAGATCATCGCCGATGCTGAGAAGTTTGGAGACGACCGTCGTTCACCCATTGCCGTACGCAAGGAAGCCCAGGCCCTGTCCGAGACGGAACTGCTAAGCGCAGACCCTGTGACTGTGGTTATGTCCGCCAAAGGCTGGGTACGGGTTGCCAAGGGCCACGATATTGATCCAACCAAACTCAGTTACAAATCCGGAGACAGCTTTGGCTTCGCGGTAAAAGGCCGTAGCAACCAGGTGACAATATTCCTGGATTCCACCGGCCGAACCTATTCCATCACTACCCACACTTTACCTTCAGCCAGAAGTCAGGGTGAACCGTTAACCGGGCGTGTTAACCCTCCAGCAGGCTCAACCTTTGAAGCGGCAGTGATTGATGATGAGAAAACCCATTACCTGATGGCCAGCGATGCCGGTTATGGTTTTGTCACAACAGTCGGGGATATGAACTCTCGCAACAAAGCGGGCAAAACAACTCTGACTCTACCAAAATTCACAAGAGTTATGCCGCCGGTACGGGTGCAGGATGTGGATAACCAGTTGGTTGCAGCTGTCAGCAATGAAGGGCGTATGCTGCTGTTCCCCCTGAAGGACCTGCCGGTTATGGCACGGGGAAAAGGCAATAAGCTGATTAATATTCCGGCAGCCAGAGCCACCAGCCGGGAAGAGTTTATGGTGGCTATGACCCTGGTGGGCGAAAGTGAAAGCCTGACAATCCTCGCCGGTAAGCGTCACCTGACACTTAAACCTGCGGACCTGGAGCATTATCTTAGTGAACGGGGTCGCAGGGGCAATAAGCTGCCCCGCGGGTTCCAGAAGGTGGATAGACTGGAAGTAAACAATTAATCTGAACGGCTCTTTATATCTGCCAGCTGCTTTTACTTCTCAGATAAGCCCAGAAAACCAGGTATTTTCACTGTATCCTCGCCTGCCAGCTCTCAGAGTCAGCAGGCCAGTCCAACATTGTCTTTCTGCAGATACAGGCAAAATTACCTGTCATTAATGGGAAAGAGCTAGTGGAAAAGGGTTAGTGGGAAAGAGTATTACAGGCAGTATGGGCGATAAAATTACCCGCTACGATTCCAATGCCAAGAGTTGCCCCCCACAGCTGAGCATGTGCCACCTTAAGAGCATCCATCTGATCTAAACTATATGAGATACCTACAAACTCGGTGACCAGGAGGCCAAAGTAATGAAGGAGAAACCTGGTTTTTGTGTCGTTTTTTTTCATCAGTGTGCATATCTGCTGCAGATCAACAGCCCCAGAGCCACCAGCAGCACCTAGAGACAAGCCCCCTGCTACAACACCTCCATATTGTAAAATGCCACCGGATCCGGGACTAATCGTGCACCCATATCCACCGGCAACGAGAGCAATGCTGCCACATGTGAAATAAGAACTAACCCAGCCGTTGTCATCGTAAAAACCGCCCATGGCCTGACCGTTCAAATGCAAAAAAACAGGAGAGTTGCTGCCCGTGACCGAGATAACGTCCTGACCCGAACCGGGTACATATGTAAAGGGATCTGTATGCCACCAGGTGCCGCCTTCCTCTGGTGTTCTCAGATGAATCTGGTATTTCTGCCCTTCCTGCAGTTGCGTATTGTATACGACCGGCATGGCGTCAGCTCTGGCATTGACCGCTCGGAATACTGTATCCGCCTCTGTGTTTTTAAGGTGCCAGGAAGGCGGAGAACGAAAAAGCAGGGGAGAAGAGGGCGTTGCAACAATCCGGATCTGGTCGTAACTCTGGACAACCCCCTGCTGGGTTTTCATGGGCGAATCAACGACAATGAAAACCTCGCCGGACCAGGATCTGGACGCAGCCAGTATGCAAACAACTACAACAAACAGACGCATGATAAACCATCCAACAGGCAGTAAAGGATAGGACTGCAAGTGTAGTCAATACACATCAACGGTTGTCTAATCTGAAAACCAGGTATTTTCACTGTATCCTCGCCTGCCAGCTCTCAGAGTCAGCAGGCCAGTCCAACATTGTTTTTCTGCAGATACAGGCGAAATCACCTGTCATTAATGGGAAAGAGCTAGTGGGAAAGGGCTACTGGGAAAGAAAATTACAGGCAGTATGGGCGATAAAATTACCCGCTACGGTTCCAAAGCCAAGAGTTGCCCCCCACAGCTGAACATGTGCCACCTTAAGAGCGTCCATCGGACCTACACTATAGAAGATATCTACATACTCGGTGACCAGGACACCAGCGTACTCAAGGAAAAACCTGGTTTTTGTGTCGTTTTTTTTCATCAGTGTGCATATCTGCTGCAGATCAACAGCCCCAGAGCCACCAGCAGCACCTAGAGACGCGCCCCCTTCTACAATACCTCCATATTGTAAAATGCCACCGGATCCGGGACTAATCGTGCACCCATATCCACCGAAACCGAGAGCAACGCTGCCACATGTGAAATAGGCACTAACCCAGCCGTTGTCATCGTAAAAACCGCCCATGGCCTGACCGTTCAAATGCAGAAAAACAGGAGAGTTGCTGCCCGTGACCGAGATAACGTCCTGACCCGAACCGGGTACATATGTAAAGGGGTCTGTATGCCACCAGGTGCCGCCTTCCTCTGGTGTTCTCAGATGAATCTGGTATTCCTGCCCTTCCTCCAGTTGCGTATTGTATACGCCCGGCATGGCGTCAGCTCTGGTATTGGCCGCTCGGAATACTGTATCCGCCTCTGTGTCTTTGAGGTGCCAGGAAGGCGTAGAACGGAAAAGCAGGGGAGAAGAGGGCGTTGCAACAATCCGGATCTGGTCGTAACTCTGGACAACCCCCTGCTGGGTTTTCATGGGCAAATCAACGACAATGGAAACCTCACCAGACCAGGATCTGGACGCAGCCAGTATGCAAACAACTACAACAAACAGACGCATGACAAACCATCCAACAAGCAGTAAAGGATAGGACTGCAAGTGTAGTCAATGCACATCAACGGTTGTCTAATCTGAAAACCGGGTATTTTCACTGTATCCTCGCCTGCCAGCTCTCAGAGTCAGCAGGCCAGTTCAACATTGTTTTTCTGCAGATACAGGTAAAATTACCTGTCATTAATGGGAAAGAGCTAGTGAGAAAGGGCTACTGGGAAAGAGAACTACAGGCAGTATGGGTGATAAAATTACCCTCTACGGCTCCAAGGCCAAGAGTTGCCCCCCACAGCTGAGCATGTGCCACCTCAGGAGCATCCATAATACCTGCATTATATGTGATACTTACATGCTCGGTGATCAGGATGCCACCGTAATTAAGGATAAAGCTGCTTTTTGTGTCGTTTTTTTTCATCAGTGTGCATATGCTCTTCAGATCAACAGCCCCAGAGCCACCAGCAGCACCTAGAGACGCGCCCGCGTATACAAAACCTCCATATTGTAAAAGGCCACCGGACCCGGGACTAATAGAGCACCCATACCCACCTAAAAACAAAGCAAGGCTGCCACATGTGAAATAGGCACTAACCCAGCCGTTGTCATCGTAAAAACCGCCCATGGCCTGACCGTTCAAATGCAAAAAAACAGGAGAGTTGCTGCCAGTGACCGAGATAACGTCCTGACCCGAACCGGGTACATATGTAAAGGGGTCTGTATGCCACCAGGTGCCGCCTTCCTCTGATGTTCTCAGATAAATCTGGTATTCCTGCCTTTCCTCCAGTTGCGTATTGTATACGACCGGCATGGCGTCAGCTCTGGCATTGACCGCTCGGAATACTGTATCCGCCTCTGTGTTTTTAAGGTGCCAGGAAGGCGGAGAACGGAAAAGCAGGGGAGAAGAGGGCGTTGCAACAACCCGGATCTGGTCATAACTCTGGACAACCCCTTCCCGGGTTTTCATGGGCAAATCAACGACGATGGAAACCTCACCAGACCAGGATCTGGACGCAGCCAGTATGCAAACAACTACAACAAACAGACGCATGACAAACCATCCAACAGGCAGTAAAGGATAGGACAGCAAGTGTAGTCAATGCACATCAACGGTTGTCTAATCTGAAAACCAGGTATTTTCACTGTATCCTCGCCTGCCAGCTCTCAGAGCCAGCAGGCCAGTTCAACATTGTTTTTCTGCAGATACAGGCAAAATTACCTGTCATTAATGGGAAGGGCTAGTAGGAAAGAGCTAGTGGGAAAGAGTA
This sequence comes from Parendozoicomonas sp. 209JJ7-1, assembly GCF_058147085.1. Lineage (NCBI taxonomy): Bacteria > Pseudomonadati > Pseudomonadota > Gammaproteobacteria > Oceanospirillales > Endozoicomonadaceae > Parendozoicomonas > Parendozoicomonas sp. 209JJ7-1. Next base: position 226,553 of record NZ_JBYVJU010000006.1, on the reverse strand, counting down.
TTACAGGCAGTATGGGCGATAAAATTACCCGCTACGTTCCCAATGCCGAGAGTTGCCCCCCACAGATGAGCATGTGCCACCTTAATAATTTTCATCGGACCTACACTATAAAAGATACGTACATACTCGGTGAACAGGAGGCCAATGTAATGAATGAAAAACCTGGTTTTTGTGTCGTTTTTTTTCATCAGTGTGCATATCTGCTGCAGATCAACAGCCCCAGAACCACCAGCAGCACCTAGAGACGCGCCCCCTTCTACAACACCTCCATATTGTAAAATGCCACCGGACCCGGGACTAATCGTGCACCCATATCCACCGACACCCAAAGCAATGCTGCCACATGTGAAATAGGAACTAACCCAGCCGTTGTCATCGTAAAAACCGCCCATGGCCTGACCGTTCAAATGCAAAAAAACAGGAGAGTTGCTGCCCGTGACCGAGATAACGTCCTGACCCGAACCGGGTACATATGTAAAGGGGTCTGTATGCCACCAGGTGCCGCCTTCCTCTGATGTTCTCAGATAAATCTGGTATTTCTGCCCTTCCTGCAGTTGCGTATTGTATGCGACCGGCATGGCGTCAGCTCTGGTATTGACCGCTCGGAATACTGTATCCGCCTCTGTGTCTTTGAGGTGCCAGGAAGGCGGAGAACGAAAAAGCAGGGGAGAAGAGGGCGTTGCAACAACCCGGATCTGGTCATAACTCTGGACAACCCCCTGCCGGGTTTTCATGGGCGAATCAACGACAATGAAAACCTCGCCGGACCAGGATCTGGACGCAGCCAGTATGCAAACAACTACAACAAACAGACGCATGACAAACCATCCAACAAGCAGTAAAGGATAGAACTGCAAGTGTAGTCAATGCACATCAACGGTTGTCTAATCTGAAAGCTCAAGCCTCTGCGGTGCCTGCTTTGCTCAAGGCCGAGCCATTCAGACTGGTTGTCGAGAAAAACTGTATCAGTTCACCTGCCAGCGCTTAAGGTAACCGGGCTGGATGTTGTAACCCTCTGCCTGCCTGCGTACCAGATCCAGGGCAACTGCCATCACCATGGTCTGGAAGCTGGTTCGTCCAAGATTGATACGCAGGCATACAGAGTTCATCAGCTCTTTGCTTCCCCAGACAATCCAGACAGTGCCTACCGGCTTTTCCGGCGTACCACCATCGGGGCCGGCAATACCGGTTACAGCAACAGCGTAGTCGCTGCCTGTGACTTTCAGCACGCCATGGAACATAGCCTCTGCCGTTTGCTGACTGACAGCACCGTATTCTTCCAGGGTCTCCTCAGGAACACCAAGAACCGAATGTTTAAGGCTGTTGGAATAGCTGACAATCCCCCCAGGGAACACTGCTGAAGAACCGGACACTTTGGTCATTTCGCTGGCAATCAGGCCACCGGTGCAGGACTCCGCGCAGCTGAAGGTTTTGCCTTTTTCTTTCAGTGTTTCAATCAGCCCCTGGGCAACCGTCGCGCCACCGGAGCCAACCCTGCGCTCGCAGATAATATCCATTAATTTTCTGCGCCAGAGCTGGACATCTTCATCTTTCTGCCCTGAACGGGTTTTAAACTTCAGTTCAACCGTTGGCATGCCGGCCCGAAAGCCAATTTCCAGGACTTCATTAATACCAGCCAGGTCTTCCATCAGAAACTGCTGCAGCCGGGATTCCCCAACCCCGAACAGCTGGTGTCTCTCCCATGGAGAACCGGAAGGCACAGGAAAACGCTCCTGCAGTGTGGGAAGAATATCCCTTCGTACAATCCTGCGCATTTCAGAAGGAACGCCAGGGGTAGCGATTACAAGACACTCGTTTACAGACATAAAGAATGCCGGCGCGCTTCCCGGCGCATCGGGATATATAGAACAGATGTCCGGTAAAAGAGCCTGCTTGAGGTTTGCCTGGTTAACTCCAATTCCCCTGTTGGCACACCATGCACGAATATGGGTTTCGGCCTCTGCATTTACGGTTAATTCACAGCCAGCAACATCCGCCAGGACCTCTGCGGTCAGGTCATCCTGGGTTGGCCCGAGGCCACCATTCATAATTACGACATCATGGCTTTCCGTTAGGTTTTTTACAGAGCCGGACAGCAGAGCACGGTCATCCCCCACCGTGACTTTTTCCCTCACCTCCAGGCCAATATCCAGCAAAGCCTGGGCAATAAACGCAGAGTTACTGTCTATGGTATCACCGCTCATCAGCTCACTGCCGGTCATCAGCAGAGCCACTGCAGGCTTATTCCTGGTATCACTCATAATCTGTCGTCAGTACCCTGCTTTACCCACATCTACGGAGAAGTGCCATACCATTTTACGGCATTAAAACGGTTTTGAATCCATACTCTTTTTAATCAGAGAGAACTACCGGGGACAATAAGAGAAAACATCCGAATGAATATGTTCTTCAGGGAAGCCTGCGGCCTTTAATTCGTCCAGTGTCGCATACACCATATCGGGAGAGCCGCTGATATAGAAGTGTGCTCCGGGAAAAGAGTCTTTGTCGTCCAGAACTGCTTTATAAAGCAGTCCATGTCGGCCATGCCAGTCACTCTCGGCATCCGGATCACTGACCACCGGATGATAATGTACACCTTTTTCACTGGCCCAGTACACCGGCAGGCTGGGCATATAAAATCCGCTGGGGTGACGTACGCCCCAGTAAAAGTGAACCGGATGTGGATGGCCTGTTAAAAAAGTCGCTTCAATCATACCTTTCATCTGGGAAAATCCGGTTCCGGCGGCAATAAAAACCAGGGGCGTGTCGGGACAGTTGCCAATATGACACTCACCTTTGGGTATATTAATCGTGATAACCGAAGCACTTTTCAGATGGTCAATCACCTGTCTGGCTCTCTGGTGACCGGGAACACACTGGATATGGAGCTCCAGGGCCTTCCCACCATCAACAGGAGCAGAAGCTATGGAGTAAGCGCAGGGAGAACCTTCCGGCATAACAATTTCCAGATATTGCCCGGCAGCCCACTGCAGAGCCGCATTATCTGCGGACTGCATAATAATCTGGTAAACATCTCCGGAAATTTTACTGAGTCGAGAGACTCGAACCTTTTTCTGCACAGCAGTACTCTTAATTCTTTATAGTCTTATAAGAGTATGTGCAATAAGTGCCAGCCTTTACAAGGGCTGACACTTTCTTAACAAAAGCAACTTAGTAAAAGCAACTTAGTAAAAGCAACTTCACAAAAGCAACTGAACAAAAGCGGTTTAACAAAAACAGTCAGGACAGGGCTTCTATTCTATAGGATGTCCAGTTTTTCCCAGATATCATCCACCCGTTTTTTCACCTCATCGGTCATGGAGATAGCGGTTCCCCACTCCCGTTTAGTTTCCCCTGGCCACTTATTGGTGGCATCAAAACCCACCTTGGAACCCAGCCCCGCTTCGGGCGAAGCAAAGTCGAGATAATCGATAGGGGTATTCTCAATAAACGTGGTATCACGCTTGGGGTCCATACGTGTAGTTATTGCCCAGATCACATCGTTCCAGTCCCGGGCATTCACATCATCGTCACAGACAATCACGAACTTGGTGTACATAAACTGTCGCAGGAACGACCAGACACCCAGCATCACCCGTTTGGCATGTCCCGGATACTCTTTGCGCATGGTGACCACCGCCATACGATAGGAACAGCCTTCCGGCGGCAGATAAAAATCTACAATCTCCGGGAACTGCTTCTGGAGAATGGGGACAAACACTTCATTCAATGCAACTCCCAGCATGGCCGGTTCATCGGGAGGGCGTCCGGTGTAGGTGCTGTGATAAATTGGATTCTGCCGGTAAGTCATGCATTCAATGGTGAATACAGGGAAAGTCTCCACCTCATTGTAGTAACCGGTATGATCTCCATAAGGGCCTTCTTCCGCAAAATCATCGGGGTAGATATAACCTTCCAGCACAATCTCTGCACTGGCGGGAACCTGCAGGTCATTGGTTTTGCATTTCACCAGCTCGGTCTTTGAGCCACGGAGCAGGCCGGCAAATGCATACTCTGAAAGACTGTCTGGTACCGGTGTAACCGCACCCAGAATCGTGGCCGGATCAGCGCCAAGGGCCACGGCAACAGGAAAAGGTTTTCCGGGGTTACGCTCCTGCCAGTCCCGCAGATCCAGTGCTCCACCACGGTGGGAGAGCCAGCGCATAATCAGTTTATTCGGCCCCAGCAACTGCTGGCGATAGATACCCAGGTTCTGGCGCTCTTTTAACGGACCACGGGTTATGACCAGAGGCCAGGTGACCAAAGGCGCAACATCACCGGGCCAACAATGCTGTATGGGGAGTTTAGTGATATCCACATCCTCACCTTCCAGCACAACATCCTGGCAGGCCGCCTTGCGGACAACTTTTGGCCCCATATTCAGCACCTGCTTGAAGATGGGCAGCTTTTCCAGAGCGTCCTTAAAACCCTTGGGCGGGTCAGGCTCCTTGAGATAGGCCATCAGTTTACCCACATCCCGCAGGGCATCGGTATTATCCTGTCCCATACCCAGCGCCACCCGGTATGGGGTACCGAACAGGTTGGCCAGCAGGGGAATATCGGAACCTTTCGGGTTCTCAAACAGCAACGCCGGGCCACCCTGCCTCAATGTGCGATCGCTGATTTCTGTAATTTCGAGGTAGGGATCAACTTCCTGCTTTATCCGCTTCAGCTCGCCCAGCTTTTCCAGCTGGTCGATAAAATCCCGCAGGTCCCGGTATTTCATTGACTGACCTTTATTATCTGACGGCGCATATCATATCTGTAAAACCCGTAAGTGCGAAGAATGGCTGCCTATACTCCTTCGCCCAAACAGCAGTAAACCCTCAGGGCATTTTTTATGAGTATGACAGTAATGAGCATGACAGATTTTCTCCTGAATGAATCTTCAACACCTACGCCTCACCAGGCTGGCGTATCGTTCAAAGGAACTAACGTGCTGGTTAATCGCTGGATCAGCAACTGGGATAACCAACTTCCTCTGCTCGATATTGGCTGTGGCAATTGCAACAACTCCATAAAAGCCGTGGAAGCCGGCACCAAGGTATATGCGGGAGAAATGTCACAGGAGACGATACGTAACCTGGAACAGGAGCATAACCATCACGACAACCTCAGCTTTCACTATCTTAAGTTACCCAACGATGTGCCTTTCAGTGATGCCAGCTTTTCCGGCATTCTTTGCTCGGAAGTTATGCACTTTCTTAACCACGATGAGGCCATCACCACAATTCGAGAGTTTTACAGGATTCTGAAACCGGGTGGGGAAGCCGTTATTACCTGTGCCAATGAAGAACTGAAAGTTCTTGAATGTCTGGACTATTCACAAAAACAACAGGATAAAAGGCAAAAATCACCGGAATGTTTAAACCCAGCTCCAGACATTTTTAGCCTGTTTGGAGAAAGCCTTCATTTATATAAATATTCAGAAAGCGATATTGATGAGGCTTTGTATTTTTACCGCAATATGCTGCCTTTCCCGTTATTCAACTTTTATAACAAGAATCAACTGGCTGACGCATTTGAGCGTGAGGGTTTCTCCATTGAATTGCTTCAAGGAGGAGATGCTCCCTACTACCCCCTTTGGGATCATGGCGACAACGATCAGGTTCGTCTGGTCGTCAAAAAAACATCCGGGTAACGCCCATTCAAATGTTAAAAAGCCTCTGCCCGCAGAGGCTTTTTAATAAACCATTAATGGTTTTCCAATTAATCAGGCTTTGGAATTACTTACGCTTCATTGACTGGAAGAATTCATTATTGGTCTTGGTGTGCTTCATACGATCAAGCAGGAATTCTACCGCGGCAATTTCATCCATCGGATGCAGAAGCTTCCGCAGAATCCACATACGCTGCAGTTCTTCTTCTGTAGTCAGCAGATCTTCACGACGGGTGCCGGATTTATTGATGTTCATGGCCGGGAAGACACGCTTCTCAGCAATACGACGGTCAAGGTGCAGTTCCATGTTGCCGGTACCCTTGAATTCTTCGTAGATAACTTCGTCCATCTTAGAACCGGTATCTACCAGAGCCGTTGCCAGAATGGTCAGGCTGCCGCCTTCTTCAATGTTACGGGCCGCACCGAAGAAACGCTTGGGACGCTCCAGAGCATGGGCATCAACACCACCAGTCAGTACTTTACCGGAGGAAGGAATAACGGTGTTGTAGGCACGGGCCAGACGGGTAATGGAGTCAAGCAGCACCACAACATCTTTCTTATGCTCAACCAGGCGCTTGGCTTTTTCCAGCACCATTTCCGCGACCTGTACATGGCGTGAAGGAGGTTCGTCAAAGGTAGAAGCCACAACCTCGCCGCGTACGGAGCGGGACATTTCTGTTACTTCTTCCGGACGCTCGTCAATCAACAGAACAATCAGGTGACATTCAGGATTATTCTTGGAGATATTGGCTGCAATATTTTGCAGCATCAGGGTTTTACCAGCCTTGGGCGGAGAAACAATAAGGCCACGCTGACCGTTACCAATAGGCGCAACCAGATCAATGATTCGACCGGTCAGGTCTTCCGTTGACCCATTCCCCATTTCCATTATCAAACGACGCTGGGGGAACAGAGGAGTCAGGTTTTCAAAGAGGATTTTATTGCGGGCGTTTTCAGGCTGTTCAAAGTTGATTTCATTCACTTTCAACAGGGCAAAATAGCGTTCACCTTCTTTCGGGGGCCGGATTTTACCAGAAATACTGTCGCCAGTTCGGAGATTGAATCGGCGAATCTGGCTGGGAGAAACATAAATATCATCGGGGCCGGCCAGGTAAGAGCTGTCGGCAGAGCGGAGAAAACCGAATCCATCCTGAAGAATCTCCAGAACCCCATCCCCGTAAATATCTTCACCACTGCGGGCGTGGCGCTTGAGAATGGTAAAAATCACGTCCTGTTTACGGGAGCGGGCAAGGTTATCAAGCCCTATTTCTTCTGCAATTTTCAGGAGTTCTGGAACGCTCTTTTTTTTAAGCTCGGTAAGATGCATAACTGACCGTGTGGGTTACTTTCTGAAAGGAAACTTGTGGATGCTGGGAACTAACTTCAGGCTTGAATTCTTTTTATGACTTGGATTGATACTAGCCTGTATATTTAACCGCTGCACGAAAACTATGGATCTTACGATGTAAGGCAATTTCCAAAATTGTGTGCCCGATGCCTGAATCGAAACTCTCTCTCCGGAAGTTATTCGAAAGCTTTTCTATTCATGAGCTTCCTGTTCGCAAACTGACTACCTGCAGCTCACTGCCCAAGCTTTCTCAGTAAACGATTCCTGTAAATAATTACTATAAAACCATTCATATAGCTATCAATTCATTTACAGTGCTCTACTTTCAGGAACTTCTCTGGCGACCTTGGCGGCTATCGGTGGTTGAGGCGGTTTGTTGTAAATCTATCACCGTCCGTCTGAAGCGTCCAGCACTCAGTGCTCACAAAATAGTACGGAAGATAATGGAAATGCAAGAAATAAATGATTCTGCATCTGCCAGCGGCAAGACCGCTGGCAGATGCAGACTCCAGTCAACTCAAAGGTTGCTGTCCAGGAAGGCTGTCAGTTGGGACTTGGACAAAGCACCCACTTTGGTTGCTTCTACATTACCGTTCTTGAACAGCATCAGGGTAGGAATACCGCGTACGCTGTACTTGGGCGCAGTGGCTTCGTTTTCATCAATGTTCAGCTTGCAGACTTTCAGGCGGTCAGCGTAGTCTTTGGCGATTTCATCGAGCACAGGCGCGATCATTTTGCAGGGGCCACACCATTCTGCCCAGTAATCAACCAGGACCGGAGAGTCCGACTGCAGCACTTCGTTCTCGAAGCTGGCATCCGTGACTTTGACAATCTCGCTCATGGATGTTGATCCTCTTATGACTAATCAGGGCTATTTGGATTGGTAGGCAATCATAGCATTGGGTAAATATAGGGATAAACCCTGAAATTCCCACTGCCCGCTAATGCCGTTATATTCTTTTCGCGCTGCCTCTGCTTACATTCCTTCAGTGGATACAGCTCTGGTATGCTTAACAACCCGAACCTGCGAGGACAGACAGTGGCCATGAGCCGACTCAGCACCAGTTCTGATTCCAGTAGCACCCAGGTCGATGAATCCCCCCTGATTGCGGGTATTGATCTGGGTTCCAACAGTTTTCACCTGATTGTTGCCCGTGAAGACCACGGGGAACTGCGCCCGGTTGAGCGTATTGGTGAAAAAGTACAGCTGGCAGCAGGGCTGGACAGCGATAACAACCTGACCGAAGAAGCCATGGAACGCGGCCTCGCCTGCCTGAGCAAAATGGCTCAATTCTGCGCCGATATGCCGCGAAAACGCGTCCGGGCAGTAGGAACTAACGCCCTTCGCAAAGCCCAGAACAGTCAGGAATTCACCCAACGGGCCGAAGCAATCCTTGGCCATCCGGTGGATATTATCGCCGGTCGAGAAGAGGCCCGTCTTATCTATCTGGGGGTTGCTCATACCCAGTCCGACGATAATGAAAGCCGCCTGGTTGTAGATATAGGTGGCGGCAGTACAGAATTTATTATTGGCGAACGTTTTGAACCCCGGCTTCTGGAAAGCCTCCACATGGGCTGCGTGAGCTGGACCACCAAATACTTCAGCGATGGACAGGTTACGGCCCAGCAGTTTGACGAAGCCTATTACGCCGCCCGGCTCGAACTGCTCAACATTGAACATGAGTACAAAAACCATGGCTGGCAGGACGCCATTGGCTCTTCAGGCTCAATAAAATCTGTTTACACCATTCTCGCGGAACGGGGAAAAGACGGCATTACCCGTGATGACCTGCAACAACTCAAAAAAGAGCTGCTTCGCTTCCGCCATATCAATCGTATAAGTTTCCAGGGGCTCAAACCGGAACGGGTCAATATATTCCCCGCCGGACTGGCCATTCTGCATGCCCTGTTCGACAGTTTAAAAATCAAGCACATGACCTTCTCTGAGGGTGCCCTGCGGGAAGGTTTGCTGTACGACATGATTGGGCGCAACAACCATGAAGATGTCCGTAACCGGACACTCAAGGCCATTCAGAAGCGCTACCACGCGGATATTGAGCAGGCGTCCCGGGTAAGTAAACACCTGAAGCTGCTTCTGAAGCCCGCTAAAAGCAGCTGGAAGCTCAGCTCTGAAGACTGCCAACTGGTACAAAGCGCGGCGAAAGTGCATGAGGTTGGCATGGATATATCCCATACCCAGTTCCATCGCCATGGGGCTTATATCCTGCGTAACGCCGATTTGCTCGGTTATACCAAACGACAGCAGCAACACCTGGCCATGCTGGTACGGGGACACAGGCGCTCTCTACCCCTGCAATCCCTGTTTCAACTGCCAAGGACTGAGTGCCTGCGACTGCTGAAGCTGATGATATTACTCAGGCTTGCCATCCTGTTGAACCACCAGCGTTCCGATAAACTGGCGGATTACCAGTTCCAGGTATCAGGTACCACACTGTTCCTCCAGTTCCCCGAAGGCTGGCTTGAGAAAAACCCTCTGACCAATGCCAATTTTGAGCAGGAAGTGGAATACCTCTCCCGGGCGGGTTATACCCTGCAGGTTGCCTGACGGTTTATCGTCTCAGGCCGGCGTATCGGAAACTGAACCTTCAATGGTAACATCGACAGGCTCAGTTTCCGGACCCAGGCGATTGTTATCCAGATACCAGAGCACCAGCAGCAGCATCAAACCAACCACCCCGGATGCCGTAATCAACTGGAACCCTCCATCCCAGCCCCAGGTATCTATAACTGACCCCAGCAGCAGACTTGCCCCTGACGCTCCCAGTAAATACCCAAACAAACCACAAAAGCCCACACACGCCGCCACGTAGCGCCTGGGAGCAATATCAATCATATGGACATGGGCCAGCGCAACGCAGCCATAAATAAGGAAACCGATAATGGCCAGCATGGACACAGGTATCAGCCAGTGCTCCCCATCACACTGCCAGTAACCAATCAGCGCCAGTAGAACCAGTGACATATTAAACAGGTTTACGGGAACCCGTCGCCCTCGAAACATATGGTCCGATAAAAAGCCGCACAATAACGTGCCGGGAATAGCCGCAAATTCAAACACCATAAAAGCCCAGCTCGCCACCTCAAAACCAAAGTAACGCGCTTCCGTTATATACAGGGGAACCCAGTCAATCACACCATAACGAATAAAATAAATGCATACATTTAGCAGTGACAGCAACCACAGCTCCGGCATTTTCAGGCAGCACTGGCAGAAGTCCCTAAAGGACCGGTTCTCACGATCCGGTTCCTTATGACTGTCCTGTTGAAGCTTCTCCTCACTTTCCCCTTCAATAAGGGCGGGAAGGGCGCAGTCCTCGGGCTTATCCCTGAGCCAGAACAGACTAAGCAAAGCAATCAGCAGGGCAATAATCGCAGGTAAAACCAGTTTGCTTTGCCAGAAAGCGAACAAGCCCAGTGCTAACAGAGCCAAGGGACCCAGCAAGCCAGCGCCGAAATTATTGGACAGATTCCAGAAACTCGTTGCCCTGCCCCGCTCCTCCTTTTGAAACCAGTGTGCCAGAACCTTGGCGCTTGATGGCCAGCCCACTCCCTGAACCCAGCCATTACACGACATAAGAAAAACAATAAGCGGCAGCGAGCAGGCAGAAAACATACACCCAGCCAGGGCGAGGGAGATACCAGCGGAAACCACCAGACATGCGGGCATCAACCAGCGGATACTTAAACGGTCCGCAACAAATCCCATAACAAAATTGCTTATGCCATAAGTAACTGCCATGGCGGCCATCACCATACCCAGCTCTTTCTTGGTGAACCCTTCAGCAACAAGGTCTGGAAGAACAAGAACAAAGTTTTTTCTCACCAGATAGTAAGCGGAATAGCAGAGAAAAATACCGAACAGAACCTGCAGACGTAAGCGCGTATAACGCTGAGTCTGTATGCAGTTATAACCCACAGGCCCGTGAATAAGTTTTGTGAAATTCATGATTCGCAGACAAGTAGCCAGATGTCACATCAGCCAAAGAGGTGCACGAAACCTAGCAGAAACAACCGAACCTGCATAAATATCAAACAAACAATTATCGGGTTCTTCAAAGCAAGAAGAATCAAAATAACGCCCAATCCGGGACTCAGCTTTACCCGCCGCTATAGACATCCGGACTAGAAACCTGTCGTATTTCCAGAAAAACCCTGACAAAATTTCCTTTTGCCTCAATTCCTGAGAGCAGTTCCAGCCGTTACAATATCAGGTTTTCATCTTCCCCATTTTTTACGTTTGGAGAATCTAACTTGTGGCCAGACTTAACAAGCGCCAGGAAGAAGCTGTCAAATATGTCTCTGGCCCCTTATTGGTTCTGGCTGGCGCGGGCAGTGGCAAAACCAGCGTTATCACTCAGAAAATCGCCTACCTGATTCGGGAGTGTGGCCTGAAAGGACGCAACATTGTTGCTGTAACCTTTACCAACAAAGCCGCCCGGGAAATGAAAGAACGGGTTGGCAAACTGGTTCAGGGCACCGCCGCCCGTGGATTGACCGTGTCCACATTCCACAACCTGGGCATGAATATTATTCGCAAAGAGTACAAAACCCTGGGCTTCAAACCGGGCTTTTCCATCTTTGACCAGCAGGATGCCCGCTCGCTTATTGCCGAGCTGATGCACAAGCAACTCAGCGATGGCGAAGACAGTGTTGATGTTGTTCAGCACATGATTTCCAACTGGAAGAATGACCTGATTCTTCCCCAGCATGCTCTGGACAGGGTTCGCAACGAAGAGGAAATGCTGGCGGCCCGTGTGTATGTGAATTACACCCGTACCCTTAAAGCCTTTAACGCCGTTGATTTTGATGATCTGATTCTGCTTCCCGTGCAGATGTTCCGAGAGCATCCGGACGTACTCAAACGCTGGCAGGATAAAATCCACTATATGCTGGTTGATGAGTATCAGGACACCAACTCCAGCCAGTATCTTCTGGTTCGTCAGCTTGTGGGTACCCGCTCCATGTTTACCGTGGTGGGAGATGATGACCAGTCCATCTACGCCTGGCGTGGCGCTCGCCCTGAGAACCTTGACCTGCTCAGCAAGGACTTCCCCGCCCTGAAGCTGGTGAAACTTGAACAGAATTACCGTTCAACCGGCCGTATCCTTAAATCCGCCAACGTACTGATTGCCAACAACCCCCATGTGTTTGAAAAACGCCTGTGGAGTGAGCTGGGCATGGGGGATGAAATCCGCGTGATTCGCTGCCGCAACGAAGACAGTGAAGCAGAACGGGTAGCGACAGAAATTCTTGCTCACCGTTTGAAGCACGATACCTCCTGGAAGGATTATGCCGTTCTCTACCGGGGTAATTTCCAGTCCCGTCTGCTAGAGATGAAGCTTCAGGAACACCAGATTCCCTATCATATTAATGGTGGAACTTCATTCTTCTCCCGCGCAGAAATCAAGGACACGATGGCTTATCTGCGACTGCTGGTAAACCCGGATGATGACAACGCTTTCCTGCGTATTATTAACGTCCCTCGTCGTGAGATTGGCGCCACCACCCTGGAAAAACTGGGCACCTACGCCAACTCACGGCATATCAGCCTGTACGAGGCCTGTCATGAACTCGGGCTGGAAGAAACCCTCGACAAACGCTACGTAGAAAAACTCCGCCGCTTTACCACCTGGATGGACAACCTTTCCCGCATTGGTGAGTCAGAACCAATGAAAGCCATAAACATGCTGGTTACAGAAAGCGATTACGAAAGCTGGATTTACCAGAACACCAGCAGTGATGTTGTTGCTGAAAAGAGAATGGGCAATATCCACTTTCTGGTGAACTCTATCCAGCAAACCCTGGAGCGAGGCAATGAAGATGCCACCCTGGAAGATGCCATCACCCGCCTGATTCTCAGGGATATAATGGATCGCCAGGAGGAAGAAGAGGATATCAACAAGGTCCAGCTGCTGACTCTGCACGCTTCCAAGGGCCTGGAATATCCCCATGTATTTATGGTGGGCATGGAAGAAGAACTTCTACCCCACCGTACCAGCATTGAAGAAGACAATATTGAAGAAGAACGACGATTGACTTACGTTGGCATTACCCGCGCCCGCCAGAGACTGGTTCTGACCCTGGCAGCCACCCGTCGTCAATACGGAGAAAATCTGGACACAACACCCAGCCGTTTTCTTGATGAGCTGCCCCAGGAAGATCTGGTTTATGAAGGCTGGGATCAGCGTTCTACTCCTGAACAGAAAGCCGCTCGAGGACAGGAAGCGCTTGATGACATTTTGAAAGGTCTGGAGTTGTAATGTTGTAATTCTGCCAAATTGCACTAAAAACACACAGTGTGCGCTCCATCACAGTGCACATCTTTTTTGTTTCACAAATACCGTCTATGGTACTGTCGTCGTACATGCATCAGTGAATTAAGAAAAAGACGGCAGTACTATGCATATTCATACCACAACAAAAAAATCTGTACGAGGATTCACTCTTGTAGAGCTGATGGTCATTATTTCCATCATTGCCATTTTTACCGCTGTTGCTGCCCCTGCTTTTAATAACTTCACCCTGCGCAACACTATCGCGTCTGAAAGCAATCGCCTTAGTGGTATTATTCGATATGCCCGCTCAGAAGCGATACAACGTAGCCACAATATTGCCGTATGTCGCGCAAATACCAGCCAGACGGCCTGTCAGACAAATAACGGTCAAGGCAACGGCTTTATAGTAATTGACATCAATACAGGGGACATTCTGCAGACAATTCCAGCTGCAGAAAATATTAATATCGTTGCCGAGCAGCCTCCCGGCGGCCCCGAACGGCAACTGAACAGAATAGATTTTCAGGAGAATGGTGTCGCAGGACTCAGCATCATTACGGTCAGGGATGGAGATAATAATCAAGCGACTCGATTGCGATTGAGTGCTGCAGGACTCATCTCTAGAGCTGAATGAAAAACACACACTATATCCCCGCCCGCAAGGCCAGGGGATTCTCTTTTATAGAGATACTGATCTCTATGCTGATTCTGGCGGTCGGCATTCTTGGCATGCTCTCCCTCCAGAGCCAATCGGTCAGAAACAACATTAATACCGAACAGGCCACCTTTGCCCTTATGCTGCTGGACAGCATAGAAGAAACCATTCTGACAGACCGCTCAGACCAGGGCAGAGCCATCTGCACCCCCAACGCGCTGGCACCGTTCAACGCCCAGCTTCCACTTATCGACCCTACAGCCCGTTTACAAATGCTCGGGTGCCCCCCTGCTCCTATTGTCGAAAACCAGATGAACGTATATCGATTTCAGGTGACATGGGATGAAATCGGTTCATTTAATAATGGTGCTGTTAATTCAAGAATACTCAGCCGCGAGGTAAGGATATGAGAGTGCTCCCTATCCCCAGAAGCGGGATTAAAGGCTTGTCGCTTATTGAGCTGATGGTCGCGCTGGTTCTCAGCTCTCTGCTGGTACTGGGTATCACCCGTTATGCTGCAGACTCCCTGCAGACCCAGCAGACAGTGACTCAACAATCGAACCTGCAGGACTCCGCGCGGGTTTCCATGGACATGATGCGCGATGCCATCCAGCGCGGAGGTTATACCGGCTGCAACTATGCTTCCAAAGTTCCGCAAAGCTTGCCCCAGCCATGGCGTGATAGACTGGATTTTTTAAGCGAAGGCGTGCGAGTAACAGGGACAACCATCCGCACCGCCAGTATTCAGCCTTTGTTTGCGGTAGGAACCGAGTTCACCATATCAGCTGACAGAAAAACAATTTCCCTGTCGCCTGCTTCTCCTCCCGAATTAACATTCAGTGCCCGAGCCGATACAAACGAAAACCGACTGGTTCTGGCCAATTGTACTTCCAAAACATTTATAGACCCACCTCAAATCAATCAGGGCGACAGAGCCTTCACCCTGGATAACCCTGTGAATGAAAAATTCACCAATGAAGCAACAGGAGCTCTAAGGCCTGGTACTGCATTATATACATACCGGGAAACCGAAATTTCTTATACCCCGCAGATTCAATCCCTGGTTATGGATCAAGCGCCCGGAGACAGCATTAATGATCTTAGAGATAAAGCCTTGGTTTCCGACCTGGAAAATAACGGGTTCACCATAGAACAAAACAAATTCAACCAAGGAGCATTGAGTGACAGGTTCCTTTTCCTTTACACAATAACCATGAACTTTCTGGATGAGCTGCGTAACGATACTGACGGTGCCCCTGCCGGTGGCCAGGTTGAAAGCGGTGTCTTTTCATCCCGGGTTCTGGCAAGAAACAAGGTATCAGAAGCACCATGAAATACAGCCCCATGAAACACAGCCAGAACGGGGCTGTTCTCATCATTGCCCTGGTTATGCTTTTAGTCGTGACGTCTATCGGATTATCCGGTCTGTTCAACACTACTCTGCAAAACAAACAGGTTCGGACTGCTCAGGAGTTCAGCCTTTTTTATACCGAAGCCAATAATCTTCTGGAAACGGCCCTTACCAGACTGAACATCAACCCTGAAGCCACTCCCCAACTGCAGCCTGTTAATCAGAATACAGAAAACCAGCTTGAATATTTTAACAACAGATTATGCAGCAGTGTAGGCAACGCTATTGGAGATCAGAGTCCAAAATTTGTATGCAGAGCCGTGCATGTGACAGTTGGCTTTCCTTCAAGTTCAAACCCTGCATTGCCGGACCTTAACGGCCCAACCCGCTCTTATACGCTGCACTATCAATACAGAACGCTTAACCCGGATGATTAAACAGAATCAGAGAAGAACACCATGAAAAATAAAAATTATGGCAGACTGATCTGCTTATTGTTTTCCACATTTATGGGACTCGGCACGTTTAATGCCGCCTTTGCCGATGACACTGAAATTTTCTTTGGCGGTCAGTCCACAGGGCAGGCGATAGCGCCAAATGTTCTGTTCATTCTGGATAATTCCGGTTCCATGTACTGGCCCATCTGCGATTCCCGTGACTCAGCCTGCCTTAATGACCCGAACAGAGCTAACAAAACCCGCATGGAGGTTCTGCGTGCATCCTTCACGGATCTCATGAACAGCACACAAAATCTTAACATCAATGCTGGATTAGCACGCTTTCATCAAAATAATCGTTATAGAGATAGTGGTGGTATATACCATGCTGTTCAGCCCATCAATAATCCTATTGGCCAAATACCTGTTGAAGTTGTTAATCCGCAGGTAGGAGTGAGTGACGCCGACGAGAACATCAATACCGGTCAGGTAAATACTGCCAGAGGCTCAGTAAAAGTTGGTGTTATCGCACAAGGGTCTATTGATGCCCTGCAACTTCCTATTAACGGCAACAACTTTCTTACGGAACAGCCCGGGGGAAGCACCAGCCAACCTGGATACCTCCAGCTCTATCCCAACAATCATAATGCATACTACTTTGAAGGTTTTCGCATTCCGTCCAGCGCCACTATCCTGGAAGCACGCTTGGAGATTCAGGCATTTCGCCCCACCCGCTGGCAAGGTTCAACCAATACAGTCACCATCAGCGCAGATACACGACTTGGCCATCCCCTTCAAAGGCAGGCTCGTAATATCAGCAGCCGCCCTCAGATAGCCCCCGCGAGTCGTGTGTCCTGGCGCCTGGGAGCCCAGCGTCTGGGTAATACCAACTGGTTCCGAACGCCTGATATTAAAAATGTTATTCAAGGTGTTGTTAACAACAATCGCAATACAGATATCACGAGCATTACTTTCCTGTTCAACCCTGGCACCACTAACAGCACGAATCTGGAAACCTACTACGATAACCAGCCAGCCAGAGCTCCACGACTTTGGGTTCGTTACAGTATTCCTTCATCAGGTGCTGGCTCAACCAGTCACAACGCAGGCATTCGTTTTACCAATATTGATGTCCCACAGGGAGCAAGCATAACCAAAGCGACTTTGAGGCTGACACCTGCAACCAATGCCTCCTCAACACCGACCCTTATTGTCAAAGCAGAAGATACAGGCAATGCTGCCCCCTTCAGCACGACTAACCGTAATATCAGTAATCGTACAACCACAACCGCACAGACTCGCTGGAATCTTACCCCCTGGGAGAGAACCAACAGTACCGGCGACTGGAACCGCTACGAAACAAATGTCACCAGCAGCCTTCAGGAAGTTGTAGGAAGAAGTGACTGGTGTGGCGGCAATGCCGTAGCCTTTATTCTGAAACCTGAGTCCGGCACGTCCGGAAGCAGAGATATAGTCAGTGAAGACTCCCCCAATCCTCCACCAGAACTGGCGATAGAATATACGACATCAGGTACTCCTGGCTGCCGGCAGAAAACCATTAAATATCCGATTACCCATCAGGATAACGATGCCCAGACTTTCGGTAATTCTACCAGCCTCTCCTATCAGGAACTGGATCTTTCCAAGGGAGTGACCGGCCTGAGATTTATAAACTTTCCGGTCAAAAAGAACGCCAGCATTGCAGAAGCCTATATAGAATTCAGTGCCAAAAGACCCAGCAACGGAACAAACACTGTTCGTATTTATGGTGAGGATATAGACACTTCACCGGCCTTTAATCAGCACCGTTCATCCATAAATTCCAGATCGAAGACCAGCACCTCTGAAACATGGCGTATCAACGGTGCCTGGAGTCAAAACAGCTCCTACAGAACACCTGATATCAGCGATATTCTTGAAGAAATCACCAGACGGCCAAATTGGGCAGCAGGTAACCATCTCACCCTTATGCTTGAAGCTATATCTTCTGGCCCCCAGCGCCCGGTCTTCTCCTGGGACGGTTCTCCAACCCTGGCCCCAAGACTTGTTATGAAGCTGACGGATCGGGATGTAGATACAAGCGTTACAAGCGCAAAGGTTCGTGACCGTCTGAAAAGTTACGTCAATGAGCTTCAGCCCGGGGGCTACACGCCGGTTGTGAGTTCTCTCCTTCGCGCCCAAAGCTACTTTTCCGGAGGAAATACCCCGGTAACCAATGCATGTCAGAGCAACCATATTGTTCTTCTTTCTGATGGCGAACCCAATGGCTTCAATCAGAGTATCGCCAGCTCTGTTCGCAGTCTGACAGGACAACCGTGCCGGTATATCAGCAACGACAACAACATTCTTAACGATGATCAACAGTGCAGTAAAGCCCTGACCGACTGGATGCGTACAAACGATATGGTGCAGCCCCTGGATGGCGACAACACCATTACCACCCATACTATTGGCTTTGCGGCTAACAGCAGGGCACGGGGCTTTTTGCAGAATATAGCCAGCCCCCTGGATGAACAGGGTAGAACCCGCTACTACGCCGCTACGGATGCCTCCTCGCTTACCCGTGCATTCGGCAGCATTCTTCAGGAAATCCTGGCGACAGAAGCCTCCTTTGTCAGCCCCAGTCTTTCTGTCAACCAGTACAAAAGCTATCAGCATAATAATGAGCTCTATTACGCTCTGTTTACCCCTGAAAAAACTGTTAACTGGACCGGCAATCTCAAGAAGTATCAGCTTGATACCGAGAAGCAAACCATAGCCGGAAAAGAAACAGATGTATTCTTTCTTGCAGATAAGAACAACGCAAAAGCGGTAGATCCTGAAACAGGCGGTTTTCTTCAAAGCACAACAAGCTTCTGGTCATCAAGTCCGGACGGCAACAGAACAGACCTGGGGGGAGCCGCTTCACAGCTGCCAGACCCTGATAACCGTCTGATTTATACAGATATAGGTCTCAGTCATGGTTCCAGTCTGACAGGCAATAATGTTGATAAAAACAACAGCCGCATCACTAAAGCCATTCTGGGTTCCGCTACCATGAACAACCAGAGAAGGGACACGATTCTGGAATGGGCTCGTGGGAAAAACACCAGTAACGGTCAGGCCAGACAGCAGATCGGTGACCCTCTGCACTCTCAACCCGCTTTGGTCAGCTACGGATGCAGAACCTATAAAAATCCGTCCAATAAAGCGGAAGGCTGTGCTGTCAATACATCAGAAGACGCTACTTTGTATTTTGGTACTAATCAGGGCTTTCTTCATGCCATCAACAGCTATACAGGCCGTGAGATATTCTCTTATATCCCGGAAGAGTTACTGAGAAACCTTGCCAGCTATCGCGACAATCCACAGACTGGAGGTGGAATAATCAAGCCTTATGGCATAGATGGTACACCCGTTGTCTGGCGCTATGACCACAACAAAAACGGCGCAATAGAACCCAGTGACGGTGATTTTGTTTACCTCTACTTTGGCTTGAGGCGCGGAGGTAACAGTTACTACGCCCTCGATATAACTGACAGGAGCCAGCCAAAGCTGAAGTGGAAAATGAATTCATCTTCCCCCGGCATGCAGGCGCTTGGACAAACCTGGTCTAAACCAGCCCGTACAAAGATCCTTATCAATGGACAGATAAAACGGGTTCTTGTTTTTGGAGGTGGTTATGACCCTGCCAACGATATAAGTGGCACTCCTAAAAATGATGACACCATTGGCAACGCTGTCTTTATCGTTGATGCAGAGACAGGAAACCTGCTGTGGAAAGCAACCAATTCCTCCTCTGCCAATCTGCAGCTGAGCAAAATGAAGTACAGCATTCCTGGTGATATGACTGTTATTGACCTTAATTTTGATGGTCTTGGAGATCAGATCATTTTTGCTGATATGGGCGGACAGATCTGGAGGCTGTTTATTAATCAAAAAGCCAGTAAAGCCAGCTCATCACCTGTTGTAGAAGCTTTTGGTGGCAACCAGTCACAGACACAGGCACAAGGTGTCGTTGCCAACTTGAGTGGTAACGCTATTAACAATAACCGTCGTTTTTATATGAAACCTGTTACAGGGCTTACCAGGGCAGGTAACAGAGTTCTCTTTTCCATTGCCGTAGGTTCTGGATACAGGGCTCATCCTCTGGATAAAACCATTGATGATCGGGTCTATATTCTGAAATCTGCCTACACCTTTGATAATCCAGCGTCCGCCAGGACCCTCACAGAAAGTGATCTTTATGATGCAACGGATAACAAAGTACAAACGGGTACAGATGCAGAAAAAGCAGCGGCTCAACGAGCCCTCAGCCTGATTCCAACAAATTCCGACGGCACTGCGAAAACTGACTCTAACGGAAATGCATTGCCACCGAAACAGCATGGAGGATGGTATATCCGTCTAACCAAAGACGGTGAAAAGGCGCTGTCCGATATTTCACTTATCAATGGTTATTTCAGCTGGGCGACCTATGAACCAACGACCAATGCTAACAGCTGCAAGGCAATTGTTGGTGTTAACCGGTATTACCGCGTCAGCGCCAATGATGGTTCAGCTCCGGATAGCAAGCGAAGTACAATCATCAAAAATACAGGCATTGTGTCCTCTACTCGCCTGATTGTTGTCAATAAAGGTGATCTTGCCGGATCAGGGGGCAGTGTGGGCCTGGTACCTGTTGAGGGTGTGGGAACAAAATTTGTAAAGACTGGCAACGACCTTGCTATAGAGACTACCGGCTGGATAGATGAATAATCACTTTCGCCAGACTATGCCTGTTCAGGTGTGGTCTGGTGTCTCAACAGATATATGTTTATGAACACCAAGATAATAAATACAGCAGGATTCACCCTGATCGAATTAATGGTGGTTGTAGCGATTATTGGTATACTGGCCGCGATAGCCTTCCCATCTTATACGCAATATATCGAACGCAATGCCTGTGAAGATGCCCGGGGGACACTTCTGGCTTCGGCTGCAGCCCTTGAGCGCTTTCGAGCAGAGAACCGCACTTATTTAAACGCAGACAGCGGTACTGATTTCCCTGATCAAAGCCCTGTCGATGGCAGCCCTAATTACAACATAGCCATCAGCAATCAAACTGTTACCACATATTTGTTAACGGCAACCCCCGTACCCGGCAGAAATTTTCCCGTACTCACCCTTACCCAGGCAGGCGCAGGCACTGTTGGGGGAAACAACACATTCAGCTGCCGCTAAAGACACGAATCACTACAAGTAAAAAATTCTCATAAACAAAAAGGCTGCCTTAACAGGCAGCCTTTTTATCGAAATGAGACAGCCCTCATCAGGCCACCAGCACACCCTTAAGCTTCTTCAACGCATTCTTTTCCAGCTGCCGAATACGCTCCGCAGATACCCCATAACGGGCAGCCAGTTCATGGAGGGTGGCTTTATTTCCATCATCCAGCCAGCGGCTCTGGAGAATATCACGACTACGGTCGTCCAGTCCCGCCAGGGCATTTTGCAGGCGTTGAGTGGAGTCAGAGTTCCAGTCGGAGTTCTCCACCATGGTGGACGGATCGGCCGCGCGGTCTTCCAGGTAGTGGGCCGGTGCCTGATAACCCGTATCGTCATCGTCGTCGGCATAACCATCAAAAGCGGTATCCTGACCAGCCATACGGCTTTCCATTTCCTGCACAACTGCGGATTCGACGCCCAGGTCCCTGGCAACAGCTTCAGTCTCTGCGCTGTTCAGCCAGGCCAGGCGTTTTTTGCTGGAGCGCAGATTAAAGAACAGTTTGCGCTGGGCTTTGGTGGTCGCAACTTTCACGATCCGCCAGTTACGCAGAATAAATTCATGCATCTCGGCTTTAACCCAGTGCACAGCAAAAGACACCAGCCGTACGCCCATTTCCGGGTTAAAACGCTTTACGGCTTTCATAAGACCGACATTACCTTCCTGAATCAGGTCTGCCTGGGGCAGGCCATAGCCAGCGTAACTTTTAGCAATATGAATAACGAAACGCAGGTGCGACATAACCAGCTGTCGGGCCGCATCAAGGTCATTGTCGTAGTAAAGACGACCGGCCAGCTCGCGCTCCTGTTCAACAGACAACACTGCTATGCTGCTGACAGCATGGATGTAGGACTCAAGATTCTGTCCTGGGGTCAGCATATCAACCGGTCGCAGGCTGGTACCCATTAAAGCACTCCGAGATTTAAATATTTGTCTACTTTAGCACTCTTTTTCCTGTTTATTATACAGGAAAACGTTCTTATTACAGTTTATTACGTTCAGTCATATCCCGGAGCAGAAAATCATTATCCGTGACTCTGGACACTCCTTAAATGGAGGTTCTCAGGCCAGGTAATTAAAGCCTGACCGGGGAATTTTGACCACCGGAATACAGCCGGGTAATAAAACCCCCAGTATCATCAGATCTATCGACAGCGAAAACGCCTCTGAGTTTCCCACTGTGGGACAGGGCCGGGCAGGAAGAAAGATAAGATAACGCTGGTGTCGCCCCCCCTGACAATGGAAGGCTGCCAGCCCTGTTCATCAGGTGTTCAGGGATCAATATCCCGCAGCTGACGCCAGCTGGCCAGCAGGGCACCGGCAATGCCCATGACCGCGCCACCGACAATCAATGTAAGCGAAAGACCCAGATCAGGAAAACCCGGGCGGAAAGAGCTCTGGTAAAGAACAGCAAGCTCCTCAGCCGGCCCTGAAAACAGCAACCAGAGTACTACAACCAACAGCCAGGCCAGAAGACCGCCCGCCAGACCATACCAGAAACCACTGTAAAGGAAGGGCAGAATCACATAACCATCGGAGCCACCAACCAGCTTGATAACCCGGATCTCATCCTTCCGGTTAATCACCAGCAGGCGAATGGTATTGCCCACCGCCAGCAGCACCGTGGCCACAATCAGTACAGACAGCCCCAGCTGAATCCGGTTACCCAACTCAAGCAGGACGCTCAGGCGCTTCAACCATTCATCATCCACCCGGATATCATCCACGCCGCCAATGCGTAACAGGCGGTTCTTCAGGTTACTGACACTCAGAGGTGACGTGTCAACAGGCTCAACTTCCAGCACCCCTGGCAGAGGATTGTTATCCAGAGCACTCAGGGCTTTGCCAAGGCCGGAGGTCTGCTGAAACTCATTCAAGCCCTGGGCTGGAGAAATATAAATCACCTCTCTGACAGCTTTATCCCTGGCCAGTTCTCTGCGAATGCTGGCTGCTTTGGCATCACTGACATTGCTGTCCAGATAGAGCGCGAGACGTACCGTGTGGGTGGTATTTCCAAGGGCCTGCTGAAAGTTGCTCAGGGTCATGGAAAGAGCAGCAGGTAAAGAGAGAGCAATGCCCAGCACGAAGATAGTCATCAGGCTGGCTATCGGAGTCATCCCGATACGGGAAAACGCTTCCCTGGCCATGTGTTTGTGGAGTGCCCAGAGATTTCTCCACTGGCCGGCAGTGGATGTTGAAACCTTACCGACAGACTGTCGTTTTTTTCTTGTCTTTCCCGCAACCCGCTTCTTTCCTGCAGGCTGCGACTTGCCCTCATCCGACACCGGCTGGGTTTTGCGCCAGGTTGTGACCGCCGCCTTGCGTTCAGGCTTTACTCTGTTCTGGCTCATGGGGCCACCTCACTGATCAGGCGTCCTCGTTCAAGGGTTATAACCCTGTGTCCCATTCTGTGTACAAGATCCAGGTCGTGGGTAGCAATCAGAACGGTCGTGCCCGCCTGATGGAACTGGTGGAAACGCTGCATAATGTCGGCGGACAGATCCGGGTCCAGATTACCGGTAGGTTCGTCCGCCAACAGAACCGCCGGTCGGTTAACCATAGCCCGGGCAATGCCCACACGCTGTCGTTCACCGCCGGAAAGGGCAAGGGGATTGAGTTTTTCCTTATCCAGCAGGCCGACCATATCCAGCACTGCCCTTACCCTTTTGCCAATATCCACTGGATTAAATCCGGCCACCAACAGAGCAATGGCAACATTATCGAACACAGTCCGGTCAAACAGCAGCTGGTGATCCTGGAAAACAACACCGATATTGCGGCGAAGGGCGGGTATCTGGGCCCGACGTAAACGCGCCAGACTGTGCCCCCCCACGCGAATATATCCGCTGGAAGGGCGCTCCATCAGCATGATCAGTTTCAGCAGGGTGCTTTTACCAGCTCCGGAGTGGCCGGTAAGAAAGGCCATCTCTCCCCGTTCAAGCTGACAGCTGATACTGTCAAGCCCGATATGTCCGTTAGGAAAACGTTTGCTAACACTTTCAAAGACAATCACCAGCGATTCCCTGCCTGAAAATCACGCTATTACACGTCAATATCCGCGAACAGGGCGTCAACAAACTCCCCGGCCTTGAACGGACGCAAATCCTGAATCTGCTCCCCCACCCCCAGGAAGCGAATGGGCAGCTGCATCTGTTGAGACAGGGCAAAGGTCACCCCCCCTTTTGCCGTACCATCCAGCTTGGTCAGAGCCATACCGGTGAGGCCAACGGTCTCATCAAACAATTTGGCCTGGTTCAGGGCGTTCTGACCGGTACCCGCATCTACCACCAGCAGCACTTCGTGGGGTGCGTCCGGGTCAATCTTGCCCAGAACCCGCTTCACCTTTTTCAGCTCTTCCATCAGGTTGTCTTTGTTATGAAGGCGACCTGCAGTATCAGCGATCAGCACATCCATATTCCGCGCTTTCGCCGCTTCAAAGGCATCGTAAAGAACGGAAGCGCTGTCTGCGCCGGTATGCTGGGCCACCACGGGAATTTCGTTACGCTCACCCCATACCTGCAACTGTTCAACCGCCGCAGCACGGAAGGTATCACCGGCCGCCAGCATCACCTTTCTACCTTCCATCTGGAACTGGCGGGCCATCTTACCAATGGTGGTGGTTTTACCCACGCCATTCACGCCCACAACCAGAATCACAAAGGGCTTTTTACTGGTATCAATCACCATCGGCTTGTCCGCCGGCTTGAGAATATTGCCCAGCTCATCTTTCAGAGCTTTGATAAGGGCGTCAGCATCATCCAGCTCTTTATAAGCCGCTCGCTGGGTCAGGCCATCAATAATGCGACGGGTCGCTTCAATACCTACGTCAGAAACCAGCAGTTGGGTTTCCAGGTCCTCCAGCAGTTCATCATCAATCTCTTTCTTACCGATGAACAGCGTGGTTACGCCATCAACCAGGGAGGCCCTGGTTTTGGAAAGGCCGGATTTCATCCGGGCAAAGAAACCACTCTTATCAGAGGCAGGCTGCGGCGCAACAACTTCAGCAGCGGGCTGGGCTTCCTGAACAGGCGCTGCTTCAGAAACAGTTTCAGTTTTTAGTTGTACCGGTTCTTCTGCGGCTTCAGGGGCCTGCTCAACAGCGACAGATTTTTCAGTCTGAATTTTTTTTCCATCAGATTTATGACCGAATGGCCAGAAGCGGCGTTTTCCACCCGCCGATTTCTCATCTTTTTTCGAATCAAACATCGTTTCGTCTATTTCCGGCATTCCGCTACC
Source organism: Parendozoicomonas sp. 209JJ7-1 (assembly GCF_058147085.1). Taxonomy (NCBI): domain Bacteria; kingdom Pseudomonadati; phylum Pseudomonadota; class Gammaproteobacteria; order Oceanospirillales; family Endozoicomonadaceae; genus Parendozoicomonas; species Parendozoicomonas sp. 209JJ7-1. The sequence continues at coordinate 201,329 of NZ_JBYVJU010000006.1, read as the reverse complement.
CATTCAGGGCAGCGAATTAAAATCGGGTTGAAATCGCAGACAATATTAACACCTTCAACAACCGGCGGGCAGTGAGTCTTAAACACATTCCTGAAAGATTCTTATGAGATAGCCTTGAATTGATGGTCTACGATAGTCCCACCCTGCCGGGGGAATTGGCTTAATTCCCTCTTGTCAGGCCATTTTCCTTTCTTGTTATAAACAGTAATCGGGTTATGGAACATACCGGCCTCGCTCAGCCCATGCTGATTTTAAGCAGCATGCTTTTGTTTGCCGTCGTTATTTTAATGGCGCTGCAACGGTGTAAATTTCCTTACACAATTGGGCTGGTGATCGCCGGCCTGCTGACGGGCATGGTGGCAGATTATTTTGCCGCCGGAGCCATCCGCTCACAGATTGCTCTCAGCCATGACCTTATTCTTTATGTCCTGCTGCCTCCCCTGGTGTATGAAGCCAGCCTGGCTATGGACGCCCGCATGTTACAACAGAACCTTGCCCCTATTTTGCTTCTGGCCACTATCGGTCTGCTGGTTTCCACTGCCATTGTCGGCGGTCTGATCAGTTGGATGACCCCATTGAATCTTTTGCCGGCCCTGGTTTTTGGCGCTCTTATTTCCGCCACCGACCCGGTAGCTGTTATCGCGCTGTTCAGGGAACTGAAAGCTCCAGAACGCCTGACTTTGTTAATGGACGGGGAAAGTCTGTTTAACGATGCCACCGCCATCGTGATGTTTCAGGTGCTGATTGGATTAATGGCTGTGCCAGTCTTTAACAGCGCTGTAATAACTGATGCGACTATTGATTTTATCCGGATATTTGTTGGCGGCGCTGTTGTAGGAGCAATCATTGGGGCCATAACTTCCATGATTGCCAGCATCCAACCCAATGACCGTTATGTACAGATCACCCTGTCAGTTGTCAGCGCCTGGGGCAGCTTTGTGCTGGCGGATCATTTTATGGGGCTTTCCGGGGTAATGGCCTGCGTAGCGGCCGGGCTTGTGTGTGGTTACTACGCCCGAACCCGGCTTGGTATGCGCGTGCTTATGTTTGCCCAACGGTGGTGGGCCTATGCGACATTTATCGCTAACACTTATGTTTTTCTGCTCCTTGGTCTTGAAGAAGAACTGCTGTTGCGCACCAGGGCCATGCCTATGCTGTCCTGGCTGATAATTGCCATTCTGGTGGTACTGGCGGCCCGCTTCGTCATTATTTACCTGCTGATTCCCGGTTATAACCTGTGCACACGCCAGGAGAGAAAAATCACTGGCAACACGCCTTTTGTAATGTTCTGGGGTGGCTTACGGGGCGCTGTGCCCATGGCACTGGTGCTGTCACTGCCTCCGGACTTTCCCCAGCGGGGCATAGTGTTCAATATGACGCTGGCGGTGATTCTCTGGACCCTGCTTATTCAGGGCACAACCATGAAGCCCCTGCTGAAACACCTTTTACCGGGACAAAAATCCGGCTGAATGAATGTCACCTGTTTCATATCAGGCTGCACCTGACACAGTTACAGCAGAAAACAGTTACAGCAGAAATAAGCAGAACAACAAAAACGAATGTGCTTACCCCTGCCTGTACAGAGCAGTTGGTATTTCTGGGGCTATTGGTTATGAACTTCAGAAGGGGAACAGGCTCTAGATGGCTTGAATTTTTTAAAGAAGAGCCCTGTTATGGAAGTCCGCCCATTAAATTCTCCCATCGCTGTGAAGGCATCTCCATCGTCTTCCCCAAAACTGCCCTCTGGCCACAGCAGTAATATCCAGCTGGCTTCGACCGGAGCTTCCATTCAGGCAGTCAATCCAGAGCCTGGGCAGGCTGGTTCGCCATCCCCTGCTCCGGTGCAGGAGAGAACGGTCTCTCACGTGAAACCGGTATCTTCCCCTGCTACGGGACAGAAAGGCTCACCAGAAGAGCCGGAAACCCAGGCGGTAAACAGAGAAAGTCTATCAACTGGCAACCCTGGAACACCATCCGCCCCGAGAGAACAACCAGATCATATCGCTCAATACTGGGAGGCTCTTAACCCGGAACTAAGGCAACGCTTTAAACAAAACAAAATAACTCAAGAACTTCTTCGTCAGGCATTCCCCAACAGCCATAACATTCAAGAAGACGTTGACACTATGCTGAACAGCGCGGTTCAGGAAACGCCGGTGTCCAGTCTCAGACACCACCTGCCAGTCAGAGTTGGACTCGGCCTGATGTTCCTTTTCTTCAGCAGCAGTGAAAAGTTTCTGGGAGTTACCGGACTGTCTGGCTTTTTCCAGGGATTCAAAATAGCCGCAGGCCCGGCTTATGGTTTGGCTGTAGCGGTGACATCCATGGCTTTTATGACGGCTAATATGCTGGGGGCTTATGGTATTAACCGGTCAGAATTCGAAGGTTACTTCAAACTCTCCGATATAGCCTCCGCATTTGTTGCGCTTATGCCTTCTATTATTGATGCGGTTTCAGGATACATGGCGCTGACAACAGGCTTTGGAGCGCCCCTGGCTATCGGGTTACTGCTGGGTACCATCGATCTGATCAGCAATTACCCCTATTACTGGGCACTTATTCACCACATGGTTGATATATGGCGGGGAACAGATGCAAAAAAAGAGGAGACACTGGATCGCACGCTTTACACGCTTGAGAAACTGCTCAAGGCCAAAGCAGGCAATCCAGATCTGTCTGGCAAGCAACTCGCCGAGCGGGTAATTTCAGTAAAAGGGCAGTCTATAGGAAGAAAACTGCTGCGCTGGACTGCCCTGTATTCTCCACAGAACAAAGTGAAAAATGTTCTGAAAAGCCTCAAGGAACGAATCTGTGCATCCCAACAACCTGATGACCAGCTGACACTGCAGGGACTCTACTATGAAGCCCGTCAGGCACGAACGACGGGGTGTTTCGCCAAAGGCATTGCAAAAGGCCTGTTGCTGGGCCTGACCGTGATGTGTGTTGGTTATACCTTTACCGACAATTCAGCCATGCTGGGATTATTTACCAACGTCTTTCATTGGCTGGGAGGCTGTCAAACACTGCCTCAGCAGACTGTCTATGGACTGTGGCAGTTAAGCCTGGCGTGTCTCGGTATTGGGCAGACAATCACAACAGCCATTCTTGCCTATGAGAACCTGCATGCAGCAGGACAATTACTGAAAAGAACCCCCAAAGCCATCCGTGAGCGTCGCTGCTGTTCTCATCCGCCTCGAAGCTGGGGTTCAAGCTTACTCAATGGTGTGCTGTTTACTTTTTCTTCTGCCTGTTGCGCCAGCTTTACCCTGTCAACCTTCGGGGGTATTCAAACAGATCTGGGAGGCGACATCTGCCTGAAAGGCATACCATCTCTTTCTATAGTGCTGCCTACTGTTGGCGCTATTGGCGCGTTTCTTCATACGGCCAATCTTGGGCCAGAATTTCGACAGGTTCTTGATTTCTGCGGGGAGCTGTATGGGGATATGAAGAATTCAATGGCTTCTTTCAGCAGAAAACTCAGGTCAAGAAAAGCAGAAGCCCAGCCTCTTCTTGCAACGACAGGGGCAACCTGACAGCCCTTTTTATGTCGTGTTGCCGGAAAAAACATCGTATGCTCCTTTCGGTGATTTAACCTGTTTTCTTTTTATTCATGCTTCTTTTTATCCATGCCCAGACACCCTTCCAGAAAGCCCGCAACGGCACAATGTACTCCATCCAGCGCCCCACGAAGTGGCGGACGCCTGCGCATAATCGGCGGAGAATGGCGCAGCCGACAACTGCCTGTGGCAGCTGTAGAAGGTTTGCGCCCGACTCCGGATCGCATTCGGGAAACTCTGTACAACTGGCTGACCGGCTGGGTTCCCGGCGCCCACTGCCTGGACGCTTTCTCAGGCACAGGCGCACTGGGATTGGAAGCTTTATCCCGTGGCGCAAAGTCAATAACCTTTCTGGAGTTCTCCCCTGTTGCCGCAAAATTATTGAAAGAGAACCTGCAAACCCTGAAATGCACCAGCGCGGAGGTGCTGCAGACAGATGCCCGTCACTGGTTATCTTCCCCCGCAAAGAAAACCTACGACCTGGTGTTTCTCGATCCGCCTTTTCATAAAGGCATGGTCGCCCCCGTGTGTCGGCAACTGAACGACAACGGATATTTGTCTGACAATGCTTTGGTTTATATTGAGTCAGAAACAACACTCGGTATTCCTGAGGTCCCCGCGCACTGGAACCTCTGGAAAGAGAAAAGCGCGGGACAGGTCGCCTGTCGTCTGTACAGAACATCACCCCAGGACAACGGTTCAATATGACTGCCCTCCATCAGCCCTTTTCCGCAGCAAGCTGGCTGCCCAGTGCCCACCTGCAGACAGTGTGGTCGTCCCTGTTTCGCCAGCAGGATATTCCGGTACGCAGAAGAGAACGTCTGCCACTGCCAGACGGCGATTTTATTAATCTTGACTGGTATGGCCCGACGAATGACCATGCGCCTCTCACCATTCTTTTGCACGGGCTGACGGGTTGTTCACAGTCCAAATATATTGTCGGTCTGCAGGAATCACTGGCAGCCGAGAATCTGCCCAGCGTTGCCATGAACTTTCGAGGCTGCGGCGGGGAACCCAATGATCTTCCCACCGGTTACCACTCAGGTATCAGCAGCGACCTGAAACTGGTGCTGGATATTCTTTCCACACGCTTTCCCAATCGTCTGCTAAGGGCTGTGGGTTACTCTCTGGGTGGGAATGTTCTGCTTAAGTATCTTGGCGAAGAACACGACAACAGTCGATTGAACGCAGCAGTTGCCGTCTCCGTTCCCTTTGAGCTGGGCCAGTGTTCCCTGCGTATCAACCAGGGATTTTCCCGCATATACCGGGACAGGTTTATGCAGGAAATGACCGATTATATCGCCGTGAAGAAACAGCACTTTGAGTGCAACGGCTGGCATGACCGACTGCAAACAATGAATGCTCTGGGTTCTCTGGAAGACTTAACGACATTCCACGAATATGATGAAAGGGTCACGGCTCCATTGCATGGTTACAACAGCGCCGAAGACTATTATCAGCGCTGCAGCTCCAGAGGGTTTCTGAACAGAATAACCACCCGCACACTGATTATTCAGTCCAGTGATGATCCGTTCCTGTTTCCCCACTCTGTGCCGGATACCTCCGAATTCAGCGCAACAACTGCACTTGAGCTTACCAGCAACGGCGGGCATGTCGGCTTTATCAGCAATAAAGGGCTAAAACCCGTGTATTGGCTGGAACAGCGTATTCCTGCGTTTTTAAAGGATGCGGCAGGCTGATAAAAACAGATTTATAAAAACCGGCTTATAAAAAGCAGGTGTTGTTTTTATACAACACCTGCTTTTTGCAGGATGGTTTCTTCCGCAGGCACCCGTACAGGTTCGTATTCATCCAGCAACAGTCGAAAACTTTCTTTGTATTTCGGCATGATATACGCCCAGTCCAGCATCAGTATCTGGTACAAAGCCCGACGAATGGTGTCCTTGGAAACAGCCTTTCTGTTCCTTTCCAGAGTTGCTCCGGGAAAACCAATCCACGACACAAGCACCAGCCAGGTATTGGTGATCAGCGCTTCTGTTTCCCGCTCATCCAGAGCAATCATGCCATCGGCTTTCATACGCCGGTAGAGTGCGCGTACACCTTCCGTAGCCTGCTCTGAGAAGGCGATAAAGTCTGCCCTGAGCTCACAGTTATCGGACAGGACATATTCCATATCACGGAACAGAAAACGGTAATGCCACATGGAGTGAACCGTTTTTTCCAACACCTGACGTTTATCATCAATAGTGAAAGGCCGACTGTCGGGAAAATTCAGGTAACCCCGCACTTCATCAACATAAAGCTGGAACAGCTCCCGGGCGATATCGGTTTTATTTCTGTAATGGTAATAAAGATTTCCCGGTGACATCCCCAGAGAGGCTGCAATATGGTTAGTAGACACCATACGCTCGCCCTGTTCATTAAACAGAACCCGTGCTGCTTCAAGAATCCGGGAGCGGGTTTTCCCCGCCTTACCTGTTGTCATATATCGCTTACCAGAAAACCGTTAGTCAGAAAAATCTGTGAGACTGCTATTTTACACGTTTACATTTTAGAGTCGCTGCTCTAAATTATCCTGCAGCCTGAAAAAAAACAACAATCCATAACCGCCTGCACTGTGAACACATAGCAATGGCGGTCCTTACCGGAGGATTCTCTTATGGCGACCGCTGTTGAAACAATGAATACTGAAACCATGAACACAGCCCAGAAGGCTGTAGACACCCTCAAGCCCGTTCTCGAAAAGCAGCAGAAAGCATTCCGCGCTAACCCGATGCCCAGCAAGGAAGAGCGTATTCGCGTTCTGCAGAAACTAAAGCAGGTTATCCTGGATAACACTGATGCCCTGATTGAAGCTATCAGCAATGACTTCGCCGGTCGAAGCCCTGAAGAAACCAAGCTTGGCGAACTGATGCCCATCATTGATAACATCAAATACAACTGCAAAAACCTGGGCAAATGGATGAAGCCCAGCAAGCGTCACGCTGGCCAGAACCTCCAGCCCGCCAAAGCCTTTGTTCAGTACCAGCCCCTGGGAGTTGTGGGTGTAATGGTGCCCTGGAACTACCCTGTCCAGCTCGCCGTACTGCCTTTGATTGGCGCTCTGGCGGCCGGTAACCGGGTTATGGTGAAGATGTCTGAGTTCACCCCCAGCGTGGCGGACCTGTTCGCCAAACTGATGAAGGAAAACTTCCCGGAAGATCTGATTTCTGTCATCAACGGTGACGCGGGCGTAGCCGCCAACTTCAGCAAACTGCCCTTTGACCACCTGCTGTTTACTGGCTCTACCCAGGTTGGTCGCATTGTTATGCGTGCTGCCGCAGAAAATCTGACACCGGTAACCCTGGAGCTGGGTGGTAAGTCACCCGCAATTGTTGCTGAAGACGTAGACCTGGAAGAAGCCGCAGAGCGTATCTGCTTCGGTAAGTCCTTTAACGCCGGTCAGTCCTGTGTCGCACCCGACTATATTCTCTGCCCCCGTGACAAGCAGGACGCGTTTATCGCGGCCTATCGCAAAGTCTTTGAACGCATGTACCCGACCCTGTCTGGTAACAGTGACTACACCAGCATCGTCAACGAGCGTCAGTATCAGCGCCTGCAGAAGCTGGTTGATGAAGCACGGGAAAGCGGTGCGGGTGTTCATGTTATTGGTGAAGACAACATCAACGACGGCAGCCGTCGTATGCCCATGTACATCATCACCAATGCCCGCGAAAGCCTCACACTTATGCAGGATGAGATCTTTGGCCCGATTATGTCCATCGTGCCTTACGACAATCTGACCCAGGCCCTGGATTATATCAAAGATCGCCCCCGCCCCCTGGCCCTGTATCTGTTCAGCCACGACACCAGATGTCAGAAGCATGTTCTGGAAAACACCCACTCCGGCGGTGCCTGTTTGAACGAAACCCTGCTGCACGTGGCCGTTGACGATATGCCTTTCGGCGGTATCGGTCCTTCCGGTATGGGTCATTACCACGGTTACGAAGGTTTCCAGGCTTTCTCCAAAGCCAAAGGCGTACTGAAGAAGGGTAAGTTCAATACGACCAAGTTCATGTACCCTCCTTACGGTGGCAAGCTGTCCAAGATGATTTTTGACTGGTCGCTGCGTTAAGCCCCCTGTTAAGGTTTGATATTAAGCAATAAAACATATGCCAGCGCAGTTGCGCTGGCATAACTCTTTAAGACTTCCCAAACTCGCGGACCTGCCCCCTCTTCGCGTAAGTCCTATGGCTAATGCCTGCATCAGATACACCGAAGGGGTCACTGGATGCTTTTGTTAGCTCATCTGGACTTATCTATTATTTTCACATAGAGGGGAACCCTCACCTTCATCAGTGAGAAGTGTTAGATTAGGGTTAGTCGATTTTAACTTAGACCATTTTTTGTTCACTAATTCTTTCACACGTGACCAGCCCATATCTTGTATGTCGTCTTTTGTAGCGGTAATTGTCGTAGAGGGGTCAAATATTACATGAAAGTTTTCTTTTAAGGCTCCCTTGGCTGTTGAGATTATGCAGCCATCAGAAAAGCATCCCATTATCATTACGTCTTCAATATTTTCACTTTTCAGGTAATCCCCAATCTTCCCAGTTATTATTTCAGGGAATTCAGAGTTTTTATCAACAGCTGGATATTGAAATGTGTCAAAAGATTCCTTAAAAAATTTACGATAAACCATTTTCCTTTTAGCAATTTTCAAATATTCCAGAAGAGGCTCAAGCGTTGCTCCTTCTTCATTGAAATTAACATCAACTAATAAAACTCTTTCGTTTTTTGCAAAATAGTTGACTACTTTCATTTGTTCCAATAACACAGTATCTAATTCATATTCAAGAAAATCACTGGAGAAATTTTCCTGCATATCGATTAACAATATTGCTATTTTCTTATCGCTACTTCTGTCTAAAATACGTTGAATATAATTGATTATATCCTGGGCACTTGCAAAGCACTCTACTGCATAAAGCATGATTAATAATAGGCCAATAAGAGTAAACTTGATCTTTGGCATAGAACGAACAGGGTACAGAAAGGATACTATATATTAGCACTTTATTTTTCACGGGTTATATCCAGTTATCGACGGATCAAAAGATTTTTTGCTGGCTACACATTCTGCTGCGTGAATAAATGTACCTGCCCCCATTAAGAAGCACTGCCCTTTCCGCCCGGTCTTTGAGAGACTAGAGTCTTCAAAGGCTGGTCGAAGAGACCCCTGACGTGGACACATATACCACTCCAATAAAAACAGCGTATTTTCTGAGCAGGCATCAGAGGACCCAATGACTGATAAAAATATAATTAAACGTCAGAGCACCCAAAATCTTCCGCCGAATATGGATCGCCGAAGCTTCCTTCGCACAGGTCTTCTCGGTGGTGCCATTCTGACTATGTCCGGTGTGACCCTCAGCCTTGGGGGTTGTACGCCAGCTCCCAAAAGCCAGACCTGGGCATTCTTTACAGACACTGACATTCCGTTCCTCAAAGCTCTGTTCCAGGCTGTTATCGGTGAAGCCATGCCGGCTTCAGAGCCAGAACGGGAACAGTCGCTCACCGCCGCTGTTCAGCAAATTGATAACTACTGTACTTATATCTCCGCTGAACAGCAGAAAGTTCTCAGACAGTTGTTCGATATTGCCACCCTGCCTGTTACCAAAGGCCTGGCCACCGGGGTATGGAAAAACTGGGCAGATGTATCTGTCCAGGAAACCAACCAGTTCCTTAACCGCTGGCAAAACAGCAGCCTGTTTTTATTCCGCATGGCCCACACCTCCATCGTGCAGCTGCTGGCTATGTCCTGGTATGGACTGCCCGAATCCTTTACATGGTGTCACTACCCCGGAGTGCCTTTCAGGCAACTTCTGGTCACCCAACCGAATAACTATTAATTCAGGTAAAATACCTAATTGAGGTAACAACACCATGACCGGGGCGATTAAAGATCTGTTTGCCGAAGGTGTCGAAGGCGGCTGGAAAGTATATAACGCATCCAGACTTGATGGAGACACAACCCTTGAAACCGATGTGGTGATTGTTGGCACCGGAGCCGGCGGCGGCACCACAGCGGAAATTCTGGCCACAGCTGGCCTGAGAGTGCTGATGGTGGAAGAAGGCCCGTTACAGTCTTCCAACGACTTCAATATGAAAGAACCAGAAGCTTACAAAACCCTCTATCAGGAATCTGTTTCCCGAGCGACAAAAGACGGTGCCATGACAATTCTCCAGGGTCGTTGTGTCGGTGGCTCAACCACTGTTAACTGGACCTCCAGCTTCCGCACACCGGAGCAAACCCTGAAATACTGGAGCGCAGAGTTTGATACCAGAGACGTGTCTCCTGCAGCCATGGCCCCCTGGTTTGTTGACCGGGAAGAACGTCTGAAGGTTGAGTCCTGGTCCGTTCCCCCCAATGCCAATAACAGCGTTCTGCAAAAAGGCTGTGCAGCCCTGGGTTATGAGTGGGGTGTTATTCCAAGAAATGTGGCAGGCTGCTGGAACATCGGTTACTGCGGTACCGGCTGCCCTACCAATGCCAAGCAGTCCATGCTGGTGACCACAATTCCTGGCGCCCTGCGCAGAAATGCCGAACTGCTTTACCTGGCCCGTGCCCAGCACCTGATATACGACAAAGATAAAGTCACCGGGCTGGTCTGTGATGCCCTGGATGAGAAGTGCGTAAAACCTGTGGGTAAAAAGATTCGCATCAATGCCCGTCATGTGGTGCTGGCGGGTGGCTCTATCAACACCCCCGCTATACTGTTGCGCTCATCAGCGCCCGACCCGTATCGGATCACGGGCAAACGCACCTTCCTGCACCCTGTACCTTTCTCCCTGGCTATTATGCCGGAGAAGGTTGATGGGTATTATGGCGCGCCCCAGTCAATCCACAGTGATCATTTTCAGTGGATAGACGGCGTCAGTGGTCCTATGGGTTACAAGCTGGAGGTTCCGCCTCTGCAGCCGATGCTGGCATCTTCCGTTCTGCGCAGCCAGGGTGATGACCTGGCCCGGGATATGGAACAACTGCCCTATGCCAATCTGATCCTTGCCCTGCTCAGGGATGGTTTCCATCCCCAAAGCCAGGGCGGACAAGTTCAGCTGCGCAATGATGGAACTCCAGTACTTGATTACCCGTTGAATAACTATATCTGGGATGGGGTAAGACGTGCCTTGATAAATATGGCGGAGATTCAGTTCGCTGCCGGAGCCAGAACCGTTCGCCCTATGCAATATGGGTCGCCCCATTTCAGCAGCTTCGCAAAAGCTAAAGAGTATATTGCCACCATGCCCCTGAGACCCTACGACACCATGGTCGGCTCGGCTCATGTCATGGGCGGCTGCCCAATGGGGGAAAATGTAGAAAAGACAGTGGTGAACAGCACGGGTCAGCACCATTATCTGGAGAATCTCTCGGTGATTGATGGCTCGGTATTCCCCACCAGTATCGGTGCCAATCCTCAGTTATCTGTTTATAGCCAGGCCGCGCGAATGGCCGTGAATCTGGCGTCAATACTGGGAGCACCGGTAATTGCTGCGGGTTAATCTGACCCTGTAGCCCTTGTGCGATGCTGCCGTGTTCGTTAGCATCGCTGGCTTTATTCAATGTGTATGACAACATCTGAAGTAAGAGAACAAGAGGACCTGAAGGCCTTGATGAGAACAGTTATATACCCAGGCACCTTTGATCCCATAACCATGGGGCATTGTGACCTTGTGGAACGGGCCTCCCTGCTGTTCGATAGGGTAATTATCGCCGTTGCCGAGAGCCCCAAGAAAAAACCTCTCTTTGATATGGGAGAGCGTGTTTCCCTTGCCCGGACAGCCACCAGCCACCTGGACAATGTTGAGGTGCGGGGTTTCAGCAATCTGCTGGCGGACTTTACCCGTGATGTGGGTGCCGGCGTTATTCTTCGGGGCCTTCGGGCAGTGTCGGATTTTGAATACGAATTCCAGCTGGCCAATATGAACAGAGTTCTGGCACCTGACTTGGAAAGCCTGTTTCTGACACCTTCAGAAAAATTCTCTTATATTTCTTCTACGCTGGTGCGGGAAATTGCTGCCCTGAACGGCGACATTTCCAAATTCGTATCCAGGGATGTTGAAGTCGCGCTGAGAAAGAAGTTCAATTCCTGAGAGCTCAGTCCCCAAGAGCTCTGTTACTAAGAGCTCTGTTACTAAGAGCTCTGTTACTAAGAGCTCTGTTACTAAGAGCTCTGTTACTAAGAGCTCTGTTGCTAAGAGTCCAGTTGCCAAGAGCCCAGTTGCCAAGAGATAGTTATGGCCCTGATTATTACCGACGATTGCATTAACTGCGACGTCTGCGAACCGGAGTGCCCCAACAGCGCGATCTCTCCCGGTGAAGAGATTTATGAAATCGACCCTCTGCTGTGCACTGAGTGCGTTGGTCATTACGACGAACCACAGTGCCAGATGGTCTGCCCGGTCGACTGCATTCCCCTGGACCCTGATAACAGGGAAACCAAAGAAGAGCTGCAGGAAAAATACCTGATCATTACCGGCCAGGCATAAATTCACAGCCAAAGGCCGCTCTCAGACCGCGGCCTTGGCGTCTTCATTCAGGACCATATGCCCAATGTGTTCAAGCTACCGGAAGACGTGATTGATCTGAGAAGCGGCTTCTACAAACAGTTTCAGGAAGAACATTTCAAACTGACCGAATCTCCCCGGGCCATGTTCGACTGGTCCTGCAAGCAGACCTACATCGCCCTGGGTAATATGATGAGTGTCGCGGCCCAGATTGGCATAGATTCCTGCCCCATCGAAGGCTTTGACCGTGAACTTCTGGAAGAGCTGTTGATTCAGGAAGGGTTAATAGACAGCAAAGAATTTGGTGTCAGCTGATGGTGGCATTCGGTTACCGGGAAAACGAACCCTATCCGAAAACCCGCCACAGCAAAGAGAATATTGTTCAGTGGATTAATTGAGTTGCATACCCTGAGTTCAAACAACAGTCGTACATGCTTCCGCACTGATATCCTGCCCTTCCTTTGCAGATTTCACCGGCTGCTCAGCCTTTAGAGCAAACTCAGCCCTCAACATTTTGATAACAGAAACCATTGCCGTGATCAGTACAAACATCAGCGGCAACGCAAAGATCAGGCTGATACTCTGCAACAGTGCCAGACCACTGTTACCAGACAACATCAGAACAATGGACAACACGGAAGGCACCACACCCCACAGCAACATCATCTTACGTGTCGGGTTCAAATCACCGTTGGAAGAAATCGCACTCAGCGTATAGGTGGATGAGTTCAGAGACGTAATCAGGCCAAGGAACAACGCCAGAATAACTCCGCAGGAGATCAGGGAACCCAGCGGAAAGTGCTCAAATACCAGGAAACTGGCAATGGGCGGATACTCTGCTGCCAGGCGAATCACGTTAATGTCGGAAAGCAGGGCTGTTGTACCGAAACCGGAACCCCAGATGTAAATCACCACCGGCGGAGTCAGGATAGCTCCCAGGATAAATTCACGCACAGTCCGGCCTTTGGAAATCCGCGCGACGAACGGGCCAACAAACGGAGACCAGGTAATCGCCCAGGCATAGTAGAACAGTGTCCACTTGCCGTACCAGCTGGCATTATCGGTAAAGGTGGGCAGTTCCAGACCATCCCTGAACATATTGCTGATGTAGTTACCGGTGGAGGTGATCAGCACATTCACCATGGTGGTCGTTTCACCCAGCGTGTACACCATCACAATCATCACGATAACCAGCACAGCAAAGATATCGGAAACGCCCTTAATACCCTTCTTCACACCGGTAATGCTGCAGGCCATGACAACAGCGGTAATACCCATAACCAGCAGGGTTTTGATGGTCATGGTATCCGGAGCGCCCAGAAGGTGACTCAGTCCACTGTTAATGGTTAAGGCCGCAAAACCTATTGAGGTCGAAACACCGGACGCTGCCGCAAGCACACAGATAATATTGATCAGACGGGCAAGACGGCCTCGGGTCTTATCCTCCCCCCAGGGCAGGAGGATATTACTGATCATGGCGTCCCGATTTTTGCGGAACATCAGGTAGGCGATAGCCAGACCCAGAACCGCGAACATGGACCACGCCTGAACCCCCTGGTGCAGGAAGAACTTGCGGAAAGCGAAAGAAGCGGCTTCCGGGGTTTCCGGAGTGATGTCCGCCATGGGGTTCACATAATGGGATACCGGTTCAGCCACACCCCAAAGAATCATCACTGTTCCCATACCGGCAGAAAACAGCATGCCCAGCCATGAGAAAGTGCTGAATTCCGGCTTTACGTCATCCGGCCCGAGACGTATGTCGCCATACTTGCTGAACGCAGTCCAAAGCAGCAGGATAACGAAAGAAAAAGTCCCAAGAGCATAAACCCAGCCAAACTTATCAATAATGTAATTCATGGTTCCCAGGCCAACTTCAGTCAGGGCTTCAGGAGACATAAGGCCGAAGCCGATAATACATCCCAAAAACAACAAACAGACAATCACTATCTGTTTGTCTCCATGTTTAGCTTCAGTCGTGTTTCCCATGTCGTATGAAACCTTCTGAAAATAAATGGTGGCCGTGAATTATATTCTTCGCCATAAAAAGAAAGACCAGCAATGCCGTATTACTGGTCTTTTGATTAATCAAGCGTTTCGTGCGTGGAATATAAAACCAATGCTGTTCATCAGCACCTGGGCTGCAAGAATAGCGGTTGAATCAGTCGGGTCATAAGTCGGTGCAACTTCCACCAGATCCATACCCACGATACTGCCTTTGCTGCGCTTGGCCAGACCCTGGATAATTTCCACCACTTCATAATACTGGAAGCCACCGTGGCTCGGGGTGCCGGTGCCCGGTGCGATGGAGGGATCAAAGCCGTCAATATCGATGGTGATGTAGTAGGATCTGCCTTCGGGAATACGTTCAAGCACACCTTCCACACCCAGGCGTCTAACATCCCGAACTGACATCACATCAGAGCCAGCAGCACGGGCTGCGTTAAAGTCATCCCGGTTGGAAGAGGAGACATTGCGGATGCCCATCTGGGTCATGCCGATGATGTGATCCATCTCTGAAGCGCGACGGATGGGGTTACCATGGCCTTCACGAACTCCGTGGCGCTCATCAACAAAATCCAAATGTGCGTCAAAGTGGATAACATGGATCGGGCCATTGTCATGGAAGGCTCGCAGTATGGGAGTGGTTACTGAGTGGTCACCACCAATAACAATGGGCATAACGCCGGCATCAAGAATCTTGCGTACCGCGTACTCGGTATTGGCGTGACTCTTGGCCATGTCCGTATGAACAATGTCGGCGTCGCCCATATCTACCATCTTTACCTCTTCTTCGGTCAGGTAAAGAATATCATCTTCATGGTCATAGGCACCGGAGTGACCAAAGGAGAACAGGGTGGAAGCTTCACGTACGGAACGAGGCCCGAAACGCGCGCCGGAACGCCACTGGGTGCCCATATCATTGGGAACACCGAGAACAGCGACATCAGCGCTGATGTTGTCCCAGTCGGTACAGATCGGTGCTTTGGCAAAGGTGCAGTGTCCGACAAATGGCAGATTCAGACGTCCAGCTTCGTACCCATTATCCATGGTCAGTTAACCTCAAACAAAAAACTGCTTTAGTCTAGTTGAGGTTTTATGTTGAGCTTGATTATAAAAACTCAACGCATCCTGAGAGTCTGTTCATGAGCTTTCGTGGCAAGCGAAAAGGCTGGGAAAAGGTACGCATTGCTATAACCAGTCCGTCAGTAATACTCCAAGGCTGATACGTGTTGTACTGACGTTATAATCAATCAGACTTTCTCCATAACCATTAAAAAGCTGTACATATCCCCGAAGCCGACCCCAGAAGGGAAAAGACCAGTCCAGCTGTATGGCGCCTTTATTATCCTCCCAGCGGCGCAGATTGTTCCGGAAAATCATCCCGAAATTCTGCTGTCCCCGCTTATAACTCATGCCTAGATCGCCGTAGCCCATATATTTGAGAATGTCCGGATTATCGTCCCCCTGCGCATCTTGGGGATTTTTCTTTTTATCTTCTGGAATTCTGTACCAGGACCTGAGTCCCCATACCAGGTTGCCATTCTCAAAAATAATATCCATATAGATACGATTCCAGCTTCTGGAAAGCGACCCTCCCTTTCCATTGGATTCATGCATAAACCCACCTTCTACGAGACGCAGGGGTAAGCCAAGGATATCTTTGTGTACCGGAAACGAGAGATAAATTTGCGGCCTGTGGTTGGTTTCCCGGAAAGGGCTGGACATACGCTTGTTATACGCCTGCCACCAGGATGTCATGGTATAGCCAGCCCCCAGGTCCGCCCGACCTCCGAATAATCCATGGGCCAGGGGAATCGCAATGCTTAGCTGAAACTTAACTTCAACATCATCCAGTTTCCTGTACTTGGATAAGTAAGGCTCATAAGGTTTTTTATTAGGGTGAGGATTATACGACAAAGGAAGCACATAATTCCTGTCCAGAGGAGTGATAACAAAAGTATTATTTTCCGTACTTTTCTGCGCCTGCAGGCGCTTTTCCAGGGGAGCTGAATCAGTCTGCCCTTCGTCTGCATAACTGCCACTGACTCCATACAGACAAACACTCAATATACTGCACAAGATGTATACCGCAGACTTCATGGGAGACAACCCGCAGGATAAAGCCTCTAAGGGTAGATGTATAAAATATAAAAAATGACTTAGCCAGAAAAATGTTCTCTCAAAGAATGTTCCGAAATATCAACCGACTTTATGGATTCCTTTGAATTTACCATCACTGCCATAGCTGATTTCAAAACGTCCATGAATGCCATGGTGGGTCACAAACCGGCCAATAATATCGAATGGAATACTGATGCTGGTTCCATCATCGGCAATAGCCCGTACACGCTCTTTCTGGCGTTTATAAAACTGCAACACCTCTTCTGAGTTCAAACTGATGGAAACTGTTGATTTTTTCATACCTGTGCCGCTCCCTGGCTCCTTTTACCAGCCCTGATAAACAGTATATATCCTCAAAAGCATTCTTCTAATGCCCTGCATCTATCTATGGTTTTGTAGTCTTTGCTGTAAAAGCCCAGTTATATTTGTAGGGTTCCCTTAGTATCTTCGCAAAGCAGCTTCCAGGCTTCTCTTTCTCATCCCTCAGCATCTGCAGGGCGTAATTAAAGCCTGTATGGCTGACAATCAATTCCCGACCATTGCACCAGTCCGTTTGGGTAAACTGACAAAAGGCCTCCAAAGCCTCTCTGGGTGGAAGCGCCTCCAACCGTTCGATTACATAATCAACAACTTTACGGGTCGCATCTGTTGACTGATGAAATCTTTCCGGCCGAAAGACAACAGCCGGGGCAGCTTGCCCAATCATTGGTGTGAAAGAATTATCACCATCGCGAGCAGGACTTTTGTTATAAGCAGGACGTACTGTGGCAAGCCGGTGCTGAGCGACCACTTCATCTGCAATTATTCCTCTTCGATGAAATCTGGTCACCAGGGCATCAGCATTAGCCCGTGACAGCTCCGGCCTTAATCGTTTAAACGTTGTCAACCAGAGTCTATTACTGCTTACATCGCTGTCAAAGTCCCCCTCAGCGCTTAACAAATGTTTCAATATTCCCACCTGCTCCTGGGCTTCTTTTTTTAATGGGAAGGGATAAAGTTCCATTAATTGAAGTTCAAGTTCACGGGGAGAAAAGTCGATTTTCAAATATTGCTGATATATATCCAATGCGTTATAGACGAGATCATAATCCGGATCCTGACCAGGAAGACGATATTTCTGACTCAGAAAACAATTAAAACTAACACGGATAAAAGCCGAAAGTGGCCATTGCTTCTCTCCCACTGTCAGCTCCGTCATTTTCCCGACCAAACTGTCCGAGCCGGGCAGAGGTGGCAAATGCACTTCAGTGTCAGAAAATGTGCCAACAGGTCTGGCAAGAACAGAAAACATTGTTGTTTTTACTGGAACAGAGCCAGTAGCGAAGGAAACAGAATCAATACGATTATTCTGGAACCAGTATCTCAATATTCGATTCACTGACTCTTCATACACAACTCCCCCAGATTCTACTTTTATTTTCTTTAGCTTATAAGCAGACGGTAATACGCCCCACATATTGGCAAGGGTAAGAGCCATTGCCTGGATGCCATGATCCTTGTTCTTTAATTTGGAATACAACGTGTGCCTTATGGATTTCCAGTGACTGATTCCATACAGAATGGCCCTGGATACTGCGGGGCTGACAACAGGAGTTGTTGCAAATAAAACTTGCAATGGGTTGATTTCAGCGGTGAATTGCGGTGATTCTTCTTTTTGCAACAACTTTTTCAGAGCATCACGATTTGGGCCGCCTGGATAAATACTGTTAATTTCTTTTGTCAGCAGTTCTGCTGTAACAGGCTCTTCGTCAGCTAATTCCGTGCTATGAAAAAAAGGCTGAATTGTACTACCGAGTATTCCCAGTGATTTCTCCCCAAAGCCACCAGCTATAGCAGGAACTGAAAACAGCGCCGTTCCAGCAAGAGACAGGCAAATACCCAGAGCTCCCAGACGATTAAACATGGCCACCCAATATCCAGAATATTCGGGTGGCTCAGTGTAGACTGTTATTTTTTAGTGAGAGGAAAGCTTCAGCGTAATTTTTTTACCCTGAATTGACGCCCTTTGATTTTCCCCTCCTGTAAACGTTTAAGGGCTCTGTTGGCCACAGCCCGTTCAATGGCTACGTAAGCGCAAAAATCAAAAATATCGATCCTGCCTACAGACTTACCGGCCAACCCCGCATCGCCGGTTAGCGCCCCGAGAATATCCCCCGGGCGCACTTTGTTTTTACGGCCGCCATCAATACAGAGAGTAATCATTGGCGGCTTTATTTTAACCGGATCATTATTGAGCTTATCAAGATCGCCATATTCTACTGGGCGCATCTGGTAAGCTTCTATATCTTCAAGTTTGTACTGTTCACTCTCTGTATACAGACTCAGGGCAAGACCGGTACTGCCGGCACGGCCTGTGCGCCCGATACGGTGAACATGCACTTCTGCGTCACGGGTCACTTCATAGTTAATCACCGCCTGCAGGTTTTTAATATCCAATCCCCGGGCAGCGACGTCCGTGGCCACCAGCACTGAACTGCTTTTCTGGGAGAACTGCACCAGTACCCTGTCCCGCTCTCTCTGCTCCAGGTCTCCGTGAATCGCACAGGCATGAAAACCTTCATCGGACAGTGTGTCCGCGACCTTCTGGCATTCCCCTCTGGTATTGCAGAACACCACACAGGATTCCGGCTGATAGTGACGCATCAGGGTAATCAGCGCGTCTTTACGGCCTGAGCGGGAAGTAAGGAAAAAACGCTGTTCAATAATCTGGTCATCATGGTGGGACTCAATCGCTACCTCTTCCGGGTTATGCTGAAAGTCACGACTGATATCCTGAATCCCTTCCGGGTAGGTCGCGGAGAACAACAGTGTCTGCCGGTTTTCAGGAGTCTGTGAAGCCAGGTCAAAGATAGCGTCCCGAAAGCCCATATCCAGCATACGATCCGCTTCATCCAGAACCAGCGTGGAAATATCGTCCAACTTCAGAGTACCTTTGCGCACATGCTCCTGCACCCGCCCCGGAGTGCCCACAACAATATGGGCACCGTGTTCAAGAGAACCTATCTGAGGCCCGAAAGGCATGCCACCACACAGGGTGAGAACCTTAATATTGTGGGTAAAACGGGCCAGCCTGCGCAGTTCCTTGCTGACCTGATCCGCCAGCTCACGGGTGGGGCAAAGCACCAGTGTCTGAACCCGGTACCGTTTCATATTCAACCGGGACAGAAGACCAATACCAAATGCCGCTGTTTTGCCGCTGCCGGTTTTTGCCCTCGCCAGAAGATCCCGCCCTTCCAGAATAAAAGGCAGACTGCGGGCCTGAATCTCAGTCATGGTTTTGTATCCAAGAGAGTCCAGATTGGCAAGCATGCTCCGGGATAATGACAGTGAGGAAAAACGGGAATCAGTCATGGCGGGTAATCGAGAATAAAAGAGCCGGCAATCATAACAGGCTGAGACAATAAGTCCTGCCCTGATTCACTGGCTCTTCCCTCCGGAAAAACACTGACCAGAAATCTGAATTACCGGGGTGAAAATATTTCTTTCAAAAGATCAAACAGTTCTGGCGTTGCCGTTAATCCACTCCACTTTGGTTCATCCAGGTCTTTTTCCGTCAACCAGCCCATATGCCCGGCTTCCCTGTTCAGCAAAACACCTGCCAGAACATCCCAGCTACTCAGAGACGCACCATAGTAGCCAGACAAACGCCCCGCCGCTGTCCAGGCCAGAGCGAGGCCAGAGCTTCCAAGGCGTCGAAGACCTATCTCTGTTTTCTCCAGAAGTCTGTTCTGCATAGCAGCGTAGTGTCTCCGATATTCCCTGCCGCCAAGGGGAGACTCTATGGCGATAATAGCTTCCTGCTCAGAACGACGCTGATCCGGAGTAATAACCTCACCGTTCAACTTTGCCCCCTGCCCCAGCCTGGCAACAAACATCTCATCCCGTTCCGGGTCATAGGTATAGCCAAGAACCGGCTGACCATCTTTTACCAGCGCCAACAGCACACAGTAGAGGGGAATGCCCCGGACAAAATTGCCGGTACCATCAATAGGGTCAACTACCCAGGTCAGGGTACTTCCTGCCGTTCCCGCCCTGAGGCCATACTCTTCTCCCAGGAAATTATCTTCGGGAAACAATCTGTTCAGTTCGCTGAATACGAAAGTTTCGACCTCACGGTCTGCCTGGGAGACAAAATCCTGCACGCCCTTCTCTTCAACCACCAGCTCACCCAGCCTGTGGAAAAACGCCGAAGCTTTTTTACCCGCTTCCCTGACAATTTTCTCTGCCTGTTGATACCGGAGTTCAATCTCCGGGCCATCAGCATAATTTTTATCTACAGCTGACGTCATTCCACCTCCAAAGCTTTGCCCGCTCAAGAAACCGTTCAGCAAGACCAGCAACCCCAGGACCCGCCACACTCCCCTGCTCCCGCTACTCGTTCGAAAAGATCGTACACGAACCAGTGTTTTTATAAAGAACATAGCTGATTACCCCTGTTACAAGTTGAAGTAAAAAATAGGCTATGTCTGCTGGAAAATAAAAATGGCTCTTTTTCTTTATCGTTATGGTTATGGATTGCGGAGAGCTGGCGATACCGATGCTCCTGAAACGTCCCCCTATGAAACCGAAATGCTTAACCAGGCAGAAAACCGTCTGCTGGAATACCGGAACACCTTTGTGCCACTGGAAAAGGCATGGATGAAGAAGAACAAATTGTACGGTTCCCAAGCCTACAAGACCCAGAAGCAGAATGAAGCCGTGTCGGCATCCAAAATGACCAACTCCGGTGTCGCACTGGCAGGGCCGGGAATGAAACCGGGCAGTGGTACGTTCATGATGAGTTCTCAGAATACCGCTGGGGCGTCCGGAGCAGGGGCAGGCATGGCCAGTATGGCAGGCTCTCAGGTGGCGTTAGACAAGCAATACGGCGGCGCTTTGGATGTAGTGAAATTAGGCCGGAACCAAACAGCGACCAGCGCCCAACCTCAACAGCGCACTGGCCAGCAGTGGAGCAGGGATTCAGGCTGCCCGCCCAGATGGAACGGAACGCGATGTATGGTGCGGCAGGCACCGTTATCGGTATGGGTGGGATGGCGGCTTATAACGAGTGGAAACCAAAGTCTGAACCCTAGAGACATTCAAACCTGATGGCTATGCGGCCAAAGCCCTGATCGGCAATGCCTTGTACTTCAAAATCTTTGTTCTGTTCCCGGCAGAAGGACTCAGCTTTTTTAAAAGCGGCTTGCCTGGAAGTATCTTTCCCCCCTGATAACACATGAGTTTTAATGGTCAGGTAATAGCTGTCTTTTCCTGTTTTCAGTGGTTCCTGAATGGTTGTGGCACAGCCCCCCAGGACAGCAGCAAGAACAACGACAGCAAAACGTGTCTTCATGGGATTACCTTTACAGGTTTCTTTGTTGGCGGTGATGAAAAACTCTTGAAATGATGATCTTGTCTCTGACCCGGTAGTAAATCACATATTGAGGATCACGAAGAGTTAGCTTGTAGAGATCACCGGCAATGAGTCGCCCAATTTTGGGATTGTCGAGTAGTTGATCGGCAGCGGAAAAAAGCCGGTTTATCACATTGTCTGGGTGCCAGACACCTTTCATGGCCATATATTCATAATGCTTGCCAAGGTCTCGAAGAGCGTCTTGTGACCATTCGATCATGCTTGGCGTCTCATGTCCTGGAAGTGTTTTTTCACGTCCTCGTGAGGGATTGTTTCCATTTCTCCCGCATCAATTTTCGCCAGAGTCTCCAGAGACTGTTGCACTTGCCATTCATGAGCTTCCAGCAAATCATCAACAGCCTGGCGGATCAGGTAGGATGAATCCCTGTCCTCGATAGCAGCCAGTTCATCAAGTTTGGTGAGGGTATCCTCTTCAAAGCGGACAGGTTTAACGGTCATGGGCATGGGGGATCTCCGATCACATTGAATATACAGTGTAATACAGAGACAGTGGGAGGGCTATTTTGTTCCGCTTTCCTCAAGCCTAAACACAACATCCAGCAGCTCATCAACCCGCTCCTGCAGATTGATGTTCTGTTTGATCAATACCCGCATAAGCCGTTCCTGTTCCCCGTCCTTGGATAAAGACTCTTCCATGCGGAGCACATACTCGTCATTGATCGAGCGTTTGTTCTTCTTGGCTGACTTATGCCCCCCGGATCACACTCTTGGGAAACCTGACGGTCAGGGGCTCCAGTGGGTCTTTTGGGTTAGGCATGAGGGTAGGAGTAGTTACAAAATGAGTATATAGACATCGTAGAAAGCCCGGCAGCTGTCAAAGGCCGTATTTCAGTTTTTGACATAACAGGCTGTATATGTGGTCATACTTCCACTCAACCCCCCTCCGCCAAGTAAATATAATCCTCCCAGATTTGCGTACCCGACCTTGCGGTCCGGCTCTTCGCACATCAACCATATATGTTCATAAAACACGGCCTCGATAAATGCGATGAGAAAATCATTCTCGCCGGTTTTTCTGATTCTGCCGCATATAGTCGACAGATCAACGGCCCCGGAGCCATGACCACCACCAATAGCAAGACCAGCAGATAAACCTGAAAACTGTAAAAGCCCGCCGCTTCCGGGCCAGATAGTGCACCCATATGCTCCAATAACAGGAGTAAGGCCACCACAGGAGAAACTGGCACCCACCCAGCCACTGGCATCGTAAAAGCCGCCTGCGGGCTGACCACCGACAGAAAAAAAACGGGTGTGCTGCCGCCAGAAACCGAAATGGTGTCCTGGTCCTGATCCTGGCTGCGGCCAGGCATGTAGGTAAATGGTCTGGTATGCCACCAGGTTTTGTTTTCCCCTGTTGTCTTCAGATGAATCTGGTACTGCTTCCCCTCCTGCATCTGCACCTTATATGTAAGCGGCCGGGCGTCTATTGCGGTGTTGGTCGCCAGGAATACTGCATCTTCAACAGCTTCAGTGTTACTGGAAGACGGAGTATAAGACTGGAAAAGAGGGGAAAAGGGTGTTTCGATAATCCGGAGCTGGTGGAGATTCTGAACCGTCCCCAAGCTGGTTTTCAGTGGCAGATCGACGATCACGGAAACTTCACCGGACCAGGCTCTGAGGGCAGCAAGCCCGCAGGCAGCCATAAGACATACACGCATAACACGACACCTGTAATTTACAGATTCAGGCTCGCGAGTATAGATATCAAAACGGGGGCAGGTGCTTTTCAGATTCTTTTGAAAGGCAAAATACACTTGCCTCCATTTGGTTTTCAGTTGGTCTTCAGTTTATCGCAGGCTGTGTATGTGACCATATTACCCCACGAAACTCCCATGCCTAAAGCTAGCCCTAACATATCCGCATAACCTACATTGCCCTTTACATCCAGGCATTTCAAATCAATATGCTGGTAAAATACGATGGCATAATATAACAGGTTAAATCTTTTCTGTTGTTTACTGTCGTATTTGTTGTTAATTGTGCTGCATATAGACGGCAGATCAACACCCCCGGTGCCATGAGTTCCACCAATACCGATGCCTATGCTTCCACTTGAATATTGTAAAATCCCCCCGCTTCCGGGCCAGATAGAGCATCCCCATCCTCCGCCAACAAGAGCAGCGCCGCCGCAGGAAAAACTGGCAGCCACCCAGCCATTAGAATCGTAAAAGCCATCTGCGGGTTGACCACCAACAGAAAGAAAAACGGGTGTGCTGCCGCCAGAAACCGAAATGGTGCCCCGGTTCTGATCCTGGCTGCGGCCAGGCATGTAAGTAAAGGGTTTGGTATGCCACCAGGCTTTGTTTTCCCCTGTTGTTCTGAGATACATCTGGTACTGCCGCCCTTCCTGCATCTGCACCTTGTAAGTGAGCGGCCGGGCGTCGTCAATGGTACTGCTGGTCACCGTTGTCAGGAATACTGTATTTTCACTGTCTTCAGTGTTGCTGGAAGACGGAGAATAAGAATGGGAGAGCGGGGGAAAAGAGGGTGTTTCGATAATCCGGAGCTGGTGGAGATTCTGAATAGTCCCCAGGCTGGTTTTCAGGGGCAGATCGACGGTGACGGAAACTTCACCGGACCAGGCTCTAAGGGCAGCAAGCCCGCAGGCAGCCATAAGACATACACGCATAATACGACACCTGTAATTTACAGATTCAGTCTCGCGAGTATAGATATCAAAACGGGGGCAGGTGCTTTTCAGGTTCTTTTGAAAGGCAAAATACACTTGCCTCCATTTGATTTTCAGTTGGTTTTCAGTTTATCGCAGGCCGTGTATTTGATCATATTACCCCACGAAATTCCCACGCCTAAAGCTACCCCGTACATATCCGCATAACCTACACTGCCCTTTACATCCAGGCATTTTAAATCAACATGCTGATAAAATACGACGGCATAATATAACAGGTTAAATCTTTTCTGTTGTTTACTGTCGTATTTATTGTTAATTGTGCTGCATATAGACGGTAGATCAACGCCCCCGGAGCCATGAGTTCCACCAATACCAATGCCCATGCTTGCACTTGAATATTGTAAAATCCCCCCGCTTGCAGGCCAGATAGAGCATCCCCATCCTCCACCAATAAGAGCGCCGCCGCCGCAGGAGAAACGGGCAGCCACCCAGCCATTAGAATCGTAAAAGCCATCTGCGGGTTGACCACCAACAGAAAGAAAAACGGGTGTGCTGCCGCCAGAAACCGAAATGGTGTCCCGGTTCTTATCCTGGCTGTGGCCAGGCATGTAGGTAAAGGGTTTAGTATGCCACCAGGCTTTGTTTTCCCCTGTTGTCTTCAGATAAATCTGGTACTGCTTCCCCTCCTGCAGCTGTACCTTATGTGTGATCGGTCGGGCGTCGTTAATGGTATTGCTGGTCATCGTTGTCAGGAATACTGTATTTTCACTGTCTTCAATGTTACTGGAAGACGGAGTATAAGACTGGGAAAGCGGGGAAAAGGGTGCTTCTACAATCCGGAGCTGGTGGAGATTCTGAACAGTCCCCAGGCTGGTTTTCAGGGGCAGATCGACGGTGACGGAAACTTCACCGGACCAGGCTCTGAGGGCAGCAAGCCCACAGACAGCCATAAGATATACACGCATAATACGACACCTGTAATTTACAGATTCAGCCTCGCAATTATAGATACGCAAACAGGAAAACGTACTTTTAAACTATAAAGTGTTCCTGACCTTCTGATCCTATTTGTTTTTTACATCACAGGCCGTATATTTAATCATACTGCCAAACCCCTTTGCCCCGCCCGCTAAAAATAACCCTCCCAAATTCGCGTAACCTATATCGAATTCTGGACTTATGCTCATCAACCACAGATGTTCGTAAAACACGGCATCGACAACAGATAGGGAAAAATCCTTCTTGTTGTCAGAGGATTTTATTGTGCTGCATATGGTCTGTAGATCAACGGCCCCTGAGCCATGACCACCACCAATAGAAATACCATGAGATTGAGCTGCATATTTTAAAAACCCCCCGCTACCGGGCCAGATAGTGCATTCATAACCTCCAACAACAAGAGAAGCACCGCCACAGGAGAATGTGGCACCCACCCAGTCATTGGCATCGTAAAAGCCGCCTGTGGGCTGACCGCCTATGGACAGGAAAACGGGCGTACTGCCGCCAGAAACCGAAATGGTGCTCTGGCTCTGATTGTGATCAGGCATATATGTAAAGGGTTTGGTATGCCACCAGGTTTTGTTTTCCTCTGTTGTCTTCAGATGAATCTGGTACTGCTTCCCCTCCTGCATCTGCACCTTATGTGTGATCGGTCGTGCGTCCATTGTCGCGTTGGTCGTCAGAAAAACTGTCTTTTTAATAGGTTCAGCAGATTCCGTCATTTCAGAATTGCTGGACGGAGAAGGAAACAGCGGAGGAGAAGAAGATGCCTCGTCAATTCGAAGCTGGTGGAGATTCTGAACCGTCCCCAGGCTGGTTTTCAGTGGCAGATCGACGATCACGGAAACCTCGCCAGCCCAGGCGCTGAAGGCAGCAAACCCGCAGACAGCCAGAAGACATACACGCATAACACGACACCTGTAATTTACAGATTCAGGCTCGCGAGTATAGATATCATAACGGGGGCAGGTGCTTTTCTTTGTTTAAGAAGGTTATGTGTTAAGAAGGTCGCGTGACACCGGCCTAAACTCTTGACTGAACATTATTAAATATTACTGAACAGCTTTTGCACTGGCAGCCTCTCCTTCGGCCTGATAAGGATGGCGCTGACGTCTATCGCGGACATTGCCCTCATGAAGTTATTCCCGCTCCTGTGCCTTTTTATCCTGCTCTTTATCCTGCTCTGCAGTCCGTCGGCCCGGGCGCCGATTATCATGCATGGTTTTTTGAACGACCCTGTTTTTGAATCTTCAGCCAAACCCCTGCTGATCAGTACCTGGACTCATGCCTCTACGGTTTTGCTTGACCCGAACATGCATACCCCCTGGAATGAAATCGGTTTCCTTAATATTTTTGCTGTGGATCACCGTCTGGCTCCTGGTGTACTGGCTACGGACAAAGAAAGCATCTCAATCAATAGAGCCAGCGCCTTCATGGCCGTGTTTGACAGAGCCTCAGAGCCGCTGGCTTTCAATGGACGATTGATTCTTATGGCCCATGGTGAGAATCAACAGATAATTTTTGATTTTGGCAAAGCTGGCGCGTTATCAGTCACAACACCTGAAAATTATGGTGCTGTGATAGGTAAATTTGTGAAGAGCAATGCTCTCCAGGTAGACAGGATTGACCTGCATATTTGTTGTGGAGATTATCATGTTCCCCGTTTTATGGAGGGCCTCAGGCAGGTGGGAATCAGTGATATTCAGGTCAATGGTTTTAAGGGCGTTATCTGGACAGACACATTCACCTCGCAAAAAAATCCTGTCGACCGCTCCTGGTTTCGCCTGGGCGACGATGCCAGGGCTCCTGGCATGTCGATTCCGGTAGAAGGCTTTCTGACTGAAGGGCGCTTTCCACCGTCAGCCGGAGATTTTCTGGTTCAACAGCATCTGGGCAACCCCAAGGCTGTTCCTGAACCCAATATACTCGGCAAAATGAAAAGCTGCACCGCTGACTGACAGCGCCTGATCCGCTTATTGGTTTGTTCCCCTAAGTGCTGACTTTACGGTTCCGTTACATGTTTCTGCTTTGACTACGCCAGCTGTTATGACAAGGAACGTAAACCTACAGCCTCACGCAGCCCGGCAATAAAAGGAACAGACTCTTCCCGGGCCTTTTCCGCACCTTTTTTCAACTCGGCTTCAATAAAGGCTGGATCAGCAATCAAGCGGTCATACTCTTCACGGGGGCTTTTCAGCTCTTCATTCAGGTACTCGAACAGTTCCTGCTTCAGTGCTCCCCAGCCAGCCCCTTCTTCGTACTGCTTACGCTTGGCGGCAATCTCGGCTTCGTCTTTGGCGAAGGCGGAGAAAATCTGGAACAGGGTGCAGGTATCAGCGTCTTTAGGCTCACCAGGCTCAAGGCTGTTGGTCACAACCTTCATAATAAACTTGCGGAATTTCTTCTCGGGGCAGAACAGGGGAATCACATTGCCGTAGCTCTTGCTCATCTTGCGTCCGTCCAGACCACTCAGAACAGCAGAATTTTCGCCCACAACCGCTTCAGGCAAAACGAAGTGCTCACCCTTGTAAACATGGTTGAAGCGGGACGCAATGTCCCGGGCCATTTCAATATGCTGAACCTGATCACGGCCCACCGGTACACGGTTGGCGTTAAACATCAGGATATCCGCTGCCATCAGCACCGGGTAGCTGTACAGACCCATAGTAACGGCCTTGTCTGGATCATTGCCCTCAGCGACGTTCGCGTCCATAGCGGCTTTATAGGCATGGGCACGGTTCATCAGGCCCTTGGCCGCCATGCAGTTCAGCATCCAGCAGAGTTCAGGAATTTCAGGAATATCGGACTGGCGATAGAACGTGGCGCGGTCGGTATCCAGACCCAGGGCCAGCCAGGTGGCGGCGATATTGCGGGTGGACTCATGGACCTGCTGCGGGTCCCAGCTGCTGATAATAGCGTGGTAGTCCGCCAGGAAGTAGTAGGACTCAATATCGTCCCTGCGGCTCTCTTCGATGGCCGGACGGATAGCGCCAACGTAGTTCCCCAGATGCGGAGTACCCGTGGGTTTAATGCCTGTAAGCGTCTTTATCTTGCTCATGGGGTTCATCTGTCTGAAATTCCGGTTCAGGCCGCCAGCAGCCCACAAAGGTTCAGGATTATAAGGAACCCTGCCGGCACGGCAAGCACGACTGACATTCCATGAGCTGAACCCCTTCGACCGGAGTCCTATTTGTTGTAGAACGATTTCATTTCTGTAAACGAGGGAAAATATGGAGACAATGCCAAAGCCAGTTATATTTCGCCTGGTATCCGCGCTCATTTTCTGGACTTCCTGCGGGCTGGCCCAGGGCGCTCCGATCTATACAGATCTGGTGCCATTTTCCTGCCCCAGGGCTACGGAACTCTACGGCAGCCTGGAGCAGAAGAAGTTATATCACCGCATGGATAAGCTGGTTTTCTCCATGCACCTCCCCCCATTTATCCGGAAAAGAACGGAAGCCCTGAAAAACCCCCGTTCAAATTACTGGGCCAAAGGAAGACTGAGAACAGCCCTGAAAAGCTATAGCCTTAACCGAACGACCGTCAGCAAAAATCCAGAAGACGATTCCCTGCAGATAGATTGCCATTACTCTTTTGGTCAGGACAGCGTCATGACCCTGCAAGCGACGGCGTCATCTCTCTGGCCAAAAAGAATCATAAACATTGAACTACAGATTCCCAACGAGTGGGAAGGTGACGGCGCAATATCCATGTCCTGCGATTCTGTTATTTACAGATACGGCTTTTACTTGCCCCAGGAATGCAAAACAAGCGTCTATCTTGAGATACTGCGTATCGATCTTTAATACCCTAAGAGACAGCTACACCTGTTATCAGAGTTCTGTTACTGTGCTGCAGGCCTGAAAAACAGCAAATCTGATAAGCCAGCACCCGCCCCTATGCCAGAACTTCCCGAAGTAGAAACCACCCGCAGGGGCATAGCCCCCCATATCACCGGTCATAAAGTATCAGACGTGATTATCCGTCAGCCCCTGCTTCGCTGGCCCATTCGCAGCGACCTTCCTGAGATTTTACGGGGACAGGTTCTGAAGCAGGTTTCCCGCCGTGCAAAATACCTGCTGCTGACGTTTCCCAACGGCACATTGATTGGCCACCTGGGTATGTCCGGCTCCATGCGGGTGCTGCCTGCCAATACCCCGACCGGAAAACATGACCATATAGATCTGCT
Source organism: Parendozoicomonas sp. 209JJ7-1 (assembly GCF_058147085.1). Lineage (NCBI taxonomy): Bacteria > Pseudomonadati > Pseudomonadota > Gammaproteobacteria > Oceanospirillales > Endozoicomonadaceae > Parendozoicomonas > Parendozoicomonas sp. 209JJ7-1. The sequence continues at coordinate 171,909 of NZ_JBYVJU010000006.1, read as the reverse complement.
CTTTGATAACGGCGAGCTGCTGCGTCTGACCGACCCCCGCCGCTTTGGAGCCATGGTCTGGACAGATAACCCCCCGGAAGAGCACAGGCTGCTGGCCAGCCTCGGCCCAGAACCACTGTCCGATGACTTTACCGGAGAACGGCTGTTCCAGCGTTCCCGCAACCGGAAACAACCGGTAAAAACATTCCTGATGGATAACCACAATGTAGTGGGGGTAGGAAATATTTACGCCAACGAAGCCCTGTTCCAGGCGGGCATCCGGCCAGACAAAGCCTGCGGGCGTATTTCCAGAAAGCGTTATGAGCGTCTGGCTGAAGCGGTTAAACAGGTTCTGGCCAGGGCTATTGAAGTGGGCGGCACCACTTTGAAGGATTTTGTTGGCGGAGATGGCAAGCCCGGATATTTTGCCATTGAACTCACCATGTATGGCCGGGCCGGAGAAGCCTGTCAGGTATGCGGAACCACCATCAAAGAGATTCGCCTGAATAACCGCAGCACCTGCTTCTGCCCCAAATGCCAGACATAGGCCAGAGCCTAAACAGCCTTTTCCCCATGCCGATAGACAGAACAACGTCCCAATTCAGGCTGATACCCCATGTTCCGTACTGTTCTGGCATTTCTGGCTTTAATTTTCTCCTTTCCTCTCCTGAGTGCACCACTTCCGCAAACCGAAGTTGTTGAAGACCGGGTGTTCCACGGTGCGGAATTCGCCCCCAAAAACCTGATAATTGCCGACAGGTTTGTGCCCATCGTGACCCAGAACCCACAGGCAGGCTTGAAGGTTGAAGAGGGTCAGAGTCAAAACCCGGAAGTCACTATTCCACTGGAGGAGCCGGGCAGGGAAACCTGGTTAAGCAGCTGTTTTCTTAAGGAAGGAGAAGAGGATGTTCTGTCAGGATACTTTCAGCCCAAACGTGATTTTCTTCAGGCACGGCAGTTAATCTTTCGCCACTGCCAGGAACGGGCAGAGCCAGGTACCCTTAATGAGTACCGGTTCAGCTTCAGTCTCAGCCGTATTCCCGAAGTCAAGGAGCGTATACAGCTTGCCACCTGGAAGGCCACACCGGATTTATTCAGGCATCGCCTGAACTCCCGCATATCCGACGATATTAATTTTAAGGCAGGACAAACCTACCAGTCCCTGTCCGACAGTGGCGCTCAATTTGAAATCAACACGTTCAATCCCCTGACCCTGGAGATTCGGGAAGGCTTTCTGGCCCTTATCGCCCGTTCAGATACCAAAAACCTGACCCTGGACGATAACTGTGATTTCAAGAGTATCCGCAAGCTGAAAGACGGCAGTTCACGGAAGTGCGGAAAAACCAGAAAAGTCACTCTTATCAGCAAAATCCCCGTACAGGGGCAGCTGAAGCCGGGGGAACTGTTTACCTCCACAATTCAGGTGGTGTGGTCCAAATATGAGGGTCTTGTTGCTATTCCCGGACGGGTGACATGGAGCTTTGGACAAACTGTTACCTGGAACGGAGACATAGGCAGCAACGATAACATTGGCCCCTACTTTACCGTTGGCGCAGCCCTCATCCAGGGAAAACCGCTGGATGTTGTCTACGGGAATATAGGCTTTGAGCATCATCAGACTGGCTACAACGTAAACCTTATCAAGAACCCTAACAACTACGGTCGCTTCAGGGACACCTGGAAAGCAGAGCGGCCAAGAACCAGGCTGGGACCGTTTCTGCACAACCAGGTGAAATGGGCCTACGACGGTGCGCCCGTCGGCTTCTTTGCTACGCCCTACTATAACGTTCGCAGAACCCAGGAAATTGATCTCGGGGACTTTCTGAGCAACGCCCCCAGCAAGAGCCTGAGACGCCCCTATATTTACGTGGGCGAAGAATTTAACCGCACCTACTGCGGCGGAGACAGATACCACCTGACCATACGCCTGCTGGATAAAGACCGAAAAGAAATTGCCCGCTGGCCGACAGATAACAATACGAAAACCGTGTCCGGTCCCTGTGAGTGGAGTGAAGGCACCTGGACAAAGGAGTTCTACGTCTTTCGAGGGTACTCAGGTATTCCCCGGTACATAGAATTCAGTGATGGTGGCAGGGACAAAGAGTACTGGCGCGGTTTTTACGGAAGCAGAATGAGGGAAGCGACAGTTATTCTCTCCAACGGCCTGCCCCAGCCGCAGCTGAAATAAGAATCAGAGCAAAATCAGCAAAATTTCATATATTGAATAGTGTTCATGAACACAAACGTCCGGGAGGACATAAAAATTATGGAAACCGGAAAGAACCGACTCAAAACCACATTACTGGCCCTGACGGTCTCTGCGTCCCTGAGCGGTATGACGGCATTCGCCAATCCCCGTTTGAATGAAGATTTTCAGGAAGATCCCAGCTTCTTCGCCATGGCCGGTGACCTTATCGTCTCCCGCCCACTGATGCTGGCCACCACCGTGGTTGGAGCCGCAGTTTTTATTGTGAGCTCTCCATTCTCTGCTTTGGGCGGTAACATTAAAGGCGCTGGTAAAACCCTGGTAGCTGAACCCTTTAACGCAACCTTCAAACGCTGCCTGGGGTGCTCATTTCCGAAGGATTATTAAACCTTTCGCTACACTCCGACATAAGAAAGCCCTGTTGCGCCGGCAACAGGGCTTTTCTTTATTCCCTGCCAGTTTATGGACTGGTACACATTTGAGCACTGCGGGATGGTCTTTTCTGGATAAGGCTCATTCCCGGGTTCTTCTCAGCGAGTTCGCGCCACGCCTGCTCACAGACTCTCTTCATATGCTCACGACCATTGATACCAAACACGGCAAAGCCTTCATCAATTATTTTATATGTTTCTGTTGATGCAGAGATATTCAGATCCTGATCGACGTGGACGTTAAAGCCATTTTCCAGGGCACCAGTGGATGTTTTTAATACGCAGGCCTGGTCGTAACATCCCATAATCATCAGATCACTAATGCTGTTGGTACGTAAATAGTCGACAAGTACCTTCTGGCTTGACACATCACAACACTGGCTTTTCAAGTCAAAAGCATTATCTTCTGTCTTGGTGATTTTTCTGTATTTGATATTGACCTTCATCGAAGCCAGTAGGTCGGGGAGGGTCTCTCCGTAACGGCGGTCTTTGCTAATGTAATTAATATCAATGAAATGAACTTTCGGGTTTTTGGCGAAATATTCAATAACCTTTTCCTGTCCAGAAATCACTGCGACAGCCTCATCCTGATCATAAGTCCACAGGCACATGTGCTGCATATCAATAACCATCACCGCTACGGTTTTACCTTCCCGAACTAAACCCTCAATATGATAAATTGTATCCTCCCAGTTTCCGCTGACGCCGAATGACAGACTAATCAGGCAAAGAAAAACTCTGCAATATCGTCTTATGATGCCGACGCCCGACCATGCCAGCGATGCTCCTGTTTCTGAACCAGTATTTTTCTGGGGTAGAGAGGTTTGGTCTTTGCATGTGATCACAGCTGAAATTCTCTTGAACGGATGCTTATGAAGAGGTTTTCCGGGGCTATCAGGGAAGAGGTGTGCGTGTCTACTTCCGAAGGGTGTAAGTGTCTCCTGAAGAACAGAAGATGTAGGGGGCAAACTGAACCAGGGGAATTGTGTATAGAGTAGACCCTTTCAATAATAAACGTTTGTCGATAGCGTCCAGGCGGCGGGTGGCCTGAAAATCACCAGTGCCGCAGGAAAGATCATAAAAAAGGGCCTTACGGCCCTTTTTTATGTCTGCTGAATTGTCAGCCAAAGCACCAGGACGATAGGAATGAAAGACAGCACAATGCCTCTATAACCAACTTCCTTGCGGCAGCCTGGGCTAAACAGGTATCCTCTGATCTGATAAATATATGACATCTGTCATACATAAACCGATCTCATAATTTATCAATTCGGTATCTGGCCATCTATAACACAAAAAGAGCCATACCGATAAATACAAGAGAAAAATATAAGAAAGAAATATAAGAGAGTAACGAAGAGGGATATTTGTTCATGGAATCGTCTATTTACCAGGCACCCACATCAGAAATCATCCAGGAAACGGAACAGAATTATGGTTCTCTGGAAAAAGGTATTACCGGAGACTACAACTTCTCGATTGGGGATATTATCAGCGAAGCCTGGGAAAAAACCAAAGGGGCGAAACTGTCAATCCTTCTTGGCTTCCTGTTAGCGATAGGAATTTACATTGGTGCGATATTGATTACCGGCCTGATTCTGGAAGCTCTGGCAGCTTCTCCCGAATCATCCGCAGGCACAGGGGCAATCCTGGCTGGCTCTTTTGCGCAGCAAATTACAGTAACAGCTATAGGTATGCCCCTTTTTATGGGCCTGTTCATTATGGGCTTACGCCAGTCTGTAAGTGTTTCAACTTCAGCCGCAACTGTCCTTCAGTTCTTCCATAAAATACTGCCACTTTTAGGGCTGTATATTGTTATGACGGTCTTTATCACCGTCGGTTTCTTACTTCTCATACTGCCCGGTATATACCTTACGTTCGCCTATATGTTTGCCATGTCCCTGATGGTGGATAAAAATCTTGGTGTGTGGAATAGCCTGGAAACATCCCGTAAAGCGATCAGCAAACGCTGGTTCAGCTTCGTCGGCTTATTGCTCCTGCTCATGATCATCAATCTTCTTGCTGCAATTCCTCTGGGTATCGGCCTGATCTGGACAATACCCATGACTCAAATAGCCATGGGTATTGCTTACCGCAATATGTTCGGTGTTGAGCCAGCCACTGCAGCCTGATTGATTTGATGAAAGCACCTGTACAACAGATTGATACCACCTGGCATGTGGAAACGCCTGAAGGCATAGATCTGCAGGCTGAAGTCGCAGGGCCAGTTCCGCGCGTCCTGGCCTACCTTGTTGATCTGCTGATTCGCGGCGCAGTTCTTCTGGTTCTGTCCCTCGCCCTTTCCTTCTGGGGAATGGCGGGCCAGGGCATTATTATGATTGCTGCCTTTCTGCTGGAATGGTTTTATCCAGTCTTTTTTGAAGTTCTCCGCAGCGGCCAGACACCCGGTAAACGTCAGTTCAACCTTGTTGTGGTGAACGATGACCTGACCCCGGTTATGCCCGGCACGTCGTTTATTCGTAATCTGCTCCGTGCCGCTGATTTCCTGCCATTTTTCTATATGGGTGGCCTTATCTGCATGCTGGTCAATGGTCAGTTCCGCCGTCTGGGTGATCTGGCGGCTGGTACTCTGGTTATCCATGTGCCGCCGGAACAGAACAAAGACAAACTGCCCAAAGCCTGTCCGCAACCGCCCAAAGTTCCCCTGGACAGTGAAGACCAATCCGCCGTTATCGATTTTACCCGCCGTCACGACCAGTTGAGCGATGCCCGCCAGCAGGAACTGGCCAATATTCTTGAGCCTGTTCTTGGTAGCGGTTCTAACAACCAAAACCCGGAAGCGGATACCGGAGAAACATCCGTCAACAAACTGCGGGGCATGGGTGTCTGGTTACTGGGAGGCCATGAAAAGACATGAAGCAACAGGCCTTTGAACAGAAACATAACCAGACCTGGGCACTGCTGGAGAAAACATTTATTTCCCAGGGTTCCCTGAAAGCCCGGCCAGATGCCGGTTTCGACGACAGCCGCCTTGCGCCCCTGTACCGGGAAGTCTGTCATCATCTCGCCCAGGCCAAACAGCGCAGCTACAGCCCCCACCTTGTGGATCGCCTGAACCGGCTGGTGCTGGTGATGCATAACGCCCTGTACCGTCACAATACCCGGTTCCGTTACCAGTGGCTGCGTTTTCTGATAAAAGACTTCCCCCTGGCCCTGTACGACAACCGCCGTTATATATGGCTTTCTGCGGCCCTGTTTCTTGTTCCCGGGCTGTTTATGTTTATCGCCTGCCTGACCAGCGAGTCCATGGTTTACACCCTGATGGACCCGGTTCAGGTCCGTGAATTTGAAGCCATGTACGATCCCTCCAATGATGCGATCGGACGCCTCCGTGGTTCCGATACCGATCTGGCCATGTTCGGTTTTTATATCAAGAACAATATCGGTATCAGCTTCCAGACCTTTGCCAGCGGCATACTGTTTGGTATTGGTTCTATTTTTGTGCTGGTTTTCAACGGCCTGGCTATTGGCGGCGTGGCCGGACATATCGCCCAGATCGGCTTTGATGAAACCTTTTTCCCCTTTGTGATTGGCCATGGCAGCTTTGAACTGACAGCCATTGTGTTCAGTGGTGCCGCGGGTTTGAAAATCGGTTTTGCTCTGCTTTCCCCCGGCCCCTGTCGACGGGTGACGTCCCTGCGTCTTGCGGCAAAAGACGCTGTCCGTATTGTTTACGGCTCCACCCTGATGCTGCTGATCGCCGCCTTTCTGGAAGCCTTCTGGTCATCCAGTTCCACCCTGCCCATTGCGGTGAAATACAGCGTTGGCGCGCTGCTCTGGGCCCTGGTTCTGGGCTGGTGCACCTTTGCGGCCCGTCGGGCAGGGAGGCTGAAGCCATGATGGATCTTGGCCGTATTCAGATTAACCCCCGCCTGCGCAGCCGCTGGGAAGCTGTCGACCTGGGTTTTACCCTTGCCCGCACATGGTACAAACCTCTGTTAACATCCTGGGCCATTCCATCCGGGCTTGTGTTCTTCCTTTCCAGTGCCCTCTGTTATCTCTTTGATCTGGCTATGTGGATTCCACTGCTGCTGACCTGGTGGCTGAAACCTCTCTGGGATTGCGCGCCACTGTTAATTGGCAGCCGGGCTCTGTTTGGGGAAAAGGTATCCCGCAGTGAAGCCATTCGCGGAGCGTCTGGTCTACTGCGGCCAGACTGGTTCAGCTGGCTCACCTGGCGTCGCCTCAGCCCGTTCCGAAGCTTTGGTATGCCGGTTACCGGGCTGGAACAGCTCTCCGGCTCTGCCCGCAGCAAACGCCTTGGGCTGCTTAGCCAGCGTTCTGGCAGCAGTGCTTTGTGGGTCACCTTTGTCTGCGTGTCTATGGAACTGATTCTGGCTATTGGCTGCTATGCGCTGGTTGCCATGATGCTTCCTGAGCATATTGACGAAGGCTTTTTCAGTCTGATTACCCGGGAAGGTGACCTGATGTTGTTTATCGACAATCTTGTCAGCTGGGCAGCCATGGTGGTTATCGCGCCTTTCTATACCATGGCCGGATTCGCTTTATACATTAACCGTCGTATTGAACTGGAAGCCTGGGATATTGAGATTCGTTTTCGGGATATGGCCAGCCGACATCAGGAGCGTCGTAACAGCCTCTCTTCGCTCCCCGGTAAGGCTGCCAGTATTGCCACCGGTCTGCTGATGACCTTTATGCTGGCGTCATTCATTCCCCAGCCTGCACAGGCCGTAGAACATATAGACCAGCAAGGCTCCCGGGAACTGATTACGGAAGTTCTTGAAGATGACGCTTTTCACGACAGGGAAACCACAACCGGCTGGCGACTTAAAGAAGACCCAAACAAGGAACAGACCCTGCTCGACTGGCTTCTGAGTATTCTGGAGTGGTTTTTCGAACCCCTGATGTATGGAGGGGAAGAAACCCGTATGGGCTTTGCCCAGATTCTGGAGCTGCTGATATGGCTGACAGTTGGTGGTGCGATTGTCTGGTTTATCTATCACTACCGTCAGGCCATCGGCTCAGTTTTCTCCACTCTCCCAAAGCCCAAATCCAGAAAAACAACCGAGGCTCCCGAGGTGCTGTTCGGGCTGGATGTAAGCCAGAACAGTCTGCCTGATGATGTGCCGGAAGAGGCCCGCAAACTCTGGATCAATGGCCAGCACCGGGCAGCGGTTGGTCTTTTGTATCGGGCCACGCTGTCTGAACTACTCCATCGCCATAACTTTGATTTCCACCCCGGCTATACGGAGCGGGAATGCGCAGAGCTTGTGCAGAACAAGATGGCGGCAACGCCCCTGAATAACTTTGTCCAGAACCTGACGGAACAGTGGCAGCTGCTTGCCTACGGTCACCGGCATCCTCCACAAACGGCCTTTGATCACCTGTGCCGAAACTGGCGGGAGGTATTTCCCGCATGAGCGCATTTCAAAACAACAGCCGTCAAAACAACGGGCATCGCTCATTCCCGGTTTTTCTGCCGGTGATCCTGTTTGTTCTGATTTTGGCAGGGCTGGGTTCATGGATATTTTTTACCTACTTTGAAAAATACGAAGAAGTCACCGATAAGGGCTGGACCAAAGAGGCCCGCCTGAATCCATGGCTCGCTGCGCAGCACTACCTTGAGAAGCTGGACTTCAGCTTTCACAGCTTTGAGCGTATGCAGGAGCTGGAGAAACACCTGCAAAGCGAATCTGGCACAGACACGCTTCTGATCACCGATATTGAGCTGGTGCTGACCGAGAGCCGGGTCGATAAGCTGCTGGATTGGGCTGGCAATGGGGGTCGGTTAATCGTCGGGCTTCCCAGCGCTGATGATGGTCGCACCCACCCGCTTCTGGAACACTTCGGTGTAACAGCCGCAGACGCTGAATTCGAGGAAGAAGAGGACGGCGAAGAGCGTTCCATCGTCGATCTGATACGGGAGTACAACGACCTCGAAGACAAACAGAGCCAGAGTTTCGACCAGTGGCTTGAGAAGAACTATTCAGACGACTGGCAGAGCCGCAAAGAAAGTGAAGTCACCAGTATCAGCTTTGAAAATATCGATACTCCAGCGGAAGTTTACCTGTCCGGTGACGTTCGCCTGGAACATGACTGGCTTTATCTGGATACAGAAGAAGAGAAAGACTTCGAAGGCCACTCCCCCGATTACTGGGCCGGAGATGAAGGCGGTGTCAGCTTTATGGAGTTTCCCGAAGGGGATGGCCGGGTCGCTTTTATTATTGATACCTCCATCTGGAGTTCCAGAAAAATAGGCGATGAAGATAATGCCTGGCTGCTGTGGCTACTCTCCCACGGAGATTCTTTCAGCATCCTGTACGGCACAAGCATGCCGTCCCTCTCCACCATTTTTCAGGAGAACGCGCCGGAGCTGCTGTTTGGCTTTTTGTTCTGGCTGCTGGCCTGGCTGGTGTACCGAGGCCGACGTTTCGGAGCTATTCGAGAAGAGTCGTTTACCCAGCGCCGGGCCATTATCGAACATATTCGGGCCTGTACTGATTATCTCTGGCGTCGTAACAAACCGGAGGCTCTTATTGAGCCTCTAATAAATGAAATTGCCCGACGCTGCCAGCAGCTTAACCCCAGCTGGCAAAAGCTCTCTCCACAGGAACAATACCAGTGGCTGGCCGAACACAGCCGCACACAACCGGAACAGGTGGCCACAGCTTTAGCTGACGGCATGCCCGGTAACGAATCAGAATTTGTCCACAGGGTAAAAACCCTGCAAAAGATCAGGGAGTCGATATGAGCAACGACAACACCCGGTATGCCCCCCAGCTTCAACAGCTGCGCAACCGTATCAACAGCATGGTGATCGGTCAGCCTGAAGTTGTTGACCAGGTACTGATTGCGCTGATGGCCGGTGGCCATGTGCTGGTTGAAGGTGTTCCCGGCCTGGGGAAAACCCTGCTGGTGCGCAGCCTTTCAGAAGCCATCTCTGGGCAATTTCGCCGTGTACAGTTTACCCCCGACCTGATGCCCGCCGATATTACCGGCCACACCCTGTACGATATGAACAAGGGTGAGTTCCAGGTACGTAAAGGCCCGGCGTTTACCAACCTGCTGCTGGCGGATGAGATTAACCGTGCTCCCGCAAAAACCCAGGCGGCCCTGCTGGAAGTGATGCAGGAAAATCAGGTTTCCATCGAAGGTACTTCCCACGATGTGCCCACGCCGTTTATGGTCATGGCCACCCAGAATCCCATTGAGCATGAAGGCACCTATCCCCTGCCGGAAGCGGAACTGGACCGTTTTCTGATGAAGATATTTATCAATTACCCTTCAATGGATAACGAGGTTCTGCTGACCCGCTGTATCAGTGGTTCCGATGGCGGAACGCCAGTTGCTTCCTCTGTTGAACCGGTATTTACCATTGAACAGATTCAGGAGCTCCAACAGGCCGTTGCTTCCATACCCGTAGACAACCAGGTCGTGGAATACGCCGTGCGTCTTGTACGGGCCACCCGGGACAGCGTCGTGTTTGCCCGTGGTGCAGGAACCCGTGCCTGCATCGCTCTGGTCAATGCCGGTCGTGCCTATGCCCTGCTCCGTGGCGCAGACTTTGTGCTTCCCGATGATATTAAAGCTATGGCCATTCCTGTTATGCGTCATCGTGTTGCCCGTTCGGTGGATATGGAAATTGAAGGTGTAGAAACTGATGCTCTGCTGAAAGACCTTCTCGAACAAGTGGAAGCGCCACGACTTTAAGAGCCGGGTGAAAGGAAAAGAGTAAGTATGAGGCCGTCGAAGACTTTTCTCTGGCTGCTGGCAGGCTGGCTGGTTCTGTCATTGCCCATTGCCGCTCTGCGCTATTTTGATATGGCGCAGGCAGCCGGTATCTGCTCACGCCTGTGGTGGCTGGCCGGGCTGGTTCTGGTGGTTTATGCCCTGCTGGACCTTTATCGCAGCCAGAAACTGAAGCAGGTGATGGCGGAGCGGCATCTGCCCGCAACCCTTGCGGTTGGTGTTTACCAGCCGGTCTCTCTGGTGGTGAATAACCCTTTATCCCGGGCCTTGCGTGTCACCATTACTGACCAGTGGCCTGCCGCTGCGGAAATCTCCGGGCTGCCCCTGAATATGATTCTTCCGGCGGAGAACAAAGCGGATATTCACTACCAGTTGCAGGCCAACAGGCGGGGACTGTTAACCTCCGGGCTGATAGATATGCGGGTACGTTCTCCCGCCGGACTCTGGGATCTTCGCCTGCAAAGGGGAGAACCTTCGGAAGCACATGTTTACCCCAACTTTGCTCCTATTTTTAATGCCGAAGCTCTCAGCCTTGACCAGCAGATCAACCGTCTTGGTGCCCATCGTCAGCAGCAGCGGGGCACAGGGATGGACTTCCATCAGCTGCGGGAGTTCCGTCAAGGGGATGTGCTGCGTCAGGTGGACTGGAAAGCCAGTTCCCGACTACGGAAACTGATCTCACGGGAATACCAGCTGGAACGGGATCAGGATATTGTTTTCCTAATGGACTGCGGCCGTCGTATGCGCGCCAGGGATGATGGCCTCAGCCACTTTGACCATGCCCTTAACGCCATGCTGCTCACATCCTGGATAGCCCTTCGCCAGGGAGACGCCGTGGGCTTTCAAAGCTTTGCCGGTGGCAAAGAGCAGCCTGACCGCTGGCTGCACCCCACCAAAGGCCAGACCACGGTTAACAAGCTTCTGCAGCAGACCTACGACCTCCACAGCACCACAACCAGCAGTGACTTTCTCGAAGCCGCTGAACAGATTATTGCCCGGCACCGTAAACGGGCGTTGATTATTCTGGTCAGTAATGTGCGGGAAGAAGACAGGAACGACCTGCTGGCGGCTACACGGCTTCTGTCTGCCAAACATATGGTGATGGTCGCCAGCCTTAGGGAACAGGTGCTGGACCAGATAGTTCAGCATCCTGTAGATGGCTTTGAACAGGCCATGAATTACACAGGAACCCGCCAGTACCTGGATCAGCGCCAGAAGCTGATGCGGGAACTGCGCAGCTCAGGCATTCTGGTTGTGGATGCACGTCCAGATACTCTGCATATGGATATGGTGACCCAGTATCTGCAACTGAAAAGCAGCGGGCGGTTCTAGCCCCGTTCCTTAAAGCCATAGAGACACGACGCTACTGAAAATTCACAGTCGAACATTCCATGCCCTGATATGCTGAATAAATAAACACAGCAACAGCATTCACGGAATGAAAGCATTGTTCGCCAAAAAATCTCGCTATCAGAAGCTAATAGCAGCGGCATTGCTATTGTGGCTTACAGGCTGCTCCTCACTTCCCATCAAGTACCTGCCCAGCCAGAACTACAACAGCAGGGTGAAATATATTGTTCTGCACTACACCGCTGCCAATTATGAAAAGTCCATGGAGTTTCTGGTGGATGGCAACAGGGTCAGCGCCCATTACCTGATTCCTGAGAACCATGACGAGAGCTATCCGGGGGATGAACTGAGGATTTACCAACTGGTTGATGAATCTTATCGGGCGTGGCATGCCGGTGTCAGCCACTGGAATGGCCAGGACGGCCTTAACGATCTATCCATTGGTATTGAGCTGGTCAATACGCCGGAGTGCCATACCCATATCGGAGAAATACTGCCCCGGGAACTCACAGGCAGCGCAGAATACTCCCACAAAATGTGTTTTTACACGGATTATGACCCGGAACAGATTCAGCTGCTGATCTCCCTGATTAAACAACTACAGCAGCAGTTCCCCCGGATAAAACCCGCCCATATTCTCGGCCATTCGGATATTGCTCCCCAGAGAAAGAGCGACCCCGGCCCCCGTTTTCCCTGGCATCAGCTTTATAAAGCCGGTATCGGTGCCTGGTATGACACGGAAACGGTGAACAAATACTGGCATATGTTCGCCCTCAACCGTCCTTCTCCGGAATTGGTACAGCAGGCCCTGAATGACTACGGCTATAAGCTTGAGATAACCGGCGAGTACGACCGCCAGACCACCAATACCCTCACCGCATTCCAAACTCACTTTTTACCCTGGAATATTGACGGAGAAGCGGACCTGATAACGATTTCCACGCTGTTTGCCCTGCTGGAGAAGTACTATCCGCAAAAGGCCGCGGCCTTTGCTATTCAGTAGCCTATGCCAGTCAGTAGCTCTTTTGACCTCTTGAAGAAGACGACATAGAAGCTATATTCCAGAGACTTTTACCTTTGTCGATGGTTCTGTCATAGGAGTTCAACGCTATGAGAAGGGACATGGACGCTTGAGGGCGGGAAACTGAAAATTTCCGGTGTAGACCACTTTTCTGATCATCGGGCAGATTCCCACTTTCAGGCCACGCTGGAAAGATAACGCTGGAAAAACAGAGAATCGACCCGGGCCGGGTTAATCAGCTCCAGCAGTCACAAACCGGGCAATCATAACCGTCGGACTCAGAACCCCGATAACCGCTTCCATTACACTGAGACTCTGGGCAAAAGGAATGTCTGGAATGATATCGCCATAGCCTACAGTCGTTAACGTGGAAAAGCTGAAATAGAGATACTGTGACCAGTTGTAAATATCATTATTGGGAATATTAAAAGCGGTTGGCTCAAAGATATTTACCAACAGATAGATATAACTGAAGGCAAGGCCCGTCAGCAGATAGAAGTTAACTGCCGCCAGCAGCTTCTGCGACTGATTTGCCTTACTGAACAGATGCGCCATTAACCCCACCATCATCCCGACGGAAAAGATAATCACCCCCCCCAGAACAATTACGCCAAGACGTTTGGACCATTCACTCATTTCCGGCAGAAACAACACCATCAGGGTAAGAGCGACGCCTATAGACCGGATAAATAATTGCAGCTTTTTCCTGCCAGGTACCAGAGGCCGAATAGATGTAGTCATGCTAAACATAATCAGACCACTGAATATACGACCGAAAATAATATCCGTATCAGGTATTGAAGGTGCAATAAGAATCACCACTAGCAAAGTCAGCAGAAGCTGACCAAGGGCAATATTCGGTTTACTTACACTCAGCATAAACTGCTGTTCCTTTAATGTTTTAAAAATGGGTAGTTTATACGAAAGCCTGGAAGCAAATGGATACAGGATATAGAAAATCTCCCCCAACACCTGTTTATTATAAACTTTGTCCAAGAGTGAAAACTGCCGCCAGATTCCTCGCTGTTCTGGTTAAATTCTCAGATGCAAGCCTGAATGCATCTTCCAGAGAAACCGCCCCGTGAACCACGGAAAACAACGCATCAATGCCTTCCGAATAAACGGCTTCCACACCATCCCCCACACAGCCAGCCAGAGCGACAACAGGAATACCCTGGGCCTTTGCCATTCTGGCGACACCTACCGGGGTTTTGCCCTGGGCGGTCTGGCCATCGATACGCCCTTCTCCGGTAATGACCAGATCCGCCCCTCGAAGCTTTTCTTTCAGATTGACTGCGTCTATCACAATATCAATGCCCGGTTTCAGATGGGCATCAGTAAAGGCCAGCAGAGCAGCCCCCATGCCACCGGCGGCACCGGCTCCTGAAGCGGTAATAACATCTTTATTCAGCTGCGATCGAATAACCTCCCCATAACGCCCTAGAGCTTTATCCAGACGTTGAACCATGGCGTTATCCGCGCCTTTCTGGGGGCCAAAAACTGCTGATGCTCCCTGTGGACCGGTTAACGGATTATCCACATCACAGGCCGCGATAAATTCAACTGTTTCCAGTCGTTTATCAAGGCGGGTTAAATCAACCCGTGCAAGTTCTGCTAAAGCCTCTCCACCCATCGGAAGTTCTTTGCCCTGCCCATCCTGAAAGGAGGCACCCAGAGCCTGCATCATACCCGCGCCGGCGTCGTTTGTTGCGCTGCCCCCCAGACCGGTAATAATTGTTTTCGCTCCGGCATTCAGGGCATGGAGTATTAACTCTCCTGTGCCCCGTGTTGTGGTTATCAGGGGATTTCTTTCGGATGGAGGAACCAGCTCAAGTCCCGATGCGCTGGCCATTTCAATAACAGCCGTTTTATCATCACCGAGAATGCCAAAGCTCGCCTGAACAGGCTTTCCAAGAGGGCCTGTTACCGTGACTCCCACCAGTCGCCCTTTTGTCGCATCCACAAGGGCTTGAAGAGTACCTTCACCACCATCAGCCACAGGCACTTTTACACACTCAGCATTAGGCAAAACCTGTTTCAGACCATGCTCAATAGCATCAGCCACCTGGGCAGCGGTCAGGTTTTCCTTGAAAGAGTCCGGCGCGATTACAATCTTCATGGTCTGGCCTCCCGTCCATTCTGGCAGTTCAGGAATGTAAGAGCCTGTTGACAATCTTATCGTGGGCTGAAAATGCCGAGAAAGACCATGAACAGGCTCTAAGAACATTAACGCATCTTGAAACCTTTGCTGCGTAAAAATTCCCGCATATGGGGACGGGACTCTTTACCCAGCAAAGCTGTCATATCACTGCTCCAGGTGCGGTCCAGCTTGCCACCGGTTCTGTCGAGATAATACTGGCGCATGGTTTTATCGTACTCCGCCAGCAGGTCTGTATTGACTGGCTGATAGGTCTCTTCCATCAAAACCATATCCACAGGCAGGCGGGGTTTTATGCCGGGGTTCTGATCCGCATATCCCAGACACAGCCCAAAGACAGGATACACATTACCCGGAAGATTCAGCAGCTCACTGGCCTGCGCGGGGTTATTGCGAATACCGCCAATATAACAGGCACCCAGCCCTTCAGATTCAGCCGCCACCACAACATTCTGGGCAAACAGCGCTACATCAATGGTGGCAATCATAAAGTGTTCGGTCATACCATCAGCCAGCTCACCATCATGGAGTTCACAACAGAAGCCTGAACGGTTGAGGTCAGCGCAGAACATCATAAATACAGGGGCATCGGCAACATAAGGCTGGCCACCGGCCAGTTCCGCCATCTTCGCCCGGGTATCCGGATTACGTACTCGAATCACGCTGACACCCTGCAGATTACTGGAGGTCGCCGCACTCTGGCCTGCTTCAATAAACAGCCTGACCTGTTCATCACTGACGGGTTGCGCGGAAAATTTTCGAATGGAACGGTGGGATTTCAGCAGATCAATAACGGAGCCGGACATTATGATTTCTCTTGTTGGTCTTTCTTGTTGGCATTGCTGCGGAACCGAGAGGTATTTATATTCCTTTCTTATTCTTCAAGCCAGCTATCGACTATTCCTGGTAGTCTCTCTACCACTTCGTGACCAAACAATACTTCCGTCACATAGCCCATATGCAACATATCAACAATTACCCAAAAATTCTTAGGCTGATCCAGAAACCTTAGATTCACTCTCACTTAAATCTTCCTCAAGAAGAACATCTACTGGAAGTTATCGCGGACTGCAAAAACAGAGGAGTCTATGTAATTGATAAAAAGGGGCTTTGAGCCCCTGCTGGTTATCCCAACCCAAAAAACACCTGCTATTTCAACCCTTCTCTTTTACCGAACAATCCTTCTATCTTTGTGCGGTGATGTTTACACTGTCGGGGCTACAAATTTCCCTTTCACTTCATGGCATTGTTTCATGGCATTGTTGTTCACGATGAACCATACCCCTATTGCCCTTACCATCGCAGGCTCCGACAGCGGTGGTGGTGCCGGCATCCAGGCCGACCTGAAGGCCTTCTCTGCCCTTGGTGCTTATGGCTGTACTGTTATCACCGCGCTGACCGCCCAAAACACCTGTGGCGTGCAGGGCATTTTTGATGTTACTCCCGAATTTATTCAACAACAGATGGATTCAGTTTTTTCTGATATTGCTGTGAATGCGGTAAAAATCGGCATGCTCAGCCAAGAGCCGGTGATTCATACCGTTGCGGATGCTCTGGTGGCCCATAATGCCGAGCTGATTGTGTTTGATCCGGTGATGGTGGCCACCAGCGGCGACAAACTTCTGCAGGACAACGCTATACAAACCCTGAAAGAGTGTTTGATTCCCAAAGCCACGGTTATTACCCCCAACCTTCCTGAAGCCGCAGTTCTGCTTGGCTGTGATGTACCTGATACTGTTTCCGGCATGGAGGCCATGATTGAGCCACTGCTGAAACTCGGCAGTCACTCGGTACTCGTCAAAGGTGGCCATCTCGGCGGTGATGAAAGCATCGACCTGTTCCACGATGGCACAACCCTGCACCGGTTAACGGCTCCCCGTATCGCTACGGAGAACACCCACGGTACAGGCTGCACCCTCTCCTCCGCTATTACTGCCCTTTTGGCCCGGGGTGAAAGGCTCGAAGATGCTGTTTATAAAGCCAAAAGCTATATCGCGGAAGCCATTGCCCATGCGGATCTGCTATCCATCGGCAAAGGCCACGGTCCGGTCCATCACTTCCATGCTTTTTGGGAAAACAAACAATGAATACAGCAGGATTATCTGTTCCTTATGCACTTCGCCCGGGCCTATGGTCTGGCGATTGACAAAAGCGACCGTTTTGCGACAGTAGAGAAGCTCCTGACCGCACTCAAGGCCATTATTGTTAAAGAATGACTCCTCTCCCTTTAAAATCACTCCTTTGAAATCAAGGAATTTCCAGGTACTTATCTTCCAGCTTCAAATGAATATCGGGGGTTGTGCTGATGTACGGAAAGTTCAGGGGAAAATTCCAGGTATCATGCAGAATTGTGTCGTATGAGGGCGCTTGATGCACATCCCCCCCTCCCAACGAGACTCCAGTTACAGGGAGCGGTGTTCTAAGTGAGTTTGCACGATAATCATGCTCAGAGAATAAATACTGCTTCCCCTCAACCTCAACACGGGCCTTACAGCTGAATCCTTCTATCTTCCGCAAGGCCTTCAAACTCTCCATGGTCACTGCCTGCTGGCAACCAATAGGATTACGTTCTGTAGATTCCGGACAGTTGAAGCTCACCTTATAGGGCTCTGAACCGAAACCCAGAAAAATGTCCCAGAACTTATAGGTATTACATTCAAGACTGAGAGTAAAAGGCTTCACAATAAAGTCAGAAGTCTCTGGCTCAATAATCCGGATAGAGACGGTGACCTCTTTCATTCCCGTTGTCCTGACATCCTCAGGTGTTATAACAATCTCATTGCCAGGTAATGGGCCTATAATAGACTCCCCTGCAACGGGTACCGCTTTAAACAGGCTGAAAAAACTGAGAGAAAAGCAGATAACAAGCGCAGAGGACGAGAATTTAATGGACATGGGAGGTTATTCTGTAATTGCTCTTGGAGAATATCGACATTCATACAAGAACCTTGACTATCACAGATTCCGAATCCTTTTTTTAATAAAGGAAAACAGGAAGTAACATTTATGGAGTAATCCTTCTATCTTTTTTCAGTGATATTTACACGAATAAACACGAAGAGCCGGTTCATTCGGCATTTGCATCCCACGATAAGATTATGAACAGGCTCTAATTACACTGGCTGAACATTTTAATGGACAGGAGGGGCATCGGGGCGAAGACTATCGTAACATGTCATTGATAGAGATTCCCCCGGCTTGTCTGTATGAAGAAAACAATATTTTGCAACAACTTTTCCAAGCCTAACGATATGATCAACACCCTGTTTATCCCTGTAATGCACTGTAAGCTCATGATCGCGAGTATCTGTATTTTTTATAACACAGGTTGCATCAAATCGACCGAGGTTGGTTGTATTGAGTGGTGCTGGATATGAGTTATAGCTCCCTGAGAAAGACAGGCCCAAATCAACAGCCATATCCAGCGCATTGACAACCGCTACTTCATGCTCCCATTTACAAAGAGAATCAGGTACCAGCATATAGTTATCTGCCCATATCGTTCCACCAATTCCTCTAATTATATCGGCAGTAGCCCTCAAGAGGTGTTCCTTGTCGATGATAAGGTAGTTGTAAGGGATAATACCGGCCTGCACCCAAAGGGGATCTCTGCTCAAATCTGCGCAGCATTCATCCGAGACAGTAAAATAGGGGCACAGTACATTACCCTGGCTGTAGGATACAATTTTCCCGTGTTTGTCAAACTTTGGAATCGCAGCATAAACACCTACCTCGAAAGGAGCAAACGAATATACCTGGAATTGAGTATAAGGATTGCACCGGGGCCATCCGGCAGAAGGCATGAGCAGTGTGGCCAGAAAACACAACAGGGCTGTGCTGAAACTTCTGCTTCTTCTGTTTTTCAAGACAGGCGAGACTGATGAGCGGGAGGGGAGTAAGGTGGTGGGAGTCATGGCTTACAACCTCTGGAAACAAACGGGTAAGACGGGCGTCTTATGGAACCGCTGTTGAACGGCCAATGTATTCTAGTAGATTCTTCCGATAAAACTTTCCGCCCGCTATCTTCTGCAACATTATACGTCCACGATAGCTTTTAATTCAGGCAAGCAGCATTGACGCCAACGCCAGCCCTGCAGTGAGCAATACTCAACTCTCATACAGAACAGCGTTACCTGTCGTTTGGTTAACCTTGAAGAGTGAGATGCAGAGATGAACGGAAATAGACTGTGGCAGCATTTTGTGGGGCTGGCTGCCCTGGGCCTGGCAAACGTGGCATGGAGTTGTCTTCCAGATGGTACAGCATGCGGTGGCTATAACATGCCCCAATGTTCCGAGTGCTGCAATAATGTCGAACTGGGTTATAAATATAACACTTGCCAGACATTCTGCGCTCAAGTCGATTGCCCCTGCAGGAAGGATGACGACTGCGAAAGTCTTCATTGCTGTAAGGGTGATGTTTGCTGTTAGGGAGGGCTTCGGATGTGCGCCAGAATAACTGCTTGAAATTCGGTTTTGAGCTGACTTCCCTGTAGGATCGCTCATCAGATTTACTGTGCTTTTTGGCTGTCGTACGACGCCTGGTTGTCAGTGCATGAGCGGTCTCAGCGCAGTAGCCTTGTTCTCCACTATTGCGGCCCAGCTCTCGTGACAGGGCACTCTCACTAATGCCAACAAGAACAGCAATTTCTTTTTGCATACTCGCTGTCCCAAGATGAGCCTCAATCTGGTATCGTCACTTTAGAGTCAGCTGCTTGTATTGTCCGGCTTGTTTACTCATTCCTGACTTCCATTTCTGAGTGTGAGAACTACGAAATGTACCCGCAGCTGGCTCACATCTGAAATTTCAATCAATTGCACTTATTGCTTGAATCCAGCTATACCCTTCACAAAGGAATTGTATGAATACAACCATCTCTAACCAAATCGCCGACGACCAAAGTACCGCCAAGACTCGATTAAATCTCCTGGCCACCCCGCTCGCCTCAATTTTTGGGAGTGGTTTCTTGGTCATCTTGCCGGTACTGGCAACAGCCACAGGCTATTGGATGGGTGTGGCCATTATGGTAGTCACATCCTTGGCTTATGCTGTTGGGGCTGCAATTCGGTTCAACATTAAACGCGCTGAACCGATAATTGCAAAAGGCGAGAATACAACGGTCTCATTAATAGATCGTATCTCTGACGTCTCGATATCCATCGCATATGTCATTTCAATTACCTTATATTTACAAATACTCTCTTCATTTTTACTTGCCGGTTTCAATCTTACTTCACAGTTCTATCAGGACATATCTACTACCGTTGTCATTATCACCATTGTCGTAGTGGCTTTGACTCGTGGGCTAAGTACATTGAATTTCTTAGAAACATGGTCCTTGATGGCTACGCTTGCATTGGTAACTGTAATTCTACTGGGGTTCATTCAATACGATGGCACGAGTATTCAGCAAGGCATACAGAGCATCCCTATGCCTACAGCAAGTTGGTGGGAAATTGTCACTGTTGTCAGCGGTACACTGATTGTAGTCCAAGGCTTTGAAACCCCACGTTTTCTAGGAAATACCTATAACGCAAATCTCCGCATTTGGAGTTCACGCTGGTCTCAAATTATCTCCTCTACTATCTACATTGCGTTTGTATTCCTCGCAATCCCACTGATTCATGAGCTTGAAGGCCAGTACACAGATCACCTTCTAATCAAATTAGTCACGTATACAGCGATACCTTTCCTCTCTGCCGGTGTAGTAATTGCAGCACTACTGAGCCAATTTTCTGCGGCAGTTGCAGACACCATAGCTGCAAAAGGCAATGTGACAGAAGTATCTCAGAAAAAAATTCATCCAAAGATCATCTATCTATCGATCGGAATTCTCGCGATAACATTAACCTGGCTGGCAGACACCTTTCAAATCCTCGCTTTAGCTTCGAAAGCATTCGCGCTGTACTACTTCTTGCAATGTCTGATCGCCGTACTGATCGCACAAAAAAACAGCCATCGCCTAGGCTTTTCGGCAGTCGGGGTCGCCATGTTATTCATTGTGTTGTTTGCTAAACCCGTGGGATAGCGACCAGTGCATTCACCATTAGAAATTGAAGCGGAGATGTTTATGTTATCCATGACCCGAATGGCACTTACTTAAGCTTTTTCGGGTGACCATGGGTTCTAATCCTCATCTTGGCGACGGCTCGTGACGTTATCAGCAGCGGGTAAGTTTTTTCCTTCGCTTGAGCGCCGGGGTTTCAAAGCGCTCAGGCCATTACCCCACTACAATCGGCTTCAAACACTGGCTCAGCCAACAGTCAACTCTACTCATCCAGGCTGCTGTGTTGAATGTATTTTTGAATTCTGTGTTGCCGACACTCGGCAGTATTGCTATTACTGCGCATGAAAAACTCCAGTGATGGTCGCGAGAGATAGTCGCAAACAGACAGCAGACGGGATCATGGCCAATGAGATCGCCCATTGAGATCGTGAAACATACGGGTTAAGTGCTTAGAACTAATGAGGTGCTTATGCGTAAATACAGGCTTGTTATTATTGGTGGCGGCATTTCAGGCATTTATATGCTCAAGCATGCAATCGAGCATGAAATGGATGTTATCTTGCTTGAGTCAACGAATGCTGTTGGAGGCCAGTGGGTTTTTAGAGAAAATTGTTCTGGTGGGGTGTTGCCTGATACTGAAGCAGTATCTTCAAAAACATTTATGGAGGCTTCAGATTTTCCACTACCTGAAAATTGCCCGGATTTCCCGAAAGCTGATCACATTAATGAATATATAAAAAGCTATGTAGAAAAATTTAATCTACAAGGTTGCATTAGCTGTAATAGGCATGTGATGTCAGCGGATTTTTTAGAAGATGAAAAGTGTTGGGTTATAAAAACTGAAACATGTGAATATAAAAGCGATTTTTTAGTTGTCGCAACAGGAATGAATTCTAATTATCCAGAGAAAGAACTTTTTGAAAATTTTTCTGGGGAAATAATGCATGGAGCTGATTTTAAGTCAGTGACAGGCAACATGAAAAATAAAAATATTCTTATAGTTGGTGGTTCAGATACAGCTTCTGATATCGCCTCTAAGTTAAAGGATGCAGCCAGTGTAACAGTGAGCATGAGACGTGGTACATGGTTCAATCCAAAGCTTGCCAGTTATTACAATTTTCCTATCAAAAAAGACCAGGGAGGATTGCCTGCAGATTTGATGACTAATCGTTTTCAGCTTTATTTATTGAGGTCCCTGGGGTTTGATGCTCCTGAGAGATGTGGAGTTGTAAGAAGGTTCGAGAAAGAAACGGGGAAATGTGGTTCAGGCATACCTCAATGGTATTCAAGTGATTACTACATTGGTTCATCATGGACTAAAAGCTGTCACTTACTTGAGGGAGTTAAAAAAGGAAAAATAACCCCTCAAAAAGGAATTGTTAAAATAATTGGTAATAATGTGTATTTTGCAGATGTGGCGGAAGGGCAATATTTCGATTTGATTATTATGTGTACGGGATATAAAGCGGGCCTGAATTTTAAATTCTCTACGCCATTAAAAAAGTTATATAAGAATGTATTTCATCCAGATAATAATCAGCTTGCATTTATTGGTTATATCCGACCTTATGTTACATCTATACCTATGCTGGCAGAGATGCAAGCCCGTTGGATAGCTGAATATTTTCGAGGCGCGTGTTCCCTGCCTGACCGGGAAGGCATGATAAAGACCATAAAGATTGATGAAATTTACTTTTCAAAACGTTTTAACCAATTTCAAGAATCACAACCATTTCTTGTTGACCCGTACCAGTACATGGATTTCATTGCAAAACAGATAAACCAATGCCCTTCATATTTAAAAATACTATTTTCCCACCCAAGACTATTATTTGACTTATCCTTTGGGATCTGGTCTCCATACCAATACCGCCTGCATGATTCAAGAAGGTATGTTCGGAAAGCTGCACGCGAGAAAATGGTAGGGCTTCGCGATAATCCATTGTATGCAGTTATGTTAAGTGAAACCTGGCATACAATGAACTGGCTGAGAAGAAATATGGTAAAAATGCTGTCCATGTATATAGAAAATAAATTCAAGCGAGGAAAAGATATTTAATTCGTATACTGCGTGAATCTGATGGTTTTTCAGGTGATTGATTGTATTCTAATCCTCTACCTTTAAACCATGACTAATGCAGAGTAACAAACGGATTGATAGTGACTTCACGCAGTACTTGGAGGAGTTTTTTATTGCAACTGATTTAGGTACGGGTCCGTGAGTTTGCGACACTGCCTTGCACGACAAGAAAACAGCAGGGGAGTTATATGCCGTTTTTATATGCGCCACCATTAAAAGTCAAACCATCTCTTTCTCAAACACCGGAAGCAAAGACTAACCCGTTTAAATGAACCCGCCCCCATTTATCACATGGCTTCCGCCCTTCCGCTCACCATTATGTTGTTGCTGATGCGGCGAGTATCCGGACAGAAGTTTTTACGGATGATGACTTTTAACTCTCCTAACTTTTAACTTTCCTGACTCTTCACTTCCGTTAATGCCGTGCCGTCCGCAATAGTGCGGACAACGACCGGAATATCAGCCAGGGAGTTTACCACTTTGTCTGGCTGACATGCTTCCAGGGACCACTCCTCCCCTGCAGGGTTAAACCAGATGGTTTTCATGCCGACCTCAGCGGCACCCTGGACATCAGTAATCATATTGTCTCCAATATGGATCACTTCATCTGCGCTTATATTCCCGGCCTTCAGTGCCAGCTTAAACACTTCCGGATCCGGCTTACTGCGGTTAATGTCTTCAGAACTGATAGTGAACTGGAAATAGTCCCCAAGCCCCAGTCGTTTAACACTGGCGTTGCCATTGGTGATAACAGCCAGCCTGTATTCAAGAGCTAAAGTTTCCAGGACTTCATGAACACCATCAAACAACTCCACCTCGTGCCGCCAGCGATGAAAAATCTGAAAGGCTTCCCGGGCAATATTTAAAGCTTCGGCAGATTTATAACCAATCTGTTCCAGAGCTTGCTGCATACCGACGATACGCACTTCACTCACCCGGTGTCTCAGTTCAGGCACAGTCTCTTTCAGGTTGCTTTTCAGAGCATCAAGGGACTCAACCGTATGTACCTCCACCAGTTCAGGGCAACGGTTGAACAACCAGGTATATCCTTCACGAACAGCACGGCGAATCACCGGGCCGTTATCCCAAAGGGTATCGTCGAGATCAAAGGTAATCAGTTTTATCATCTCATCAGCCCATTATTCGTCCTGCAGCTTTAACCACTGTTTAGCCAGGATGCTTCATAAACATCCTGGCTAAGGGCATAACTTGTCTTTTTTCAAAGCACCCAGGCAAGAGCCGAAGTGTTTTCATAACCTACCTTATTTGCTATCCAACCTACAGGTTTATGCTTTTTCAGCAGGCTTTCGCCACTTCCAGCCGCCTGTCGTTCAGGTCATCTCCCGGTGTCTGCCCCGCCACTTCCCGGCAGAGACTTCTTTCCTGCCCCTGCCCAACAACCTGTCTCCAGGAATCAAACCCTCTCAGACGGACAATCTTAACTGATAGCCCCATATAAAAATTGACTCAAAATAATAACTGTTCAGAAAAAACCGGGGGATGTGAATCCCTATCAGCCGGGCACGCGTAATAAGAAGTGAGGGCAAAGGAATGAGTATGCAGGAATTGAAAACCAGCCATCACTTTGAAACTATCAGTTCAAATGAAGACGGGGTTATTGTAGATTTCTGAGATACTTGGTGTGCTCCCTGTCAGATGATGCTCCCGGTTTTGACCGCATAGCCTCACGCTTTCAGGGAAATATGGCAGCAGTAAAAGCCAATTCCGACATCACCGAGAGCTGGCTGATCATTTTCCTATCCGTGCCGTTCTGACTCTGGTACTGATATACAGAGGGGAGGTGATAGGCCAGATTGACGGATACTCCGACCCCGCCATATGGAAACCCTCAAACGTTTTAAATCTTAATAGCCAAACGTTAATAACAACATCAAAGGATTTCACCATGAACAACAAAGCTCTCATCTGTGCCGGTTTCGCTGCTGCCCTGTCTGTTGGAGCCATCTCCACTGCTCAGGCGGCTTCCAAAGAGAAGTGCTACGGCATTGCCAAAGCTGGCCAGAACGATTGCGCCAACCTGCTGGGCACCCACTCCTGCGCAGGCCAGGCCAAAGCCGATAATGCTATCGACGAATGGAAGACTGTGAAGAAAGGCACCTGCACTGAAATGGGCGGTCTGTCCAAGACAGAAGCCAAAAAGAAACTGCTGGCCAAAAACAACTAAGCACGCAGACAGGAAGGGTCAGACATCATGAGCAATCACTGGAATACGACAAAGACACCTGTTGGCGTCGGTTTGCGGCATGTCCATTACCATGATGTTCTGGCCAGCCCTGCTGATATTGATTTTATTGAAGTGCATGCAGAGAATTTCTTCGCACAGGGCGGCGCTGCCCTGAATATTCTCGACCAGGTCGCTGAACACTACCCCATCAGCCTCCATGGCACATCCACGGGACTGGGTTCCATAAGCGGTGTACCCGACGAACATATCAATTCCATAGCCAGACTGGTTGAACGCTATTCACCAGCACTGGTGTCTGAACACGCGGCGTTTACCTGGGGACATCTGCACTCGCCCCTCAACAGCAGCGACACCCTTCACCATGCCGGAGATCTTCTGCCCATCTCATTTAATGAGCAGACTCTGGATGTGATGAGCGAGAACATAAACAGGCTTCAGAGACGGCTAAGACGCCATATTCTGATAGAAAACCTGTCGGCGTATATCACGCCCGCAGGCAGTACCTTTACCGAAACTGAATTCCTTCGCTCCCTGGTTATTCGCACCGGCTGCAAGTTGCTGGTCGATCTGAACAACCTGGCGGTCAATGCCTCCAATGCTGGCGAAGATAATATTCTGGAAAGCATCGGCAACTGGCTGGATGCTATTCCTACCGATGCCATAGGTGAAATTCATCTTGCAGGCTGCACACCGGTAGAACCCGGCGAGATTATGGTAGACGACCACAGCCAGAAGGTGTCCGATGTTGTCTGGGACGCTTACCGTCTGGCCCTGGTGCGCTTTGGCAATATTCCCACACTGGTGGAATGGGATACCGCTCTGCCGGAATGGTCTGTGCTTTTGGCGGAAGCAGCCAAAGCCCGCGCCATTGCTAATGAAGTCAGTTATTACAGGGCACAGACAGCATGAGCAGTATGTATCCCACTCAGTCCGGACTGATGGAAGCTATTCAGTCAAACACCAATGTCCTGGAGTGTAAAGGCCTGGAAGTTTATCAGCGTAACCTGCAGGCTAACGCAACGCGGGGTCTGGCCATCAGCCTGCCCGTGGTCAGCCAGCTTGTGGGTGATGAACTGTTTGCAAAGCTCTGTCGGGAATATATGCAGTTTTCACCTTCCTCTGTCGGGGATTGGGGAGAGTGGGGAGACAGCTTTCCCTCATGGCTTGCCGATCATTCCATCAGTGAAGAGCTGCCTTATTTAAGCAGCTGTGCGGAACTGGACTGGGTTCACCATCAGTGTGAACGGGCTGCGGATATCTCTGTGGACGCAGAGTCTTTTCAGCAACTGGCATCAACGGAATCCGGGCACGGGCAGCTTATATGCAATCCAACCCTGTCTGTACTGCACTCAGATTTTCCTGTTGTCGATATCTGGATCGCTCATAATGTTGATGAGGCCGAAAGAAACGAGCGGATGACCAAAGCCAGAGACAAGCTGGAACAGGGCGGAGGACAGACGGCACTGGTCTGGCGCAGGCAGTGGCAGGCTCTGGTTCGTGAAGCATCACCAGCCGAAGCTCACTGGCTTTCCCTGCTGCAACAGCAAGACAAGAGTCTAGAGCAGGCCCTGGAAAACACCCTCAACGCACAAGATGACAATAACAGCGGTTTTGACTTCTCCACCTGGCTGCCCGATGCCATAAGCAACCATCTGGTAACCAGTTTTATTCTTCCACAGACCAAACCTTTATCGTGATAAACGGAGTTACCATGAGCAGAATATTTTCTCTTTTCGATTACTTTGTTAGTGCAGACACAGCCCTTTCCCGGCTGCTGGATTGTCTGCAGCCCCTGGCTCTTCTGGCGGCACGGCTTTATGTAGCCTGGGTGTTCTTCGCCTCCGGGTTAACCAAACTGGATGACTGGGGAACAACCCTGTTTCTCTTTGAGGAAGAGTACGCAGTTCCCCTGCTCTCTCCGGAAATTGCTGCTTACCTGGGCACCTTTGGTGAGCTGGTCTTCCCGGTTATGCTGGTCTTTGGTCTGTTCAGCCGCCCTGCAGCCATTGGTCTATCCATCGTAAATATTGTTGCGGTGCTCAGCCTGGAGTTTGTTGCTCCTGCAGCATTCACATTGCATGTACTTTGGGGCGTATTGCTGGGTGCCGTAGTGATCTGGGGCGCGGGATTGCTCTCCCTGGATGCTCTGACAAGATCCAGCACATCTGATGCCTAACCCTGCAACCATTGAGGCTGGACAACCAGCCCCGTTTCATACCGAATAATCACAAGTCGTCTATCCTGTCTGCACTTCCCTGCGTGCTCTTCCGAGTTAAGCAACATGTCCAGATTTCACTGCACCTGTCGTGCATTATTCATCCTGCTATGTACAATTTTCATATCCAATGCCTGGTCTGCAAAATCCGCCTCCGGTATTGATCTATCAGCCATTGATGCATCTGTTCCTCCGGGAAAGGATTTTTACCTACACGCCAATGGCAACTGGATAAAAACAACAACCATCCCGAAAAACGTTCCTTCCATCAACTTGTTCGGACAAACAATGTTGAAGGTTAACCAGGATCTTCTGAGTGTACTGGCCCAGTTGAAAAAGCAGGGCAACCACCCACCCAGCTCAGATGAGGGGAAACTTATCACCCTCTTTGACAGTTATATGAATGTACAGCTTCGTGACTTACTCAGCACCACTCCTCTTGCGGATGACCATAGCAGGATTATGTCCCTGCGCACCAAAGGTGAGATTCCCCAACTGATGGCAGACCTGTTACGAGATGGAGTCCCTGGCCCTCTGGGTTATCTGATAATGGCTGATGTTTATCACCCAGACCGCAACCAGGTTTATCTGATGATCAGTGGCCTTAGCCTGACGGATCCTTCTATTTATCTGGGCACATCCCCTGCCAACAAAAAATTGCTCCAGCGTTATCAGGAGTTAATCAGGGAAAGCCTGACAGCTATCGGCCACCCTGATCCTGACGGGGCTTCCGAACGTGTTTTGATGACGGAAACAGGTCTTGCCAGAATTATAACCGCCAACGCGGGAGGCTTGGACCCGAGGATACAATCCTCCCAAAATCAACTCAGCACAGCTCTGGGCACGTTCAACTGGCATGATTTTGCATACAGTGCCGGCCTGCTCAACCAGGATACCTTGAACACCGGCAGCCTGAAAAACTATCAGTCTCTGGGGAAACTTTTCGCAACCACAGGCCTGAACCAGTGGAAAGATTATCTGGCCTGGAAACTGGTGAATGCATACGCCCCTTATCTGAATGAAACACTGGTCGAGGCTCACAATGACTTCTTCAGCACTACATTGGAAGGTATTAAAGCCAGGCTTCCCCTTAATATGCGTGGGCTCAACGTGTGCAACCGGTTGTTAGGCTGGCCCCTCGGGAAACTTTATGTCAGACAGTTCTTCTCCCAGCAGACAGCCGACGCTGGCAGGGAGATGGTTCACAATATTCGGGATGCGTTTTCTGAGCGCCTTCACAACCGGACGTGGATGACAGAAACAACCCGACAGGCCGCTGTCGCCAAACTGGATAAAATTACTATCAAAATTGGTTTTCCGAAAAAATGGCCTGACACGCCCGATGTTCTACTGAAAACCAATGACCTGGTAGGCAATGTAAAACGCATTCAGCAGTTCAGTTACCAGCAGTCTATTGATTTACTGGATAAACCTGTGGATAAGGATATGTGGGATATAACACCCCAGACAGTGAACGCCTACTACATCCCCGGGCTTAACGAGATTGTCGCAACAGCGGCCATTATGCAGCCTCCCCTGTTCCACAAAGATTACGATGCCTCTGTTACTTACAGCTCCCTGGGGGCGATTGTTGGTCATGAGATAACCCATGGTTTTGATGATATCGGCAGCCTGTTTGACGGCGATGGACGTTTGGTCAACTGGTGGACCACGCGGGACAAAGCTGAATTCAAGAAACTAACCCAACGGCTGGTCAACCAGTACAATCACTACCAACCACTCAAAGGCATATATATAAATGGACAGATGACGCTTAGTGAAAATATCGCAGACCTTGGCGGTTTAAATGTAGCCTGGGACGCTTACCAGAAGTATCTGGTCACTCACCCTGGCCAGAGCATGGACGGACTGTCACCTGAGCAGCGTTTCTATCTGAGTTGGGGGCAAGTCTGGCGCAGCAAGCAGACATCCCAGGACTTACAGGAACACCTGTTGACTAACCCTCACTCTCCCCCAGTCTACAGAGTGAACGGCACAGTGCCCAATATGAACCAGTTCTATAAAGCCTTCCCTGTACACTCCGGAGACCCCATGTTCCTGCCCCCGGAGAAGAGAACTGAAATCTGGTAATTTTCTCCGGCACCGGGGAATCAGTTTTTCTTTCGTGCCCTTGGATGGGCGCGGTCATAGACATCAGCAAGATGCTGAAAGTCCAGGTGGGTATAAATCTGGGTGGTGGAAATATCACTATGGCCCAGCAACTCCTGCACAGAGCGCAGTTCACCGCTGGATTCCAGCAAATGGCTGGCAAAAGAGTGACGCAGCATATGAGGATGCAGGGATGTATCCAGCCCGTATTTCTGTCCCCACTTTTTTACCCGTACCTGAACCTGCCGCTGGCTGATACGTTTTCCCTGGCGTGAAATAAACACCGCAGGCTCATGAATACCTGCCATGGTGGAGCGGACTTTCAGCCATTTCTCCAAAATGATACTGGCTTTTTTTCCAATGGGAACAATACGCTCTTTATTGCCCTTGCCCAGAACCCTGGCTTCTCCAGCCCGCAGATCCAGGCTTACCAGATCCAAACCAACCAGCTCAGACAGCCGTATACCAGAAGTGTAAAACAACTCCATCATGGCATGATCACGGAGAGCTAAGGGGTTATCTGCGCTGACATCCAGCACACTACCCATCTGGTCTGTATCCAAAACCTTTGGCAGAGGCTTGTCTGACTTGGGAGCTTGAAGGGCACGGGCCGGATTATCCTCAGATACCCCTTTCCGCATAAGGTAATCATAAAAGCTGCGTACGGAAGAGAGCCAGCGATGCAGGCTGCGGGGGCTGAGCCCTTCCATCCGCAGCCGGCCAAGAACACGACGAATATCGATCTCTTTCAGGGATTCCCAGCTCTGGTCACTCTCCAGTCCACCATGAAGGCGCAAAAGGTCGCGACGGTAAGCAGAACAGGTATGGGCAGACAACTGCCGCTCATGAATGAGGTGAGTAAGCCATAAAACAACCTGCTGCTCCCTGTTCTGAATTTCACTCATAGCTTGTTTTACTCAAAGCTTGTCTTACTCAAAACGTCTGGCAGGCACCATGGATTCTATCGCCAGAGATAGAACCTCACCGATAAAGCTAAGGAACATAGTGCCGATACCGGACCGGAAATCATCCTCATTCCGACTGCCAACCGCCAGAATACCCAGCGCCCGGTTATTGTAAAGGGGAACCACCGCACTGGACTTTACCAGTTTGTAATGGTTGGGAAACAGAAAGGTCAGCTCCTTTTCCCGCAGCTTTCCACATACGACACTGTTACTGTTCAGCAAATCCGGTAGACCCACACCGTCGCAGATATCTACTTTACTGTGGCAGGGTACACGGGAGGTAAGATGATTGTCTGCCACCAGCATCTGGGAAACATAATCAATGCGGAAATCATGAACCAGACTGTCCTCAACGGCATCTGTTATGCCGTCCAGATTTTTCGCATCCATAACCGCCAGCACCAGCCGACGGGTACGGTCAAACAGGCTGTCGTTATCCCGGGCAATGTTGAGAAGATCGTTCAGGCGTTGACGTAATGCCTGGTTGCGTTCCCGCAGCACATTGACCTGTCGTTCAACCAGAGAGATGGTGTCACCCCTCTGGTGAGGGATTTTCAGACCGGACAGCAGTTCATCCCGGCTACAGAAAAAGTTTGGGTTGGCACGGAGGAATTCCTCCACCTGCTGCTCTGTAACTGCGTCTGCCAGTTCCAGTCCGTCGTCGTTCATATCCTTATTTGCCCCTCATAGACCCGTGTTGCCGGACCGGTCATCATAACCGGCAGGTTTTCATCATCCCAGGTAATCGACAGGGAACCACCGGGAAGATTGACCTTCACTGTGTGTTCCAGCAAACCCTGCAGCCGCCCGGCCACAACAGCGGCACAGGCTCCGGTGCCACAGGCCAGGGTTTCGCCGACACCCCGTTCATACACCCGCAGATTCACTTCTCCGGGTTTAACCACTTCCATAAAGCCTACATTACAACTTTCCGGGAAGCGGACGCTGCGCTGAATCTTGCGGCCAAGTTTTTCTACCGGCGCTGTCTTGCAGTCATCCACCAGTAGTACCACATGGGGATTACCCATAGAGACAACGCCCATTTCGTAATTCCGGCCTTCAATATCCAGTTTATAGGTGATGGACTGACGATCTGCCTTAAACGGAATTTCCCAGGGTTCAAGAATTGGCTGGCCCATATCGACGGTAACTTCTCCATCCCTGTCCACCCGCAGCTCAATCTGGCCCTTAGCCGTTTGAACCTTGATGCGCTTGCTACCTGTGAGTTTGCGTTCCAGTACAAATGTGGCAAAACAGCGGGCACCATTGCCGCACTGTTCCACTTCACTGCCATCTGCGTTGAAAATCCGGTAACGGAAATCCATATCAGCATCATCGGGTGGTTGAACCAGCAACAGCTGGTCAAACCCGACACCAAAATTCCTGTCACCCAGCTGCTGAATCTTTTCCGGAGTTAACCGGACATGCTGGGTTACGCCGTCTAGCACCATGAAATCATTGCCAAGGCCATGCATCTTGGTAAATTTCAGTAGCATGAAGCCTCCCCGGGCAGGCTTTCCAGAGCAAGCTGGTCTGCTATGGTCTCCCGTCTACGCACGATATCGGCCTTCTCACCAGACACAAGCACCTCTACCGGACGTCCGCGGGTATTAAAGTTGGAAGCCATCACCATGCCATAAGCGCCGGCAGACATCACTGAAAGGAGGTCGCCGTCATGCAGGCAAAGGGAACGGTCTTTACCCAGGAAGTCTGAGGTTTCGCAGACAGGGCCAACAATATCGTAAACCTGTTCTTCGCCTTCACGGGGGGTTACCGGCAGAATATCGTGCCAGGAGCCGTACAGTGCGGGACGAATAAGATCGTTCATGGCACCATCTATAACGGCAAAATTCTTGTGGTCGGTAGGCTTGAGCATTTCAACTTTGGTCAGCAATACGCCCGCATTGGCGATAATGGAACGACCCGGCTCAAACACCAGAGTCAGCTTGCGGTCACCAATGCGTTCACGGATAGCGCGAATATAATCTTCCGTGGCCGGCGGCTGTTCATCCTTATAGGTAACGCCCAGACCACCACCCAGATCAAGGTGGGAAAGATGAATGCCCTTCTCCGCCAGGCGATCTACCAGAGCCAGAAGAATATCGAGAGCGTCCAGGAAAGGCTCCAGGGTAGTCAGCTGGGAACCGATATGACAATCCACACCAGTCACTTCAATATTAGGCATCTGGCTGGCACGCTCGTAAATCTCATCGGCCCGGTCAATATCCACACCGAACTTATTGTCCTTCAGGCCGGTGGAGATATAGGGATGGGTTTTGGCATCGACATTCGGATTAACCCGCAGGGAAACCCTGGCGGTCTTGCCCATATCCACAGCAACAGCCTGAAGGCGGTCTAACTCGGGAATGGATTCGATATTGAAGCACCAGACACCCACTTCCAGAGCCCGGCGCATTTCATGTTCCTGCTTGCCAACACCGGAGAATACCACTTTACTGGCATCGTCACCGGTAGCCACCAGAACCCGTTCCAGCTCCCCCACGGAGACAATATCAAATCCGGCTCCCATTTCAGCCAGGGCATTCAGAACACCGATATTAGAGTTTGCCTTCACTGCAAAGCAGACATGATGGGGAATATCAGCCAGAGGCTTAATATAGCCATTCAGAGCGCTTTCCATCGCAGCACGGGAATACACATAAGCCGGCGTACCGACCTGTTCCGCCAGTTTTGCAAGAGATACATCCTCTGCGTAAAGACCGCCATTCCTGTAACAAAAGGCGTTTTCAGACAGCACGGACATTAAATTACTGCGCCTCCGGTCACTTCCCTGTTATTAATACGGCTGTTAGCAACCACCTGCTGGCTGGCATCATGCTGGATAAATCCGGTTTTTTGAGGCTCTTTCGGCAGATAGAGAGGCCCCTTCTGGCCACAGCCCGAAATTATCAGTCCAAAAATAATCAGCACCAGCGTACGCTTCATGGTGGTCTCCCGCTCTATTTCTATACCTGTTAAAAGCAAAGTATACCTGTGCACACCCAGGCAGGACAGATGCCGCAACGGTTTCCACGCCCTGGAGCCTCTTGAGGGATTGCCCTGCTGAATACTCTGTACGACAATCCACAGCCAGAGTATGTTCCACTACCAGATATGAGCCGGACATTTCGCTTCCATGACCGAATCCGAATTTAATGATCAGCTGGATACCCTGATGATGGCTATTGAAGATGCCATTGATAATTCCGGGGCCGATATTGATTACGAAAATGCCGCAGGCATTCTTACCCTCACCTTTGACAATGGCAGCCAGATTATCCTGAGCCGCCAGGGTGCCCTGTGCCAGCTGTGGATGGCCGCCCGGGCCGGTGGTTTCCATTTTGATTTCAATAAAGAGCAGGAGGCCTGGGTATGTGACAGCTCTGGTGACAGATTTGTGGATATGCTGAGCCAGTATGCCTCTGAGCAGGCGGAGGAGAGCGTTCATTTGTCTTTTTGATGCCTTCCCCTCTCAGCAGTAACAGCCACCTGTCGTTCTTATAGGGAAGTTGCCTATCATAACCCTTTTGTAGTTTATACAGGTTGTTGGCTATACAAGGGTTCCAATGATCTTTGTCCGGTATGTGCCGATGGATTCGGTAACAGAAATCCAGAGCCTGCCCATACAGGGTTTTCTGTGTGTCATGGTCGTTTTGTCCGTAGTACTGATCGATTCAGTCCTGACCCTGCTGCTTTCACCCCTATGACTTTGCGACAACTCTGGCAGAGTTTTTCAATGAGCACAGTATAAAGGTAAAACGGGGGGACCTCGCAGCCTGTTACAGCGACAAAACCCTGGGGCACCCGAAAGCTGTAGTGTCTGTAGCTCCTGTTCTACCTGCGGGAAAGTGCACCATTCTCTGATCAATTCGAACATGCCAGAGCACGCTACAACCTCAACAGTATCATTCCATCTTCAGACAACGGAAACACGCAAGATTTCGCACCCTCTACTATTCTCCCTTCCCAGCATCTTCATCATCACAGGAGACACTGGTTATGTTATTTGCTTCTTCGCGCCGTTTTCCCTGGCCAGAACTGTTTGTCGTTTTCTTATGCGCTTTCCCACTCAAAGGGTTTTCTGACTGTGGAGAAATTGAGGAGATGCTTCATCAGACAAACAAGTGGATGGCCGTATATTTTGTTGAACAGGATCTTAAACCCAGTAGTCACAATAAGGTAACTATCCCGATAAAAGCCGCAATATACTATAACGCCACAGTTTATCAGGACTCGCATAATAAATGGTTTGCTGACTTCACTGCGACCCAAAACAGCAGCCTCCTGTTAAAACTTGTCTTCCCGGAAAAATTTACCAGTGCCCTGGTCATAGATGAAAAAAAACATACCCTGACAATCAGCAACTGGGTAAACGGTAACGATGATGTACCGACGCTTCCTCTCACAGATCAATGTATTTTTAAAATTGCAGAAAATACTCCTGATATCCTGGGGGCACTCAGCGGTTACCTCACCTTCGCCCCCAGCAAAAACAAAGTCTCAGCGTTTTATCGGGAGCCAGAAGAGGAATAGGCTGCTGGGCTGCATTAGGGCTTGTTGAGGCTGGCACTCAGAATTCCGGGCTATCCGTTGCCTTGGCGGTCAAGCATTTCTGTACTCTGGCCGCCTTGCCCGGCACTATTTTCTGTGTCAGCCAGAATATAATTGACGCAATGCTGGCAGACTATTGAAAACTCGTGGGGAAAGAAAGAGAAACAAGGTTTGCAATATGTTCAGACAATTCAGGTTCAATCCAGCTTTCTTTTAAATGTCATCACTGTTTTTGTCCATGTTTTCAATAAATTATCAAAAGCTTTGTCCGCTTCATCGGCAATAAATGCATCCTGCCGTGTAGCTTTTTTCCTTTGGGCTTGTGAAGTTCTGGGAGCTGGCCGCACAGTCCGACTAAAACATTTCGTTATCACCTCACCTCGCAAGTTATAGAGTTTGCACATATTAATTTTGAGTTTCTTCAAATTATCGGCCTTATCTTCCAAATCGTGTAATCGTGCCAGAATCATCTCAATACTGATCTGTACTTCCTGGGATTCCCTTGCCTCATTCTGTAGTGCAGGCCCGAAATCACGAAATGCATACTGCACACTTTCCAGACGCTCCTCCATTTCGTCTGCCAGCTCCGGCAATTGCGTGGTGGCTTTCTGAAATGTGCGCTCCAAAGAGAAATCAAATTTACCCTCTTCAAGCTTCTTTTCGTAAGCAATAAGATCTCTTCGAAGAACCACCATCCGCGATAACAGGCTGATAACGATATGCAGATGTGCCTCCGCCAGACAGAGCGCAATCTCTGTTTTCTGCAAACTGGTCAGCCCACTGTTCTTCTGCAGTCTTCGCAACTCCTCTTCTGCATCACGGATATCCTGTTCATGATGGCTGGCCAGGCGGTTTCCGACGGCGCGAATTTTTCGTGTCAGTGGATCAATAGCTGTATCAGCATCTGTTTGACTATCAGAATGAGCGGAATGATCTGAGTGTACCTCGGTATCACTTCCATCAGGGGATGCTTGTAAAGCTGCTGCTCCTGCTGCCGAGGCACCTTGTACTTTTTGCCCCCTGCGTCGCCCTTTCCTCCTTCCTCTCCGCACCATTTCACGTTTTGCCTGTTTTTCTTTTTCCGCGTCCTCTTCTTTAATCAACGAATCTCGTAACAGAGCCAGTTCCTGTTCAATCCGTGCTTTTTCCTGCTGTTCCAGCTTTTTATAGTACTCTTCCTGTGCCCGTGCCCCCTGTAGAAGACAAGTAACAGATTCTTTTATAGACAATGGGGGGGCCGCTGCGCCCTGGGCATCTTGAGTTTCCTCTTTGCCCTCCCCCTCTTTGGGTGTACCAAAAATTGAGTGCTGTCGACTTTGCAGCCATCCTGATACCAGACTGCGCTCAATACTCTCCAGGATCTGAAGTGCCTGCAGGCGGACGATATGGTATTGCTCATTCAAAAGATCTGTGGACACTGAATTCAACATCGCCACAAACACCCTGCTCATTTCTCTGTCACAATGAAAAGGAACCTCATCTATAAACTCCAGATTCAGGTCAAGGTGTTTAAGGATGGTGGAAATATCATGGTACTGACTGAAGAGAGCCGCCAAGTCCATGCGCTTTTGCCAGAAATTCAGAGCCTGACTGCTAACTTCCTTCTCCCAGGCACGATTCATATCAATGCCGTAATGGGTAACGACTCCTCTCACCGACGCCAAAAAGACTCTCTTTTCAGCGCCATCAGGTAAACAAGGAAGATAGGACAGACTGATAGAGAGCACCTGCACCAGACTGAAAGACCACCTCTGCAGCTCAGAATCAATAGTCCCAAGCAGAGCCTTTTTATTGAAGCCTTCATCAGGCAGTGTGAAGGTAATACGTTTCAGGGTGTTCCAGTCATAAAAAATATCCCGGTAACATTCCACCGAATGCCTTAAATCTGAAAAAATTCTCGTGCTTCTTTCTGCTTTTCTGTCTTGGTCATACTCCTGCAGGAACAACTCTTCTCCTATTTTCTGAAGTTCATCAAGATCAGGCAGACAAAGGATTTTAAGATCAATCGCCAACCCGCTCAGAGTATGATGTGCCCTGGAAACTGCGGGGTTTTCAGCAATCTTTGTTCCAAAAAAGTATGACTCCCCCCGGCAACGGCTTTGGGAAAGATATTTCTCATAACGCTCCTGGAGTTCCTGAAGTTTGCCAATCAATTCTGGGTCGTGTTCCTTGGGGTTTTGTTGCTTTTTTATGGCACCCTGAATCTGGCCTTTCAGAACACGGGCTTCTTTTTCCATGCCCAGCAACTGTTCCACATCACTGACGACCTGCCGAATATCCTTTCCATGGACATATTTCTTCAACTGTTGGGCGTGTCCAGGATTCCGTGAGCGTCTTATTCTACGTGGCGTAGATTGTTCAGCTTGCTGGAGTTCTTTGCTTTGAACTGAGGAAACGGGCTTATCTGCAGTCGGTTCTGTACGAGCCACCTGAGCTTCATCCCTGAGCTCCTCTTTTCCTGAACTCTCCCCTTCCGCTTTTATCTCTTGTTGCTCGTTCTCGCGCTTCTTTTCCCGCCTTTTCCGACGTTTCTTTTGTTGTTTGCTCTCCTTGTTTTCAACCCTAGCCGGGGGTAGGTCAGCCCCATCAGGAGCATCCATACGAACATATTCAAATGCTGCGGGAAGTTTTTCTTCTTCTAGTGGCCCCATAGCTGTTGCGTTACGGCCAGTTAGAGGTTGGCCATGCTGACCATGTTGAAGCCCACCATCTCGGGAAATCTTTTGCAGATAGTCTGCATCCTCTCCCGGAGTTGCTGAATGCCTGTGAGAACTGTGTTGTGGAGGTGGTTTTTGCAGCATAGGCCCTGAACAAAAGGGCACCTGTGATGACTTTTCCATGACCCAAACGTCTCCACCATTCTACCGGTAAGTAATACATGATCTTTGACAACCATCCATCAGGATCATTCTCACCGGCGTAACTGACTTGTCAGGTATATGGTCATTGCTCATCGAAATCACCAGGCTGATGTTGTGCGTCCTGCTGTATTCTATAACCTGAATATGTAGTGACTATCAGGATCTTGATAAATGCCAGGTCGCCCGGCAAAAGAATTGACTAACCTGCCAGATACTCCAGCACATGCAGCCGGAAAACGAATGGATATAGTAAGATGCTGAACACTAAAACTGCCCAAAACCTTGCGGTCTGCCACCTGCCGCCATTTACCGTTATGAGCTGCGATAACATGCTCGACAAGGGCGCATGCCATGGCAGCAACAGTTATCCGATACAAGGGCACCATTACCCCTCAGGAAATAACTGACTCACTGGTTGAAAAGATGCAGGAACACATATAGTGACAAAACAATCGCAAAAACAACTGACTGAAATCGTGGCCCAGGCAGCACCGGTTATGCCGGTAATGGTTATCAACAGCATCGATCAGGCTTTACCGATGGCCCAGGCACTGAACGACGGTGGTATCACAGTTTTTGAAATCACTCTGCGTACGGACTGCGCCATCAAAGCCATTGCTCTTATTAAAAAAGAGATGCCTGACTGCATCGTTGGTGCCGGTACCGTTATCAACAGTGACCAGTTTCGCGAGGTTGCCAAGGCCGATGGTAACTTTGTTATTTCTCCCGGCATTTCCGATGAGCTGATTAATGCCGCGAAAGAGACAGGTCTGGCCTTTATCCCCGGCGTTTCTACGCCCAGTGACGTTATGCAGGGTCTGGCGGCTGGCTTTACCATGATGAAATTCTTCCCTGCGGAACAGTCCGGCGGCGCAGCCATGTTGAAAGCCCTCTCCGGTCCGTTTGGACAGGTCACCTTTTGCCCCA
Source organism: Parendozoicomonas sp. 209JJ7-1 (assembly GCF_058147085.1). Classification (NCBI taxonomy): domain Bacteria; kingdom Pseudomonadati; phylum Pseudomonadota; class Gammaproteobacteria; order Oceanospirillales; family Endozoicomonadaceae; genus Parendozoicomonas; species Parendozoicomonas sp. 209JJ7-1. The sequence continues at coordinate 133,114 of NZ_JBYVJU010000006.1, read as the reverse complement.
CCGGCGGTATCGGTATGCATAATGTCCATGACTACCTGAGCCTTTCCAATGTTCCCTGCGTAGGCGGTTCCTGGATTCTGCCCAAACAGGCTGTCACCAATAGTGACTGGGAAACCGTAACCAGGCTGGCCCGTGAAGCTTCAAATCTGGGAGCACCCCCAATCGGGCTGCGGTAACGGTACCATTGTCTCTGGCACTGACTTTACACCTGGCTTTTCTGGCTTTTACCTCTGGTTCCTACTGTCATTTTCGGGGAGGAGCGGATGTGCACTTTAAGGCTTAGCAAAGAACAAGCGAGATCGGGAGCATGTTTATGAAATATCCGGGTTAGGGTCTGTTTTAAGTGAAATGCCTGAAGGTAGAATAAAAATATTCTCTTTTCCGGCGGAACAGATCATGCCTTCAGGACAATACCGGGCCATCTACCAGCTTGCGTCCACTCGCAAAGGTGGGGACGATAATATTGAAACCCTGCTGACTACAAATCTTCCCAACCCGCATCTTGCTGACCTTCCCGAAAGCCGGTTTCTGGCAGAGTTTACCCGCAAAATTTTTCAATCCGGTTTTGTCTGGAGGGTTGTCGATAACAAATGGCCGGCATTTGAGGATATATTCTGGCAGTTTGATGTGGACAAACTCCTGATGATGCCCGACGACATGCTGGAGAGAAAAGCCGCAGACCCGGCTATTATCCGCAACCTTAAAAAGGTCTGGAGCATTCGAGAGAATGCCCTGATGATTCAGGATGTCCGCAACAGGGAAGGCAGTTTTCCCGCCTTTATTGCCAACTGGCCTGAAGAAAATATTATCGGGCTGTGGCAGTACCTGAAACAACATGGTACCCGTCTGGGTGGTAACACCGGCCCTTATGCTCTGCGAGCTTTGGGTAAAAACACCTTTCTGCTAAGCCGGGATGTAGAAACCTTTTTCCGTGAACGGGCGATTATCGATGGTGGGCTGACCAGCCAGCGCAGCCTGAAAGCTATTCAGGCATTCTTTAATAACCTCCAGCAGGAAAGCGGTCGCAGCCTCTGCGAACTGAGCCGATTGATCTCCTTTGCAACCGGAGAAAACCGGATTCAGGTTGAGACCGCCTGAACAAATCACCTGCTTACATAAAAATGAAATATAAGTCGAAAATATCAGCATCGTGCTTCATATGGTGACTATATCGGAGAACTCTCCCAGGAAAGAGTTAAAGATATTATCCCTTCACAGACGCCTGAAAAGCCGACAAACTGTCGGTTTCCCTGTTCAGGATCTCAGCCATCATCCATGCGTAACATTCAGCAGCTCAGCCCCCGTCTTGCCAACCAGATTGCCGCCGGTGAGGTGGTTGAACGTCCGGCTTCCGTTGTTAAGGAGTTACTGGAGAACAGTATTGATGCCGGTGCCAAACGCATTGACGTGGAAGTGGAAAACGGCGGTGTTCGTCTGATTCGCATTCGGGACAATGGCTCAGGCATTCCCAAGGAGGATCTTGCCCTCTCCCTGTCCCGCCATGCCACCAGCAAAATCAGCGCCCTTGAAGACCTTGAGGCCGTTGCCAGCCTGGGTTTCCGTGGTGAAGCCCTGGCCAGTATCAGCTCTGTCTCCCGGCTGACTTTGACTTCTAACATTGAAGGCCAGGAATCCGGCTGGAAAGTGTTTGCGGAAGGACGGGATATGGAAACCATTTCCTCTCCTGCAGCGCACCCGGTAGGCACCACCGTGGAAATGCGGGATCTGTTCTTTAATACGCCTGCCCGGCGCAAGTTTCTGCGCACGGAGAAAACCGAGTTTGGCCACCTGGAAGAGGTCGTCAAACGCCTGGCCCTGGGTCATTACGATATTGCCTTTAGCCTTCGCCATAACCAGCGTACCATCCACCAGCTTCGCCCGGCAAAAACCCGGGCTGAGATGGAGCGCCGGGTGGCGACCCTCACCAGTCCGCAGCTGATGGACAATGCTGTTGTGGTGGATATGGAAGCTTCCGGCCTGCGACTGTGGGGCTGGGTTGGCCTGCCAACCTTTTCCCGGGCCCAGGCTGATCTGCAGTATTTTTACGTCAATGGTCGCATAGTAAAGGATCGGCTGATTGCCCACGCTATTCGCCAGGCATACCGGGATGTGCTGTATCACGGTCGTCACCCGGTATTTGTTCTTTACCTTGAACTTGACCCTTCCCAGGTGGATGTCAATGTTCACCCGACCAAGCATGAAATCCGTTTTCGGGATGGTCGCACTGTTCATAACTTTCTGTTCAGTACCCTGAACCGGGCTCTGGCTTCTGTACGCCCGGAAGACCAGTTGCCACCGACGGTAATGGGTTCATCTTCTAAGACGTCAGAGTCATCCACCACATCAGCAAGTGGCCTGCAAGGGGGGCAATTTACGGCCCAGGAGCGGATGAACCTGAATCCTGCCATACCTGTCCAGCAAGGGGCTTCTGCTATGCCCGGAAGCCCTGCCGCTGCACCAGCCATGCCGGCACCCAATATGTTTCACAATGAACCGCAGCCTTCTCCCATGGCGGTAAAAGAGCATATGAATGTTTATAAACAGCTCCATGAACCGGCAACGGGTACAGAGGTCCAGAAACTGCCCGAAAGCGATAATGAAGAAGTTCCGCCTTTAGGCTTTGCCATTGCCCAGCTGAAAGGCATTTATATTCTCTCTGAAAACGCCAGTGGTATGGTTCTTGTAGATATGCATGCGGCCCATGAGCGTATCACCTATGAGCGCATGAAAAACGCATGGTATGGTGCCGGTATTACTGCTCAGCCCCTGCTGGTACCGGAGGCCACTGCTGTCAGTCTGGAGCAGGCCGATGCAGTTGATGAGTTTGGAGAAGATATTTCCAAACTTGGTTTTACCCTGGAACGTATGGGGCCGGAAACCATTGTCGTACGGCAGATTCCCGCTTTATTACGGGGCGCAAATGTCGACGACCTTGTTCGCAAACTGCTGGAAGACTTTTCCACACATGGCTCCAGTGATCAGGTAAAAGCCCATATTGATGAGATGCTCGGTACCATGGCCTGTCACGGTTCCGTAAGAGCCAATCGCAAGCTGACAATTCCGGAAATGAATGCCCTGCTACGGGATATGGAACAGACCGAACGCAGCGGGCAGTGCAACCACGGACGCCCCACCTGGACCCAACTCACAATGTCGGAACTTGATAAACTGTTTATGCGTGGTCGTTAAAGATCTGGCAGAATATTCCAATGCATAGCTATAAAAACAAAGCGGGTCCAATTATTGGACCCGCATTCATATAATCAGAATTTAAAGCCAAAGCTGACGTTAAACATCCATGGGCTAATATCTAATTTCTTGATTTTGCCTTTTACATGAGTACCATCCATGTTTTTATACTTGGTTTTGCCACCACCTGGCTCCAGGTAAAAATAGCGGGCTGAAAAATCAAGGAACATGCCTTCGTCAAAGCTGTACACCCCACCTAACTGGAACAGGAAGCCAAACTCATCATTAAGCTTCAGGTCCTTGATCTTCTCATGGCTGACTTTTACGTCTTTAACAAAAGTATAATGTGCACCGGCTCCTACATAAGGGCGAAACTCATCCTGAGGAGTCATAAAATAATATTGCAGGGTGGCGTGCAGCGGTAATAATTTGTATTCCAGCTCACCTTTACCTGTGGCTGTATCTGCTTTCTGTTTTATCTTGGCTGGTAAGAGAGTGCCGATATTCACGCCGATATTGTCGTCTGTCATGAATACTGCGTCAATGCCGACGGTGAACGGGTTTTTATCTTTCTTCAGCTTGATCTTCTCTGATTTTCCCTCAAATTCAAGTTTGGGGGAGGGATCATTGGGTAAAACATAAAATCCGCCAATTTTCAGACCAACATCCTCGGCCTGAAGATCAGCGAGTACCGGCACAGAAGAGGCCAGCAGGCCACCTGCTGCCAACAGGGGAACAATCGCTTTCTTGTACAGCATCACAGTTACACCTCATGCGAAAGTAAACCGCCACCTCCTGTGGCCAAAAGTAAATCCCGAATCAATGATTACGGTTTGCTATCCCCGTACGTGTTATACGGGACCAAGTGATCTGCCAGTCTAGGCACTGAGTTGAAAATTCGCCAAAACGAGACACAAATCAATGCGAAGTACAGCTCCCACTGGCAGAATGAGGGGACAACAGAGCCTAATCAGGAGAGATACAGATGCTCAGCGAAGCAATGATAAAAAGTCTGAATGACCAGATTAACCTGGAGTTCTACTCATCAAATATTTATTTACAGATGAGCTCCTGGTGTGAAAACAAAGGACTGGACGGCTGCGCGCGCTTTCTGCGTGCCCATGCGACCGAAGAAATGGAGCATATGAACCGTCTGTTCAACTATGTGAACGAGACGGGCTCCATGGCCATTATCGGTGCGATTGAGGCCCCTGCCTGTGACTTTGACGGTATTGAAGACGTTTTTACCCGCATTCTGGAGCACGAGAAGCTGGTGACCAGCAGGATCAATAATCTGGTAGATACCGCATTCACTACCAAGGATTACTCAACCTTTAACTTCCTGCAGTGGTATGTGGCTGAGCAGCATGAAGAAGAAAAGCTGTTCACATCTATCCTGGACAAGATCCTCATGATCGGTTCAGAAGGCAAGGGGCTGTACTTTATTGACCAGGAAATTGCCAATCAGGCCAATGCCCATGAGTCCGGCGCAAGTGAAATGTCGGTTTGATCCAGTAATTAATCCGCCCCGCTGGTCTTCCAGATCTGCGGGGCTTTTTTCAGACCGTTTCTTTCAGATCATTTCTTTCAGGCACTCTCTTTTAAAAGAGCGACCAGTGAATCCCGTATGGCTTTCGGCTCTGTTTTCGGGGCGAAGCGCTTCAGCACATTGCCATCCCCATCGATAAGGAACTTGGTAAAGTTCCATTTAATTCCCTTGGAACCCAGCAGCCCCGGAGCCTGCTCTTTGAGGTAGACAAACAACGGATGGGCATTCTCTCCGTTAACTTCAATCTTGCTGAACAACGGAAAGGTTACACCAAAGTTCAGTTCACAAAACTCACTGATGTCACTGTCGCTGCCCGGCTCCTGATGGCCAAACTGGTCACAGGGGAAACCAAGAACCTCAACACCCTCTTCCTTCAGCTCCTGGTAAAGAGCCTCCAGCCCTTTGTACTGAGGTGTAAATCCGCACTTGCTGGCAGTATTTACAATCAGCAGGACTTTGCCTTTGTACTGACTGAGAGATACCTCTTCCCCTGTTATAGTTTTCGCTGAAAAGTCGTAAATGCTCATTGTTATCCTCCCGCTTAAGACCAGCTGTCAACACTATCAAGAATTTTTTGGAGAATCCCCCTGAGAAACCGTCTGAAAAGTCATTCTTGAGGCCAGGCGTCGCAGTGTGAATATTTCTACTCCCTGGCAGCATAATTCTGTCCGGAGAATCGAGACTTTTGATTTCTTGGAAATTTTTCAACATAACCGGCAATGGGGCAATGGTGTCCTTTATATTTTACCTGATTATCATTATTCCTACGCCAGCTTTCAGCGAAACCCAACTCTCTGAAAACCTTTGTGTTCAAAACCTTGCTTGAATCCAGCTTTAGTGTTTTGGTACTGTCGCTTTATTTACTGATAGGCTGGTAAAGAACAGTTCTTGTCCAGGATATGAAGAGATACCGTATTCTGGACGACTACATGCCTTGTAGTTCCCGTAGACAGCGTGCTGTTAGTTGGCGTAGGTTCAGTGGTAATCAGGATGTTTTATGTCTTTATGTCCATAGCTAAACTACACAGCATCTATGATTACAGGATGCCGTGTAATGATCCGTCCGTTCTTTTTTCTTATGCTGTTTATCTGTTGCTACTCATCAGCATCGGTATTCACGCCTGCTATTAAAAGTAATAATCACGGCGAAATATGGCGGTTGATCCATGCTGGCGAATCGGTAAACCCTCCTGATTCTTCGCCCTTGATGGAAGCCCTTCAATATGGAGACGTGGAGTCTGTGCTGATTTTTTTACAATCCGGTGCCAATGTTCATACTATGTTTTTGGGTACAGGTGTTTTTCGTAAACAAACATATTTAGAGTACACAACTGACTTTAACAAAATTATTGCCTTGCTAAGTTATGGTGCCAATCCTCATGAATTTAATAACCGCGAAATAAAGGCTGCATTAAGAGAACGCAGATACACCAACTCGGTTATTTATAATTCTTGGGATTTTGAGCAACCTTTGGCAAAACCAAAAACGGTGCAAGAACTCAATAAGCTTATAGATGACAGTCTCTCTATCCTGCAACTGCAATGCAGGGTGACCATTCTCCAGGAGAACCTCCCTATTGATAAGCTTCCCCGACGAGAGCAACGTTTTTTAAAAACATGTCGGAAAAATTAACCATCTGAAAGCAGTAATATAAAGGATCCTCATTAATTACCTGATTACAGAGGAAATGATTCATTTAACGATGATCCCTATCCTGGTGCGACGCCTGGCCTCATGAATGACTTATCAGACGGTTTCTGAGTGTCAGGGACTGTTGAGGTTTTATAATGCAAATTCAAGGAGAGCTCAGGTAGAGTATGGAAAAATATCTTCACAGGTCCGGCCCATGCTCAAAGGAATGGCATTTCCCAAAACTCCTGTAAAAGTCCTTGTCTGCTCCCTGCTGGCACTTCTGTCAGGATGCAGCCTGCTGAAGCCTTCAAATACGTTTGCCCCCTCCAGTTTCAAGTCTCTTAATGGCTGGAACACGGAGCAAGCCGAGGGGCTAGCCACTGCTCTGAAGGAAAGCTGCACGGTCTATTCCAAACGCACCGGCCCTGTTTCAGACAATCCCCTGTTTGGTACCTTTGAACAGTGGCATCCAATATGCGAGACTCTGCCGGTTCTGGAAAATGAGGCCCTGCCGGAGTTTTTTGAAAGCCAGTTTACTGTTTACCAGGTCGCCCCCTGGCAACCGGGGCTGTTTACCGGTTATTTCACTCCTCTGCTCCGTGGCAGCCGCACCCGCTCCACCCGTTATTCCGTTCCCCTGCTGGAAGTTCCCGATGATCTGGTACGGTTCAACCCCCGGGACTTCGATCTGGAGAGGGTGGAAGACAAGCCCAACCGTATTTTATCCGGCAAGGTTCGCAATCGCTGGATGGTGCCCTATGACGACCGTGAGAACATTAATCGCAGAACCGCAAACGGCGAGTACGACGACTCAGTACTATTCTGGCTGGACAGCAGAATAGACCGTTTTTTTCTGCAGATTCAGGGCTCCGGCACCGTCCGGCTGGATACCGGAGAAGACGTTCAGGTCCGTATATCTGGCCGCAATGGTCAGGAGTATTTCGCCATTGGTCGTTATATGAAACAGCAGGGTATGCTGGATAAAGTCTCCATGCAGAGCATACGTCGGTGGCTCGAAGATAACCCTGAACGACAGGACGAAGTCTTTAATACCAACCCGGATTTCATCTTCTTTGCCCGACAGAATAAACCCGGTCCCATTGGTGCCCAGGGAACACGCCTGATTCCTGAACACAGTGCGGCGGTTGACGATGATGTTATTCCCCTGGGCACGCCACTATGGCTCTCCACAACACTGACTGCCAATAACAACCAGCCCTTTTCCCGGGCGATGGTGGCGCAGGATGTTGGCTCAGCGATTCGCGGAGAAGTCCGGGCGGATATTTTCTTCGGTGCGGGAAAAGAAGCCGCCCGTAGAGCAGGTTACCAGAATGCAGGCGGTCAGCTGTTTATCATAGTTCCCAAACCAGCGGAGCCTGCTTCACTGATACTACCCGCAAGCATATAAGCCGGTTTTGGGAACGGTCAGGCATCAGTGCCTGACCTGCTTTGCTCTAATAACTTCACGTCTGTTGTTTATTGCATCAAGCAGAGCCTGCCTGTTGTCTGTATCCATATCCCTGTCTGCCAAATAACGGTTCTGCAGCTGGTCCAGCTCATCGTTTGTCTGTGCCTGCTGAATAAGAGAGTGCTCCCGCATCACTTCCAGCCCGTAATTGATACTGACACCTCTCTCCCTCAGAGCTTTTCCCTGGAGTTGATTGCCTTGTTTTCGGGGAATAATTGACTGCCCTTCCAGCACTTCAGCTTTTCTGCCCTGGGATTTCTGTCCCGAAAAGAGATGCTTTAAAAAACCCATTTTCCACCATGGGTTGGTTTCCCGCTGAACAGGCCCTATCCCTGGCATAATTCCTCCTTAAATTACGCGTTACTATTCTTCCGAAGCCTGGTGGCCAATAACTGTGATGCCTGAATCATATTTGCCGGGCGTCGCCCCTTTGTTGTCTTCACCTTCTGTATAAATTTCTTCACGTCTACCAGGCGTTGTTCTTCGGCCTTTCTGGCCTGCTGCAGATCATCAAACCATTCAGGAGCAACATCACCATAAGCCGCCATGGTTTTGATAACGTCAGCCTCAGCAAGACGGATATGCTGAAGCCGGGCAGAGGTTTCCCTGGCATAACTGGTGATACCCCCAACCATATTGAAAACATCACCAGCGCGTTTATAATGTTCCCCTGTTTTATCTGGTTCTATTGATTGTTTTGTTTTAGCAACTGTAACCAGAAACTCTTCAAAGAACTTATCATTGGCCTGATGTTTTTCCATAAAACCATGGGCCACTGTCTTACATTGATTAAGTGCCTGGGAAAAAGCTTCACTGGGAATATAATCCTCTTCAGGGACTTCATCCAAAGTTTCATTCAGGGCTTGCGTTGTATTTTGGTACACAGGCTGATCAGACAATTCATCCCGGATTTCATCCAGGTTCTGATAAATATGATTGTCAGGAATATCAGGCAATTCATCCGGAGGCTGCTCGCCACTTTTCTGCTTTTTCTCTATTTCTGCCCGCAGCTCTGCAGAGTTTTCATACTCAGGCTCTGAACTGGCGACCTGTTTAGAAAGTGCAGCCGACCGGGGAACATCGTAAACATTCTGCTCTTCTGTTCCGTAAACGTCATTTCTCAGGGCTATATCCACGCCCTCAGATGCTTGCTCCGAAGGAGGAACCGGTGGCAGAGGGCGACTCTGTATATCTGAAGAAGACATCCCTGATCTGGAAGAGGTAGCTTTGCCCCTATCAAGGTTGAACGGTAATGATCTGGCCAGTTTTTCAAACAGCGATGATCCTTTCCCCTTGAGGTTCAACCACGCCTTCAGCTTTCTCACCACAAAAGAATCTTCTTTCGCCGCTTTCTCCTCTCTTTGAGTCACTGCCTCAGGCTGACCAGCCTCAGAATAAACAGGATCAACATCAATAGCTTCATAAATACTGTTGTCTTCCTGAATATCAGGGAAAGAGCCAGAGGCTTCAGTACTTCCAGGGGGAGAATAAGAAGGCGGCTGGGGTATAGCCGCCTGACTAGATTTATCCGCAGGTTTTGCGTCGGCGTTTGCTACAGATGTAGAAACCTTTTGGGGTGAATTCTCCAAAGGGGCCTTTTTCAGGTGATCCGGCTTTGGAGCAACCTCTGGTTTTGGCCCTCTCGTCCTGGGTTTCTCCGCGGTATTCTTCTGAACATTTTTTTCCTGTACCTGTTCTGAGACCGGAGAAGATTTTGGCTCAGGCTTTACCGGATCTGATGAATAATGATTGGAAGCAGCACGAGACCTTACGGTCTGTGTTTCTGTCACGGCCCGGGGTTGGGGATAATTCCCCTGCTGTGGCTGCACCCAGGGCACCTGAGCAGGATAAACGGGCCGGGCCTGGGGCATATAAACCGAATAAGGCTGTTGTGTTTGCCATGGGCTGTGCTGGGGATATCCAGAGTATCCCGGCACAGTCGGCATCTGTGGAAACGGTGGGTAGTTATTCTGCCAGGCTGGCTGCTGATATTGATAAACCGGGGCAGCCGGCTGGGTGAAAACATTGACCAGCGGTCGGGTCGGATTAAAGGATGTGACGGTAAAGCTGGATAAAGGGTGAATCTGCAGATCAGGAGCTTTCGGCCACTGGGTAGCCGGCTGGTGATTCACACGTACAGTATGTCCTCCAAACTGGCCATAACTCTGGGTATGTACCTGAACATTTCCAGTTCCATACCAGCCTGTTCCCTGCACTCCGGGCTGAATCCCTCCCGGACCTCCCTGATAACCCATTCCCTGTCCCTGCCAGATTCTGATAGTTTGCTCTATTGCAATAATTAAAGCCTAACCTCGTTTTAAATCCCCTCCGGGGCGCATCTCAAGCCACCTGTCCAGTGCTTTCAGGCGGATACCACTGATAAAACCCTGCATACTGGCTGCATAAACGTTCTTATCAATAAAACTCTCCCCGCAACTATGGGCAAACTGGGGACTTCCCATCATATTTATAATCCGGTAATCCATAAGAGAGCGGAGGGAGACTTGTTCACTGGCATTAAAGCCTCTCTGCTGGTTAATGGACACCCGAGTTTGCTCAACATCCCTGGCGGTTTTCATATGCTCTATCCGCTCTATCATAGCCCTCATTTTTATCCGTTTTACCGGATCAGTCTGCCCTGCCATCAACTCTGAACGAATCTGGTCCGTCACAGTTTTTTTCTTCGCTGCATTCCCAATGGATGTTTCTGGTTCTGCCTGGCGACGGAAGGGGGCTGGGTTTTTTCTCTGCACGTTCGAAAGTTGTTTTCCCGATGATTTTACCTGTGAAGAACGAGGAACAAGAGGTGTCTCAGCTTTATCGGCAGCTCTGGCGGATTTGAGCGCTTTTTTAAATGCGGCGCGATCATGTTTCAAGGCACTGACAAGATTCTGTTCTGCCTGTTTTACATCCCGGGCAGCCTGGTGCGCGACCTGTTCTGCCTGCCGGTACTTCTTTTCTGACTGCTGGCGGGCTTTAACACCTTTACTGAGGGACAGGCTTCCGGCTTCCCCTCTCTGTGCCAGAGTGGACTTATCTAACCGCACTCTGGCAGCAGCCATTTTCTCCAGTTTGTTCTGAAACACTTTATGTTTACTTTCCAATTCAGCTTTGGCTTCCCGACTGCGGGAACTGAAAGGAGCTAATGCATGAAAACCTTTCTCTTTTCCCAACCTTGCATCCAACCCCGGAAGGGATACCTCAACTTCAGTCAGCTGCTGCCTTAAGCGAACAACCTCTGCTTCAGCGGCCTTATCTCCGGACTGCTGTTTCTCCAGGGCCCCAGCCAGCTTTCTGTTCAGTGTTTTCGCCATCTCCTGGCAGGCACCTTTTCTGATTTCCTGAATGACTTTATCCTGCTTTCCTATCCATTTGCCTGGCGTACTGTCATAAAACCCTTTAAGTGCGCTCTTCTGATCCTTTACCGAAGCGAGGCCCTGTTCCATTCCCTGCATCATCTGGGCAAGCTTCTGGCTGACTGCATGAAAATTTCTCTCAGCCTTATCAAAGCGAACCTGTGCAGACTGTAAGCCATTCTTACGGGTATCCACTGTTTCCCATCCTGCCTCAGAGCGGGCCTGTGTCAGTGCTTTGGATGCCTGGGCAAAACCCTTCCGGGCAACATCCATCTTTTTCTGTTGCTGAGTGATTTTTTGAGATTGTTTATCAAGGGTCGTGGTGGCCCTGTCATTTCCACCAACACCACCGGCCCCCCTTTGCAGGAGCCATTCTTTATGGGTATCCATCAACCTGACTGAGCGGTGTCCCAGGGTTTTCAGCTCTATAAGAGCCTGTTCAACCTTATGTCCCAGAATCACTTCACCTGGGTGGGGAGCGATCTTTCTGTTCAGTCCATAGCCAGTTCTCTCTTCTTCTGAGAAAGTGATATCTCCGGTCACAGATGACGCTGGTGTATGCCCGACTCTGCCACTATCCATATTCACGTCTTAAGACCAGTCTGTATCATCATTTTCGGGATCATCCCTGTCCGGGTCCTTTGGTTGAGCATTGGCAAATTTATTACCTAACTGACGTTGTAATATCTCAGCTACCGAATGTCCGGTTGGCTTAGGCTTCAACGCTGGCCCAATGTCTTTCTCTGCTTCCCGTCGAGCCTCAGATTTCTTTTTAATGTTTTCGTAGTGCGATGCCAGTTCATCGCCGCTCCAGGGCACACCACCGCCTGCTCTTTCCGTTTTAACCTTCTCCTTATGCTCAACTGGCGCTTCAGGCGCGGAAGACGCGCGCAACCTTCCACCAATGGGAGGAAGTGGTGGGGGAGGCGGGGGGGAAGGGACATTGCCATTCTCCGTTTTTTTGGCTCCAGACACTTTGCCAGCCCTGTCCCCAGGCAGGGGTGGGGGCGGTGGAGCCGGGGGAATGATCGATTCAGGCTGTTCTGGCTCACTCTTGATAACTGAAACTTCAGGCTTATTATTTGTCGCGGGCTTGGTATTAATTTGCTCAGGAGCTTTCTTTTCCGGAGCTTCCTTCTTCGGAGCTTCCTTCTTCGGAGCTTCCTTCTTCGGAACTTCCTTCTTCGGAACGTCCTTCTTCGGAACCTCTTTTCCCGGAGACGACTTTGGTTTATCTACTGGCTGGATGTTTTGATGCTCTGGCTTAACCGCCTGCCTGAATTGTTCAGGCGTAGCGGACTGGTTTTGCACAACCTGCTTTGTTTTCTGCTGGTAAGGGAGGGGAGCCGACTGCTGGTAAGTGCTTATCTGGTACGTCGGCTGGGGTAACCGATAAACAGGGCGCTGATACACAGATTTTTGTGGCGGCGGTGGATAAGTAGATACCAGATAAACAGTCGTCGGTATATGTGAAGCAACTGAACGTCCGCCGGGCTGAACCACCGGCAATGTTATATAAGTGACCGCAGGTGCTGGCTGGCACTGGTAACTGGAAAGACTCTGAGGATTATAGGGCAACGGCTTCTGGGCCATACCCAGCAGAGCTTTTATATCAACCACCACTTTGCTGACATGCCTGCTCAGAAACGTCCCTAACCCGGTTTTCTGGGATGTCTGGTTAGCAATCCCCTGATAGTGGGGCTGAGTCGGCCCCTGAACACCACCTGCCATGAAATTATTCCTGCCCTGCGAATAACCATTACCCGGCCTAGACTTGCCGCTCCCAAGATTCCGGAGCAGTCTTTCTATGTCACTGGCCGTTGTTCATACCCGAGCCCGCCTGGGTATCAGTGCCCCTGAGGTTCAGGTGGAAATCCACCTCTCCAACGGGTTGCCTGCACTTAATATTGTCGGCCTGCCGGAAACAGCCGTGAGGGAAAGTAAGGATAGGGTTCGCAGCGCCCTGCTGAATGCGGGATTTGAGTTCCCGGCCCGAAGAATAACCGTCAACCTTGCCCCAGCGGATCTGCCTAAGGAAGGCGGACGCTTTGACCTGCCTATAGCCCTGGGAATACTTCTGGCTTCCGGGCAACTTCCTGCACACAGCCTGAAGAACTATGAATGCCTGGGAGAACTCTCCCTCAGCGGTGAACTCAGGGCTGTTCCGGGGATTCTCCCCGCTGTCATGGCCGCGACAAAGGCCCGCAGGTATATCCTGATTCCGGACAGTTCAACTGATGAAGCCCGCCTGTGCTCAAAAGCCTCTGTATTTGCTGCGGGCAGTCTGCTTTCAGCCACAGCCCACCTGAATGGCACCCAGACTTTGCCTGTCTTGGCATTTCATCCCGAACCACAGCCAGCTCTCTCCACCGGAGAAAACTTCGCAGCCGTTCAGGGCCACTTCCAGGCCCGCAGAGCACTGGAAATCGCCGCCTGCGGAGGCCATGGCCTGCTCCTCAGCGGCCCTCCGGGAACGGGTAAAACCATGCTGGCCCGCTGTCTGCCCGGCATTTTACCGCCCCTCTCTGAGCAGCAGGCTCTAGAGGTTGCAAGTATTTACTCACTTTCAAGCCAGCAGTTACCCCAGTGGAAGCAGCCACCCTGGCGTTCCCCCCATCACACTGCCTCCTGCGCCGCGCTTACGGGTGGAGGCTCCCACCCTCGCCCGGGGGAGATCAGCCTGGCCCATAGAGGAGTGCTGTTCCTTGATGAACTTCCGGAATTTGACCGCCGCAGCCTGGAAATTCTTCGCCAACCTATGGAGTCAGGGGAAATCCTGATTTCCCGCTCCAAACAACAAACCACCTTTCCCGCCCGGTTCCAGCTTATTGCCGCAATGAACCCCTGCCCCTGCGGCTTTCTTGGGGATAAGGAGAAAACCTGTAGCTGCACCCAGGAACAGGTCCAGCGCTACCAGCGTAAACTCTCCGGACCATTGCTGGATCGCATAGATATGAAGTTAGAAGTTTCACGACTACCCATCAAAACACTGCTGGACCCCACACCAACACCACCGGAAGGCTCGGAACAGATAAGAGAGCGGGTTCTGCAAACCAGACGGTTTATCCAGCAAAGACAGACCTGCCTGAACGCCCATCTTCCCGCAAGCCAGCTGATGGACAACGCGGGGCTGGGGGATAAGGAAAAAAGTCTTCTGGATACAGCTGCCACAAAACTGCACCTTTCCGGACGCAGCCTGCACAGGCTGATTCGGGTTTCACGGACAATCGCCGATATGGAGGAAAAGGAAGGGGTTTCCTGCACGCATATTATGGAAGCCATAAGTTTTCGCTGATAAGGTACATTTTACCTCTATGAACCCATCATCCCAGGCAGCAAACTCATCAAGGACTCAAATATTAAATCTTCCAGACAGTAATGAGTTTCTTACCCTCGACAATTCCGGCAATCCAGGAAGCACCGGACGTTCTGCACAGTTCTCAAAATCAGCGGTGGCAGGTATCAACCGCGCCCGGAAATTTATAGAGAAATATTCTTCTAACCTCCCTGAACAATTGACTGTCTCCCAGGCAAAAAAGATTCTCCAAAACAGAAAGGTTCACTTTACTTCCACCGACTATTTCGCTCACGGAATTCTGGAAAAAGCCAAAACTATACTGCTATCCCTCAAATTTCCTTCAGGGGGGAAAACACCGGAAGACTGCTTTCGGGAAAAAATAGTACATCTGGAAAACCCGGTTAACCCCATTCCATGTGAAGATATTCTCCGTCGCCTGGAATGTATTCTGGCCATTGTGGAAGATGACGGAAGAAGTGAGCTTGTAAAAATAGTCTCCCCATCTCATGCAAATGCTTTAAAACGCTGGATGACTGAAAAAGCGACACAGCACAAATCTTCGGGCCTTAATCCCATATATATGCCTGAAAAAACAGATGGCCAGTGCAGAATGCTGAAAAGCCTGGGCGCTGTAGCCTCAGAAGCGGGTTTTCAAAGACTTCCGGATATATATCAAGAGTGGTGCACAGAAAATTCTGAACTTCAGGTCTATCTGTTTCCCCAGCCTGCACCTCCACGGCCAAAAGAAGATAAGTACCCTGAGAACCAACCTTTGGAAGAAGCCCCTTCATCCGCTTCTGAATTTCCAGCAACACATGGTAAAAAGCCCCCGCCAAATAGCGGAGACTCTTCCGTTGAAACAACTGTCTGACAGCTGTCGCTACCCTGATCAGTTAGACAGAGTCTCCCTC
Source organism: Parendozoicomonas sp. 209JJ7-1 (assembly GCF_058147085.1). Classification (NCBI taxonomy): domain Bacteria; kingdom Pseudomonadati; phylum Pseudomonadota; class Gammaproteobacteria; order Oceanospirillales; family Endozoicomonadaceae; genus Parendozoicomonas; species Parendozoicomonas sp. 209JJ7-1. The sequence continues at coordinate 117,710 of NZ_JBYVJU010000006.1, read as the reverse complement.
AGGAACTGCTGAGCATTACGCTCTTTTTGATTACGCACCGGCCGGTTCCTGGTATAAACGCCCTCAGCCCCCAGAGACCAGCTGCGAGTATTATCCGTAAGATAAACTTCCAGCTCCTTGCGTATCCGGATAACCAGTTTGCTGTTGCTGATGGGGAAACAGGTTTCCACACGCTTATCCAGATTACGGATCATCAGATCCGCACTGGCACAGTAAACCTGCTCTTCGCCACCATTGTAGAAATAGAAGACACGGGTATGTTCCAGAAAGCGGCCCACAATGGAACGTACCTTGATATTCTCAGAAAGGCCGGGAATACCCGGCTGCAGACAACAGATACCACGCACCACCATATCGACCTTCACGCCCGCCTGGGAGGCTTTGTAAAGGGCTTTGATAGTGACCGGCTCTGTCACCGAGTTCACCTTGATTATGATGTGGGCTTTCTCACCATTGCGGGCACGTTCAGCTTCTTTACCGATCAGCTCAATCAGGTTTTTCTTCAAAGTGAACGGAGCATGGAACAGCTTCTTCACCCGCAGAGCCTTACCCATGCCAGTAAGCTGCTGGAACACCTTGTGAACATCGCTGGTAATAGCCGGGTCACAGGTCAACAGACTGTAATCGGTATACAGGCGGGCATTACCCTGGTGATAGTTACCGGTTCCGAGGTGAGCATAACGCTCAACCTTACGGCCTTCCCGACGCACCACCAGCATCATCTTGGCGTGACACTTATAGCCAACCACACCATACACGACTACCGCTCCGGCTTCCTGCAAACGACGGGCGAGAATCAGGTTCTCTTCCTCATCAAAGCGGGCCCGAATTTCTACGACAACGGTCACTTCTTTACCATGACGGGCCGCGTCCACCAGCGCATCCACCATGGGAGAGCGGGAACCGGTTCGGTAAAGGGTCTGCTTGATCGCAAGAACCTGGGGATCTTTAGCCGACTGGCGCAACATATCCACAACAGGGGTAAATGACTGGAACGGATGCAGCAGCAGAACATCATGCTTGCGAATAGCTTCCAGCAGCCGGTCACTCTTGGTCGGCAACCCTTTGGGATAGCCGGGCACTATGGGTGTAAAGCGCAGGTCAGCATGATTGTCACTGTCACAGACATCCATAAGCCGGGTCAGGTTGACCGGGCCATTTATCTCGTAACGCTCATCTTCCGTCAGGCCAAACTGATTCAACAGAAAGTCGGACAAATAACGGGGACAGTTATCCACCACTTCCAGGCGTACGGCATCACCGTAACGACGGGAGTGCAGTTCACCCTGCAGAGCCGTTGCCAGATCTTCAACATCGTCGTCTTCCAGGCTGAGGTCACTGTTCCGGGTCAGGCGGAACTGGTAACAACCCATAATTCTCATGCCCGGGAACAGATCTTCCGCATGGGCGTGGATAATGGACGACAGGAATACATAATCATCTCCGTCGCCTTTACATACATGTCTGGGCAAACGAACAATGCGCGGTAATGAACGGGGAGCAGGAATAATAGCCATACCGGTTTCCCGGCCAAAAGCATCCTTACCATCCAGCTGAACAATAAAGTTGAGTATTTTGTTGGCCAGTCGTGGGAAGGGGTGAGCCGGGTCCAGCCCGATAGGGCTGATAATCGGCATCACTTCCTGGAAGAAGAAGGTGCGAATCCAGCTTCTCTGGGCATCGGTCAGCTCATTTCTGCGCAGAAAGCGTATGCCCTGCTCTCGCAGAGTGGGGAGCAGTACTTCATTCAAGATGTTGTACTGCTTCTCAACCTGCTGGTGAGTCACCCGGCTGATTTCTTTCAGCACCTCTTCCGGGCGCATACCATCCAGACCAACCTGCTCCCGGGCAAATTCAATCTGCTGCTTGAGACCGGATACCCGAATCTCAAAAAACTCATCCATGTTACTGGAAAAAATCAGCAGGAAACGCAGCCTTTCAAGGAGCTGGTGCTCTTCATTTAAAGCCTGATCAAGCACCCTGATATTGAACTGCAGATGACTGAGTTCACGGTTCAAATAGTAATCAGGGTTATTGTAATCCGTAAGGAGCTTAACCGGTTCCACGATATCCCGTTCTACAGCCTCTGCTGACTTTTCCATAATACTCCCGCTCACAGACTCTAATTTTTTTTCCATGCTGCCCCATTCCGTTGATTTTATCAGGCTCCCTTCATCAAACGGGCAGCCCGGGGGGCGAAGTACGTCAGAATCGCATCAGCACCCGCCCTGCGCATAGCTGTCAGGCTTTCCATCATCACGGCGTCGCCATCCAGCCAGCCATTATCCGCCGCGGCCATATGCATCGCGTATTCACCGCTGACCTGGTACACGAAAGTCGGTACCTTAAAACCGTCTTTTACCAGGCGAACAATATCCAGGTAAGGCATGCCCGGCTTTACCATCACCATATCTGCGCCTTCAGCAAGGTCTGCGGCCACTTCGTGTAGGGCTTCATCACTGTTGGCCGGGTCCATCTGGTAAGTATATTTATTCCCCTTACCCAGATTCGTTCTGGAACCTACCGCATCCCGGAAAGGCCCGTAATAACTGGATGCATATTTGGCAGCATACGAGAGTATACGTGTATATATGTGACCGTTTTCTTCCAGTGCCTCACGAATTACGCCAACCCGGCCATCCATCATATCCGACGGTGCCACAATATCCGCGCCGGCTTCAGCATGGCAGAGGGCCTGTTTGATCAGGATTTCAACGGTTTCATCATTCAGGACATAACCGCTCTCATCGATAACACCATCCTGTCCGTGACTGGTGTAAGGATCAAGAGCAACATCAGTGATAATACCCAGCTCCGGATAACGGTTTTTCAGCGCCCGAACAGTACGGGGAACCAGACCATCGGGGTTCCAGGCTTCTTTGCCTTCCAGGCACTTTTGGTCAGCGGAGATCACCGGGAACAGCGCGATAGCGGGAATGCCAAGCTCAACCCACTCTTCTACATCCTTCAGCAGCTCATCCAGGCTCAGGCGTTCCACTTCTGGCATGGACGCGATGGCCTCACGGGTCATCTGACCTTCAAGCACAAAAACAGGGTAAATCAGGTTGTCGACAGAAAGGCTGTTTTCCCTCATCAGCCTCCGGGAAAAATCATCTCTGCGCATACGCCGGGGACGGGCTGACGGGAAAGGGCGCTGGATCTGATTCACTGGGGACTCCTTTAACTATCATATCCTGCCGGAAGGTTTCACCGCAGGTAATCGCAAGCTTCTCTATTATGGACTTTTTCCTCTCCTATCTGAACCGGAGTTAGGCAGCCTGCTACTTTTAGGCTTCCCTGATTGACAGGAAACCCTATGCCATCTGCCCGAACTGTTATCCGGATACTGCTGCTGATATGCCCATGGCTGCCAAAAGCCTGGTCCGAGGCCGTAGTCTTCGCAGACAGTACTCCTGTTGCCGGAGAACAGGCTCCGGTCGCCGCCTCAGCCAAAGAAGCAGCGTTGGGACCGACATGGTATATGGAAGGTGCCTCTGGCAGCTGGCTGATGTGGAAAAAGGGACAGGGAATTGGCTTCAAGCAGTATTACTTTCTTCCCCAGCTAATCCGGGTCTCCGCCCTGGCCCTGGCCACCGCCGCTATAAAGCGCATGCCGGAAGCCTTTGACTGCAATAACTTCCTGACAAGAACCGTCTCCAGCCTGCCCACCCTGGCTCTGCCGGCCTACTACCTGTATCAGGCCTGGAAGAACTTTTCAGAGTTCCAGGGCTTTCAGCAGCACAGGATAACCATCGCTGATAACCCAACCCTTGCGGAACGCTTCTTTCTGGAGTTCCATACTTCACAGACGCAGGAAGGCTATCAGGCTTTGGTTTTTACCATGCTTCCGGAAGTGCTGACCGGGTTGCCCCTTGATGGCCTTAAGGCAACAACACCCATTACCCGACTGGCCCGGCTGCTTATCGCCCTCAGCAGTGACCAACTTGAAATCATCTGGCCTTCGTTTTCCTCGCCTGCCATGTTGATACTTGGTCTGTCCAGCCAGAAATCCGTTCATATTGAAATCCCCCACTGGGGGCAGATGCTGAAAACCCAAAGCAAGTATCAGAAAGCTCCCGCGCTCCTGTCACTGCTTCAACCATCTGGCCTGCAGGCTGTTAATAATGTTCTTGCCTGCCTGATGGAAAGGTCGATGGCCGCCGGACAGTGCGAAACAGGCACGCTTCTCTCAGGTAAGGAATCGGTAAACAATACTTTTATGCGCTTCCAGCCGGATCAGGACACTGCCCCCCTTCTTCCCACAACTGGCCGGACACTTGGTGAAAGGTATATTGTCGGTCTGCCCCCCTGTAAGAACCCGTCCCTTTGCGCCATGACTCTGGCATGGCCTTTAGGAAATCCAAACAGCCTCAACGCATTTAATCTCCCTGCTAATAACACAGGACTGCTGCTCTACTCCCGTTCTAAAGACCAGCGCAGTATTCCTCAAACCCTGCCGACACCGGTGGCACCACTGATTTCTGTCCTTGAAGAGTGGCAGAGTGATCTCGCCTCTCTGGTGCCCTACGGTATCACCTGGCTGGTTGCCAACAGCCTGCTGAAAACAGGTATGTCCATTCTGGGGCTTCGCCCGGAGGTCGCCTCTCTTGCAGGCGGTGGAGCGCTTGGCTGGTTCGGTCTGCCCCGGATGGGTGGAGGTTTTGGCCTGGGCTGGAATGATGGAGATCACGATCACCCCGGATTCCCGGCAAACAAACCCTCATTTAATACCAGTACCCCCGCCGAAATGCTTATGATGGAGAACAAACTGGTAAAAGCCATAAATGCCCATATTCCCAGTGAACAGTTGTACGAAGCAACGGAACAGTCACAACCAACTCTTAACCATATCGGAAATAACTGCTTTTTTAATTCAACCCTTGCTTACTTCACCCACACTCTGCAGGAAAGCGACCTCAAAGATATAGAAAACGACCGCTTTCATATGTCCGCCAGTTTGAATGATAGTGACCAGAAAAACGCCCATGAAAGATTGAGAAAATCATTCACCACGCTTATACGCACTATGAAAAGGGCCGGTAACAACCCGCTAATCAACTCACAACTGAGCAAACAACAGATTGATTTCTATATCAACGCTCTGGAGTTCGGGCAAAAAGCACCAGAGGTTTACCTCTTTCAGAATATTCTCAACAGCTCGGGCATGAAGTACCTGGACCAGCAGGACCCTGATGAACTGATAGTCGGCCTGTCCTGCGCATTCGGGCTGACGGGCAACCCGCGAAGAGCCATTGTTGAAGGCTATGACTACAAATACCACATCAACAACAGACCTTATCAAAAAGAGAGATGGGATACCTACCCCAGCGACTGTCTGAGAATTTCCCTGCCTCCGGCCAATCTGGTAAGAAGCAGGAAGATCAAAAACTATGACAGCCTGCTCAATAAGTGGCACCTGACGAAAGAGAAGATCAGCGACAACAACAAGATATATCTGTCCCCGAAAGATGCCCGCGATATGGATGTAACAGACGTCCATGTAAGACAATATGGAGGAAACTTCACACCATACAGAACTCCCATGATTGGCCATAAAAACCCTGCCCAGCTTCGAGAAGTCAGCCTTCAGGCCAAAATCTTTGGCCATGCCGGTGACCAGGCCAAGCTTCGGAGAATATCACGACATCTGCTGACGGGGGGCGGTGTTATCAATCTCCCTGTGCATAACCTCAAAACTGGGGTGGTGAAGTCTGTGCGTATGAACCTGGATGCTGTGATTATGCACCATGGCTCCCATATTACGTCCGGCCATTATATAACCGCTGTACGCCAGGGCAGTAACTGGTATATTCATGATGATATGGCATCACATGTTGTCAAACTGGTACCGGCCCCCGGCAGGCAGATGTCCCCTCTGGAACTCCTGAATAATTATATGGAAGTAAATGAATTTGACCCTTATATCTTCCATTTCCAGAGATAATGGCTGAATCCACAGGCCCATACCGCTCGTATCCATTGACATAAGAAGCACAGATCGAGGGTATTCATGCGTTTTAACAAAATTCTTATCGTAGGAGCTATTGTCGGTGCCATTGCCATATTTTATGGGCTGGGCCTCTCCCAGTACCTGACCTTCGATTTTTTCAGCAACCTGAAGGAAACCAGCCCCCTGCTTACGGCCTCGGTCTTTTTTATCGCCTATGTCGCGGTAACGGCCCTGTCCCTGCCCATCGCCGCGATTATGACCCTGCTTGGAGGAGCACTGTTCGGACTGGTTGAGGGACTGATTATTATCTCGTTCGCCAGTACTATTGGCGCGACCCTGGCCATGCTGGCGTCCCGGACACTGCTTCGGGACTGGGTGCAGAACAAGTTTGGCAGTTACCTCAAAACAGTAAACGACGGCGTAGAAAAAGACGGTGCCTTCTACCTGTTCAGCCTGCGCCTGATTCCTGCTGTGCCATTTATGGTCATTAACCTGGTAATGGGCCTGACCAGAATACCGGTTCGCACCTATTACTGGGTCAGCCAGCTGGGCATGCTGGCGGGTACTGCCGTTTATGTTAATGCGGGCGCGGAACTTGGAAAGGTGGATCAGCTCTCCCTTAAAGGCATCGCCACCCCCGGTCTGATTCTCTCCTTCCTGTTACTGGCGGCTTTCCCATGGATTGCCCGGAGAATTATGGCCATGTTTCAGGCTCGCAAGGTTTATAAAGGTTTTGACAAGCCAAAGTCGTTTGATACCAACCTGGCGGTTATTGGTGCCGGTTCTGGCGGGCTTGTGAGCGCCTATATCGCGGCTGCGGTAAAAGCCAAAGTCACCCTGATTGAGAAACACAAAATGGGCGGTGACTGCCTGAACACCGGCTGCGTGCCCAGCAAAGCCCTGATCCGCTCTTCCCGTATAAACCATTACCTGCACAGGGCCGGTGAATTTGGTATTGATAATGTTCAAGGGGAGATTAACTTCCCTGCAGTTATGGAACGTGTGCAGTCTGTTATCAAACAGGTAGAACCCCACGACTCTGTTGAACGCTACACCGGCCTGGGTGTTGACTGTGTCCAGGGCACAGCGACCCTGCTCTCTCCCTGGGAAGTCAAAACCGGCGATACAGTTATCAAGGCCAAGAATATTATTATTGCCAGCGGTGGCCAGCCCTTTGTTCCACCTATTCCCGGTATAGAAGAGATCAATTACTACACCTCAGATACCATCTGGCACATACGGGAAAAGCCACAGCGTCTGCTGGTTCTGGGTGGTGGCCCCATTGGCTCAGAGCTGGCTCAAGCCTTCTGTCGTCTGGGCATTCAGGTCACTCAGGTAGATCGTTCTGCCCGGATTCTTCCCAGGGAAGATAAAGACGTTGCAGAAGTGGTTATGGAACAGTTCCGCAAAGATGGTATCGACCTGCGAATCAATCATCATGCGGTAGCGTTCCATAAAACAATCGAACGACAGTGGCTGGAGGCTGAACATAACGGCAGCACCGTTGAGATAGACTTCGATGTTGTTCTTCTCGCTTTGGGCCGTAAAGCTAATACATCATCACTGGGCATGGAACACCTGGATCTGGAAACCAACCCTAATGGCACAGTTACGGTGAATGAGTACCTGCAGACCAAATACCCCAACATCTACGCCTGCGGAGATGTTGCCGGTCCTTACCAGTTTACCCACGCAGCTGCCCACCAGGCCTGGTATGCTGCGGTGAACGCCTTGTTTGGCCGGTTCAAAAAGTTCAAGGTTGATTACTCAGTTATGCCCTGGGCAACCTTTATTGATCCAGAAGTTGCCCGGGTCGGGTTGAATGAACAGGAAGCCAGAGAGCAGGGTATTGAGTACGAAGTGACCCGCTTTGGTATTGATGAGCTTGATCGCGCCCTGGCTGACAGCGAAGCCAAAGGGTTTATCAAAGTATTAACCGTGCCCGGAAAGGATAAAATCCTTGGCTGCACTATTGTCGGTTACCATGCCGGCGAACTGATTACCGAATATATCACCGCCATGAAACATGGCCTTGGACTGAATAAAATTCTCGGCACCATTCATATTTACCCGACCCTTTCAGAGACCAATAAATATGTGGCGGGAGAATGGAAAAAAGCCCACGTTCCGGAAAAAGCCATGAAATGGCTGGCCAGATTTCATACCTGGCACAGAGGGTAACAGAGCAAAAAAGTCATCTTCCATTCAGGCAGTGCCCATAAAGACTTTCCAGTCTCTAAGACTGGAAAGTCTTTTTCTTTTTAAACGCTATTCCTGTCATTTTTAATCAGTTACTTGCCTATTCAGGTCATTTACCAACCATCGGCTGCCCACTATATTCAAACGACAATAATTAAAGGCGATGCCAGATGACGACAACCAGCCCCTATCCGCACCTGATGGAACCTTTGGATCTTGGCTTTACCATCCTGAAAAACCGGGTGATGATGGGTTCCATGCATGTTGGCCTGGAGGACCGTCCCTGGCACTTCAGTGAAATGGCGGAATACTTTGCCGAACGGGCCAGGGGTGGAGCTGGGCTTCTGGTGACCGGAGGTTTCTCACCAAACCGGGCCGGTGATTTACTGCCTTTTGGTTCCAAACTTATCGCCAACTGGCAGGTGCCTTTTCATAAAAAAGTGACCAGTGCCGTACATCAGGCGAACGGTAAAATCCTTCTGCAAATTCTTCACGCCGGTCGTTACGGATATACACCGTTCAATGTCGCCCCTTCAGCTGTGAAATCCCCTATCTCTATATTCAAACCCAAAGAGCTGAGCAATAAAGGTATCTGGAAAACCATAGACGACTATGTTCGCTGTGCCTGGCTGGCCCGGAAGGCGGGATACGATGGTGTTGAAATTATGGGTTCAGAGGGTTACTTCATCTGCCAAATGATCAACAAACGCACCAATCACCGTACCGATGAATGGGGTGGCTCCTACGAAAACCGTATCCGCTTTCCTCTGCAGGTAGTACGCAGAATTCGGGAAGCGGTTGGTAACGACTTTATTATTATGTTCCGCCTGTCCATGCTGGACCTGGTTGAAGGTGGATCAACCATTGAAGAGGTTATCACCCTGGCCAAAGCCCTTGAGGGTTGTGGCGTTACTTTACTGAACACAGGTATTGGCTGGCATGAAGCCCGTATTCCTACCATTGTCACCTCTGTACCCAGGGCAGCATTTGCTGAAGTCACCGCAAAGGTTAAGCAGGCCGTCAAGATTCCGGTTGTCGCTTCCAATCGCATCAATATGCCGGACACCGCCGAACAGCTGCTGTCCGACAATACTGCGGATATGGTATCCCTGGCACGGCCATTCCTGGCAGACCCGGAATGGGTGAATAAAGCAGCTACCGGCCGCAGTGACGAAATCAACACCTGCATAGCCTGTAACCAGGCCTGTCTCGACCACGGTTTTGAAGGCAAACGAGCCAGCTGCCTGGTTAATCCAAGAGCAGCCAACGAAACCAGGCTGCTTTATTTACCGGTAACAACACCCCGCAGAACCGCGGTTATCGGTGCCGGACCTGCGGGCCTTGCCTGTGCGACAGTTGCCGCCCAGCGAGGGCACAGGGTGACCCTTTTTGAAGCCAGGGACGAAATTGGCGGCCAGTTCAACTACGCCTGTATGATTCCCGGCAAAGAGGAGTTTCGGGAAACTATTCGCTACTACCTGAAGCAGCTGGAGCTGCAAAATATTGACCTCAGACTCAACACCCGAGTCACCCAGGAACAGCTTAAAACCGAAGGATTCGATGTTATCGTTGTTGCCAGCGGCGTACAGCCACGGGTACCGAATATCCCCGGCATTGGTCACGTAAAAGTGAAAACCTACCAGGATGTCCTCCAAAATCGACTGAATCTGGGCAAAAGGGTGGCCATCCTCGGTGCGGGGGGCATTGGCTATGATATGTGTGAATACCTCTCCCATCAGGGCGATTCCCTGACCCTGGATAAACATGCCTGGATGAAAGAATGGGGCATTGATATCACCAATGAACGCCGTGGTGGACTGGTTCCGCCGGAAATAGATCCTTCACCTCGCAAGATTTATATGCTTCAACGCAAAACCTCTGCATTCGGCAAGAGCCTGAACAAAACCACAGGGTGGGTACACCGGGCCGTTGTAAAAATGAAGAAGGTGGAAACCATCGGCGGTGTTTCTTACGACAGGATAGATGACCATGGACTGCATATTTCTATCAGCAACGGCAAGAATTTACCGGTTGAGCAGAGGGTCCTTGAGGTAGACGACATCATTCTGTGTACAGGGCAGGTCAGTAACAATGACTTATACAACCAGCTAAACATCAGTGGTAAAAAACCCTATAAACTGCATCTTGTCGGCGGTGCCGAACATGCCGGAGAGTTGGACGCCAAGCGGGCCATACGCCTGGCCAGTGAACTGGCAGCAACGCTTTAAACCCCGTAGTAAGCCTGTTGAAATTTTATAAGAAAACTCAGCAGGCTCTATTGCGCTGTACGTGCTTCTTTTATCAGCCTATCAACCTCATCCCTGAACCGGAGTAATGCCTGGCTATGCTCCGGTCTTGTATGCGCCCAGTGCTCGGCCAGAACTGTGCAGGCATTCATCATTCCCAGATCCACAGCCTTTTTCAATAGGAATACCCCCTTTTCTTCTGCCATAGAAATAGTCGATTCAGGACGTCGTGACGCATCAAGATAATGCTTGCCGTAAAAAAGCATGTCATGGGTATGCATGTAGCCAGTATTAGTCATCAGTAACAGTTGGACCGGCAGCAAACTGTTATGCCCTGTATTTTCAGGCAGACCAAATCCTTTCAGAACGATTTTTTCCATATCCAGCAGCATCTGCTCATAGGTTTTTACCGATATGCTGCCATTGGCCATAAGCTTCATATCTATTTTTTCTGATGGTTTTTTCGATACTTTCTGCAATTTTTCTCGAACTGGGTCCGCGTTGCTGCCTGGCCATGTATAAAGTGCTTCAACATCCCTTTTACGGTTACTGTCAAACATATCGCTATCATTCCAGAGCCTGAGCAGGTCAACATATTCCCAGTCTCTCTTCCATTTACGGCTCCTCGTTCCCTCTATATATAGGTCCGCATAGCGGGTATGTACAACGGCAGCTTCGGGCTTCTTGCTCCAATCATCCAAAAAAATGTGGGAAAGTATCAAACGACCTAATTCTGTATCCTTAAGGGATTCAATATCTGCCTGCAGTATATTCGCAAGATGTTCGGGAATATCAGCGAGCTCTGCCTTTAACAAGGGGTTATCCCTGTCTTCAAGCTCCCCGCAGAATTTTGTCCTTGCTGTTTTTCTTTCATGGGCGGCCACACTGTGTAACCTGACCAGATAAGGCAAATGCCTGAGATCCGGATAAGAAAGCAAGTGATGGCTAAGCCGCCTTCTGGCAACAACAGAATCTTCCGCGGCCTGGGACAAAGGAATCAGAACCTTCTCCAGCCACTCCTGTGAAACCAGCCCGGTTCCCGGATCAATGCTTTCAGACAGTCTGTCCTCATGGGCAATAGAAAGGTTCTGCCCGACGATGTTGTAACCAAGATCATAAGCCGCTTGATAAAGGGACAGCACTTTGTTTTGGAACTTCGGAGTCAAAAACTCCAGGGATTGTCCGGAAAGAAATTTACCGTTTCCTGTAATCCACAAACCAAAATGAGCAAACAAATGCCCCAGCGCCAGCTTTGCTTCTTTTTTTGCGCGGGTATAGGCAGAGGTTGTGCTCAGTTCATTAAAACAGTGCAACCACTCCCGACGTTGTTTATGTCTTTCCTCAAATATCAGGATAAGCTCACTGAAGTCATCATCGGGCTGGGCAAGGTTATGCTGTTGTAACCAGTCCGACAGTGCTTTCAACAACTGCTTGTTTAGAATCTCAGTTCCAAAAACCTTATCGATACTCTCAAGCTCTTTCATCGACAAAGCGGCCAGATTCTGGCGTTCCATATAGGGTCTGACCAAATCCACCAACTCCGGCCTTTTTCCCCTTTTTAAAATACCGATAAGCTTTTTTATTATTCGCAATCGGGTCTCAGGTTCTGTTTGTGGACTCTCCAGCTGGAATAAATAACGATGAACGGCAATATCCGCCATTTCATCTACATCATGAAACCATTTATGCCATAAGTCAGGGGCATCAGCACTGTCCTGCTCCATAGCTCGCCACAGCAGTATCTTTAACCATCGGTGAATATCCTGTTCACTGATAATCTTTTTCTGGATAAGCTTTTCCCTGTTTTTATAAAGCAACCGGGAGAAGGCAACAGCGCTCTTAAAATGATTAAGTGCTCCGGTATCAGCGGCTTCCTGTATAAGTGCTTCCGTTATTTTTCCCGGCGAAATAACCATTCTTTGCTGAAGAACGTTCAGCCAGTATTTGATCAGGGCAACAAAAATCTCATCCTGTTTGCTGGCCAGCAGCAATTCAACCAACTGGCCTTCATCATTTCTACTTAATTCTGCTTTTCTTTTTAATTCATCCTTACTTTTCCACAGAACATTCCATGGGCCAGAAATATGCCCGATATCCCGGTATGTTTTTAACAACAACTCATCATGCATAACATCGGAGATATTCTCCTGGGGAGGAATAACATCTGGATCAAGTTGCCGAATCACTGATGCCAGCAACTGATCGTGTATTTTATCTTCACTTTTCAGCTGAGTGCGCAATTTATCCAGTTCCTGGGCTTTGCTTCTGTCTGACCCAGTGTCACCCAGAATACAGAGCAGACTCGTCAGGATAGAACGCCCTTCCACCACTGGAATCCCATGGGGATGGACTGTATAAATATGTTCTTCTCCCTGTTCTGGCCGATACCTTAACTCCAGCAGAAACCCATCAGGCTCCTTTATCACCTTTATTCCTTCCCGAACAAGGGCGAGATAACCGGCTGTATCAGACAAGGCAATATTGTCAACCATCATATCCCAGAGCCAGTTCATAGCCTGAACCTGGCCACGTCTCAGGGCCTGCCGTACCCTCTGTACAACCAAACCGGCCCGTTCAGGTGAAAGTTTTCCGGGCTCATCCCTGGAAAAATCATGTTCAGCTTCTGCAATCATTGCCAGAGCCAGATCTGCCTGACCATTACCAAGCTGCGATGACAACTCCAGTTGCTTTAACACCTGATTACGGCGATCAGCGGTCGTTGGCCATTGAATCTGCAAAATACCCATATGGTCAGATGTGCTCTGAATTGTCTGGCTCACTTCCTTTATGGCCTGCGTAAACAGTTTTTCTGCGAGTTCAAGTTTTTTGGAATGAAGCCATTTCTCTATATTTCTGGTGGGTATATCCTGCTCAAGAACCGGGTTGTCGTCTTGTTCTCCATTCCTTCTGTCATCCGGTTCAGAATTATTTATTTGAAGCTCTTCCAGTCTCTCAACCAGGCTCTCAGTGGTATCGCTGTCAGAGTCCCTGTCCCCGTCTCCCCAGTCATCAGCCAGCTTCCGAAGCAGTGCAGCTTTCTCTTCAGCAAACGGAATGGGTTCATCTTCATCAAGGCTGTCCAGGTAAAGACTGGCAAGTCTTTTCAAAGATTCCGCATCACGATACAGCATGCCACTCCGTGCCATAAGCTCCACGGGAAGAACTGCAGCCGCAGCGTTGTTCATAGACATATCTTTCAGATGGAAGGACTCTATAGCTCTCGCTTCGACTCGTTTTAGCGCCCCAGAATTCATCTTCTCCATTGCATACAACAGGGATAATTCCACGTCATTGCTGTGGACACTCAGTGGATAGCGTGACGTATTTTCCAACTTTATGTTGTTAATGACCGTTCTTTCAGATGGAGTTTCTGGCAATCTTTGAATTACGAAGTGAATGCTCTCCTTTAAGCTCTGGTACCCTTTAGACTGGTTATGCATAAGTACTGTGAGCAGGGCTCTCAATCCACTGTCTTCGCAGTGTTCATCCTTCTCCTGGAATTTATTCATTCTTCTGGATAAATCGACCACTTCCTCTTTATTAAGCTGGTTGTGTGTGGCCAGAATATCTGCGGCGATACTCCATAACTGCTGCTTTGAGTCTCTGGGATTCCAGGGTACTTCATAGCCCCCCGCCAACACTCTTAAGAACGATAGAGGCTGACTTTTGAAAGAAGCGTAAACCTGACTGTCAAAGTAAAATGCGGGAGGCTTAAGCCGCTCTCCCCACGACAAAAACAGCCTGATAAGGAAAGGTATATACAACCCGGAATGAACATGATGGCTGCCATATACGGGCAAAATTCTGGCCAGTAGCTCGGCGGCCATGTAGCTGTTATCTGCCAGCCGCATTAATGGCAGAATAACCTGTTGAGTCAGCTCCGGACCGGGTTTTGAAAGCGAATTCTCTGCTTCAGTCAGCTTTTTTGCGGCGACCAGGGAAATCTGCAATAACTTACAGTCAATCATTCCCGCCTCTGAGCACTGGGCCAGTAAAGCCTCCCCCTGGGCAAGGTTGTCCGCCGGAATCTGCTGGTGAAACAGTGCTCCGGAGGGAGAATTTTCTGTTACGCCAAAACAGGTGAGCGCCAGCTGGTATTGCAGTTCGGCGATAGCCGCAATGTCATTTTCTCCCTCTTCCGATTCAAGAGCTGCGAGTTTCATTTTCAGCGCGCTTTGTACACTGGCAGTATCTTCCTCCAGAGGATTTTCCTCTGTATCTAAACCGGAATCTGCAAATACCCAGTCATTCACTGGTATATATTCGGTCTTACGGATAGCTCCCCTTATGTTTTTAACCGCAATACGCATGGCCTCCGCGCGCTGGACGGGATTCAGCTTCTGCTTTTTCATTTTGAGGCCAAATCGGTCAGATGGCACAGGAAGATGCGCGGTCGATTCATTTAACGGCATCCACTGACGTTTAAAATTCTCAACAATACGCACACGCTCGCTGAAGAAAGGAAAGGCATCGGGATAAACTTTAAATGCACTAACAATTCTCCACATATATTCCGGAGAAAGAAACAGGGCTGAAGCGCTTGCCATAAGGCTTGTTTCCACTCCCGCCTTACCTGGAAATACCTCCCTGCCAAGCTCCCACAAGTCCAGCAATCCCTGATTAAAGAGCAGCATCGAATCGGCGCTTCCCACCCCCGCCATTTCTCTTGTTATCACGGCGTCCTGGGTACCCATTCGACTCAGGTGTATGATCGCCTTATAAATATCTGTTACTTCCTTACTGTTGACTGTCTCTTCCTGTTTATTTGTGTTTCTGCCCATTTTCTGCAAAGCAATTTCCAGAAGAGTTCTTCTCATCAGCATCTTTGCCGATAACGCAAGCTGCTGGTTCAGCTCTCTCCTGGAAGCCATTTCTCCATCAAGTGGATATTCATATGCCTCAATCGTGGGATCTTTTTTTACAACATCGTGCTCCATAGCCAGTACAGCGGCCACCAGAGATTTACCAGACCAGTGTTTTTTATCTGTCAGCCACTCCCTGAGTAGCTCCCACTCTTTCTGGTCCCCCTGTATTTCAACGGGTGTTATTGGATCACGACTGAAGCGATAGTTCTGGTATTTCCCGCCCCCTTTTTCATGAAACACCATCCGTAACAGCAAAAGAGAAAACTGGCTCCGGTTACGCCTTGCCAGAATTGTGTCTCTCAACATAATTCGAGCCTGGGGATGTGAGGCTGATATTTGCAGCAGCGGGGATACAACAAGGGATATCCATGGCCAGCCCTGCTTATCCGGCGCGGGAGGAGAATCCCAAAAAGACGCAGCTATAACAGCCGACAGAAACAGAGCTTCCACATCCCCCTTCAAGGCTTTAGTAAGAAGCAGAAACCAGACTGACTTTCGCTGTTCTATCGAAGCTGCCAGATTTAACTTATTTCCCGACAATAAAGGCTTAATAATCTGATGGAGGTCCAGTGCGGCAAGATCCTGGGTATTCTGTTCCAGATGAGGAAAATTGGCTTTCCATAAATCCCACACGGAGTCAGCTTCCAGCGTAATTTCTCCATGGATAAGTCTGGACATAAACGTCAACTCATCCTTGCCAAGCCTGCAGGTCTCAAGGCCCGGGACAACTTCAGGTAACACATTGTCAGAACGGGCTTTCCAGTCTGCGGGGACCGACATGGCTATCATCAGGTTTTCTGCCTGAATAGCCTCTTTGATAACATACATATTTAAACTCTGGGTCTGCAATTGCTTTAACAAATGCAGTGACCGCCTGAAGTTCTCCTTACTTTCGGAGGCTCTGTTCAACAGCATGGCTATTGAAGGAAAAGCATTTTCGCTGGCCGGGAAAACCAGATGGCTGCCAATGAGGGCTTCAACAGATTTCAGTCTGATTAACGGGGTAAGAACGGCCAGTATACGAGGATCATGTTCCCCCCCCATATTATGGGATAAATAACGCCATAACCTGAGAAGAGCCTGTTCATTTCCCTGTAATACACTTGTTTCCACTATTTCTGAGATTAACATCCGCTCATCGCAGGTGCGCAGGGTTAGAGAGCGAGTCCGTACCTGATCCATGCAGGCATCCACTAAATCCATTGGAACAGGAAGGTTCCGTGATAACCGTTCATTGAGAAGAGTAATCATCCATGAAAGAGGCTCCGGTGAAAGGCTGGCCTGGGTCGTTACAACTTTCGCCCAGTCTTGGCTTTTCTGTTCCTGGCTGTCAAAACCTCCCATATTTTCCGGGGTTCTGACGGCTGTCCAGGTTTTAACAGTCTGGATATTGGAATCACTTAACATGGCCCGGGCAACAGTGCCCGCACTCAGGAAATACCTGGTCATGTCTCCGGACATTTTGAACCCTTGTTGCACTGCCGCAAGATTCACCAGCAATACATATTCCCGGGCCAGTCGTACAATGTACGCATGACTGCCATCACTCTGTTTTACAGTGTTTTTCAGGGTTTCAATAATTACCTGATCGGGCTGCCCGGTATCCGTTTTTATCCCGACTTTTTGACCGGCCTGGTTCAATATCTTCTGTAACTTTTCCCTGCTGTTATTCTCCTCCAGCACAGTTATAACTTGATCAAGATATGGATCCTGTTTGTAACTGCAGACTTTTTTTCCCCCGTAAACAACACACATTTCAGGAAAAGGACGTTCATTCTCTTTCATTCTCCGGAAAATGCGCTGTAAGCCTTCGGGGTCAAACAGACCCGGAGAATAGGTATAAATCTCTGCCAGCATTCGGACTGCATCCCTGTAGCCTGCAATCGCCGCCAGACGTAAAGGACGGAGTACCCTGTTTATTCTCAGTGGCGACAGCGAGTAATTCACATGCCGGTCAGTGATCGTTGAAATCTCCAGCAATGCAGCCAGTAGCCAGCCCTCCGGACGGCCATAAGTAGCCGCAACTTCCAAACGCTGTATCAATATAGTTTGTTCATGACTCTTGCCAGGAACGGAAAAAGTCAGAAGAGGAGGCTTATTCTCCCTGTGCTCCTGTGTACCTTTCATGGTGACCATGGCTTTCCACAGACTTGTGTCACCCAGTACTGCCGTACTGCTCCCTGGCATTATCGGAAACTGCCCCAGGGGTGGTACTCTTTCATTAAGCTGTGTAAGCCCTTCTATACCCAGGGTTTCCTTCTCAAGAGGCTGGCTTATTTTCAGTTGTTCGAGTGACTGATTAATTTCATCGGTGAGATCAGCAGTCTGGAATGCAGTTTCCTGCTCTGGATGCGCTTCATGGGAAGGCTCTGTATACAAAGAAGCAGCCGCAAACTGAGAATCTCCGGTCTGCTCTAACAGGCCACGCTGATCATAACCCAGGTTCAATATTGGCGTGCTACCCACAGCAGGCTCCCATGCCAGAGTTACAGAACCATCAGGATTTATCATTCGCACGCCAACACCCTTCATCTGCAGGGCTAGAAGAGAACGTACGGGGGCCCATGGTTTCCTTTGTTCTGGAAGATTCACTTGCTGCTCAAATATCTGACGCATTGTTTCCAGCAATGTCTGGCTTTTGTCAGAGAATTTCATTGCCTGCTGTAAAACACCTGTCCGATAGAAAGATGCCTTAATGTCTGAAGAATTCTCTTCGTTCGTCCAGGATTTGAATAAAGCGTTATAGCTTACTTGTATTTTTTCCTGCTTCTCCTCCCATATTTTTCTACTTTCAATATCAGCTTTCGATGTTAATTGAGTATGCTGCGTACGCATGGTTGAACCGGTTAAGGTATTTAAAATATCAAAGCGCACCCAGTTCACATTCAGACGAACAACGGGATTTTTTATTAATGTCTCCAGTTCATTGATAAAGCGATTTATCGCTTCAATGGTCTTCGGTTCAATAACTTTCTTCCAGTAAACCTTATCTTGAATATCAAAAAGGTCTGCCAGGTAAAACACAAAATGGGCAAGAGCGTGATCATCTTTTTCCAGTTTGTGAATATCGCGGACACAATTCATCCATTGCCGGATAACATTATCCCAGAACTCTCCCGGACTTTCCCCGGCGGCTTTTGCTCCCTCTTGCTGTGGAGACTCTTGCTGTGGGGGCTCTGCCTGTACGACTCCCGTCTTCAACTCTTCGCCCTTGTTTACCTTTCTGCTATTGCCTTTTTTTCTTCGGCCTTTAGTTTTAGAAGTAAGTGGGTTGAAAGAGGGTTCCGGGGAGGAGCCTATGACAGCAGCAACTTCCTCTTTAACCTGCTCCTCTTTAACCTGCTCCTCTTCAACAATATCTTTTTTGACAATATCTCCTTTAACAGGCTCTGTTAATGTTTCCGTCATCTGCCCTGAAGAATCTTTTATTATTTCAGACCTGGCTGGGTCCGGCTCTGTTACAGGCTCAGATGGCGTAACAGCTTCTTTCGTATCCGCTCTTGTATACGTTGCCACAGGAGGGCTGGTGATTTTTTTTACTCTCGTACCAGGAGGCTCGGGACTCACCTTCAGGGCAGAGGTTTTATGTGAAGTCAGGGCAGTATTTTTTGATTTTTCCTGATTTTGGGAAAAAGATCTGACCTGGCGCTGCTGCCTTTTATACACTCTTTTTGATAACGGTTTGTCGGGCTGGTGAGCAGCCTTGACTAACGGGGGAACTTGAGCAGTTTTCAAGCCTGTGGTGGCTTCTTTACTCGCTTCCTCAATACTTCTCAGTGCGGCTTCTCTTAACTTCTTCTGATCTTCTTTATATTCTCTTTCTTTTTCCCTCACCCTGTCTCTTTCAATAAATATCTTCTCTTTTTCCGCCCGGTCCCGTTCAGCCTGCTTTATTTCCTTTCGTCTCTGCTTTCCTCCTTTTTGTCCTGACTGCTGTTGAGGGTTACTGAGCACTTGCGAGCTTTCCTGCGATGTTAACACCATAATTGTTAAAGCAGGCTTGCCTGCGGGTGTTGGAGCGGGCTTGCCTTCAGGCAAAGGGGCAGAAACTGAAGTTGGCTCAGCAGCAGGATGCGAGACAGTAACTGGAGTAGAAGCTGGAACCGGAACAGTCTGTTCCTTTTGTACAGATTCAGTATTGGGATTTGGCAAATGACTGACAGCGGCCTTTTGCTCTGCTGTTTCTGGTACTGGTGTGAGTTGTGGTGTGTGTGCTGCTATCTGGTCGTCCAGTAACTGAAAAAGATCACGCCTGTCGGACTCTTCAAGATTCATATCTCCCATTTCCAGATAGAACTGCTTTATCTGCATCAATTGATTCAGGGTTTGAGGAGTGTTAAACAGGGTATCTTCAAGTTCATGATATGCAGGGCTGCGCTTTCGGCTGGAAGAAGAAACCATAGCGTCATAGTGAGGTTCTTTCCCTCTTTCTCTGTAAATCAGGTATATCCAGTCGGCTCTCTTTTGACGCGAATGAAACTCCTGCAGGGAGTAATAATGGATATTAACCTGTTCCCCATTATCAATGACTTTCATGGGCAGGAATGTTGTTCCCGTACCAAGGGGATAATAAATAATCAGTGGCGCTGTACTCCCTGCAATAAGCAGCTGATCCACATCATCAAGATCCTTTACCCTGATACTTCCATCAACAATACCCCTGTATTTCTTGAGTCTGTCCTCCAGTGTCTTTCCATCACTGGACTTGCTGTTTTTTTCTACATGATTCTCATAATTTTTTAATTTTGCACTTTTGCCGGGCTTATCCAGCTCTCCCTGCCAGTAAGGAATAACCACTTTTGCCAAGAGCCTTTTCCCGGCAACATGATAGTCAGCGACAGGATGCTGAAGAGATACTGCATCGGCTATACACAATCCTCTGCCTGGCACGACTTCTATTCTGCGATGAAAATGTTCAGCAACTTTCTCTTCCCCCAGCAAACCGAGCATTACAAAAGGGTTGGAGGCAACATCTCCACCTTTTTCTTTTTGGGAAGGAGTATTCACCCCTTCTCTCCTTTCAATAGATTCAAGAAGAGGAGGAGGAGACGCAGAAGGAAGGTTCTTAACATCAGTTTTTGAAGCTGAAAACCCATTAACAGGAAAAAACAATAAGGCCAGAGCTAAAGCACTAACCCTGAACAGACACCACAATTTACAAATACAGAAAAGATCACAGACACAAAAAAGTACTATGGTACCCAACCTGAATGGCCGCACTGCTTATTCTCATTTTCTAAAATCCTGAGGGCATCAAGTATAGGCAGCATTTTCAGGTTCATGGATTGGGATCAAAAGATTTTTCGTCATTGGCCTGAAATATGCTATTGCTTGGCAGAACGTCCACACAACACGGAAGAAAAATGAAATTCTACACACGCAAAATGATCAAGCACGAAGACCTGAACCACGCCAGTCGGTTGTTTGGCGGGACAGTCTTGAGCTGGATTGATGAAGAAGCCTGGGGGATGTTGTAGAGATAGGCATCAACTTGGTGCACATTGGTACAACATTGATCATTCTGGAATGCCAGGTCAGAAACAAGATGACCCATGAAGTGATTACCCATGTTGACCGTGTGGTTATGGTATCTGTAGACAGCGATGGCAATAAGGTATCTCACGGGGTACATCAGGAACCTGAATATAAAGAAGCGGTGTAGTCTTTTTGTCTCCACTTTCCATTAACGAAGCTGATGAATACTGGGCTTCCGTAAGGAAGGGCCTGCATCGTGGCAAATTCGAAAAACTCCATTGTGCTTTCTTAGAAGCACTATCGAAATCCTCAAAAGTGTTGAGTCCAATTCGATTTTCTGGATCCTAACCCCATAGAAGCAACATAGGATTACATACACGAACATGACATGATATATAGTGCAACCACCGACACTACAATACAAAATATACGGTACTTACTATGCACATGCCCACCATTGGGAAAAGTCTTTCTTTTGCAGTCCTGACCGCAATACTGTTGCCCGGGTGCGCTACAGAGACTCACCAGACAGTTATCCCTCAAAAGGTGACAACTCATAACACCCCATATGCGGGAATAAAAACAACACTTGCTGTAGGACAGTTTGATAATCGTTCAAATTACATGCAAGGAATGTTCTCGTCGGGCAGCGACCGCTTAGGCAATCAGGCCAAAACCATTTTAAAAACCCACCTGCAACAAACAAATCGTTTTAAAGTTGTTGATCGCACGAATATGAGCAATATCAGTAATGAAGCCTCTCTTCGCGGTCAAAAACAACAGTTAAGTGGTGCTCGCTATATCATCACTGGTGATGTGACTGAGTTCGGCCGTAAGGTCACCGGAGACAAGCAACTATTCGGCATTTTAGGCGCAGGCAAAAAACAGACAGCATACGCCCAAGTCTCACTCAATATTGTCGATGTTCTCACATCCGAAATCGTATACGCCACCCAGGGAGCTGGTGAATACGCACTCAGCAATCGTCAGGTTGTTGGTTTTGGTGGCAGTGCAGGCTATGACGCCACACTGAACGGTAAAGTGCTAAATTTTGCTATAAAAGAAGCAGTAAATAACATGACCGCTGACCTTGATAACGGTATGTGGACGGTAGAAAAATAATATTAAGAAGTAAATTATGTACAAGCTAATAAATCTAAGCGTCGTATTATCGGCATCGTTACTGCTCACAGCATGTGTGAACAAAAACAACAATCTTTATTACTGGGGAGACTACCAGGAGCAGATACGTACTATGTACACAGAGCCTGGTGAAACATCTGCAGATGAGCAAATCAACAAACTACTTGTGGATATCCAGCAAGCTGAGAATACCGGAAAGTCTGTTCCACCAGGTCTTCACATCCACCTTGCCATGCTGTATTCCTCTGCAGGAAAAATTCAGCAGGCCAATCAGGCTCTAATGACAGAGAAAAAACTGTTCCCCGAATCAAAAGCTCTTGTAGACACCCTGCTCCGTAATCAGAAAAAAGGAGCACAACTGTAATGAGCTTTATTCGTCGAATAATACTTATTCTGCCCGTACTGACTATTTTTTTGACAGGGTGTGTAACTCAAAAACCGTATGATTACACCGCCCTTAAGAATAACAAGCCTCGCTCTATACTTGTCATCCCCCCAATGAATGACAGTGTTGAGGTAAATGCTCCATATATATACCTGTCTACAATCACCAAACCACTGGCTGAGAAAGGATATTATGTTTTCCCTGTTGCGGTTATTGACCAGTTTTTGAAAGAGAACGGGCTTCCGACCCCTGCAGAGATGAACTCTATCCCTTTGGATAAAATACGTGAACACATAGGGGCAGATGCTGTCCTCTATGTTCAGATAGAGGAGTGGGGGCAAAAATACAATATTGTATCTTCGGTCACCATTGTAAAGGCTCACTTAAAACTTGTTGATACGAAAACAGGTCAGCAATTATGGGATGGACTTGCCTATGCCGAACATTCCCCTCAGAATAACTCCGGTGGTGGCTTAGCAGGTATGCTGATTGCCGCAGCAGTTCAGCAAATGATAGGTTCCACTTTTGATATGACCCCCGAGGTTTCTAATATGGCAAACACCATCGCCATAGGAAATCAGCACTCGGGTCTTCTCAATGGCCCCTACCGACAAGCCGTTAAAGGGCAACAGTAAAAACTGAAGGGCAGCCTTAAGACTGCCCTTACTTCTACTTCAACAGACTCTCACCTGTCGGCTGGGGTTCTTCAATCTCTTTCTCCAGTTCCGCAACCCTCTTTTCCAAAGCTTCCACCATCTCCCGGGTGCGCTGCAGTACTGCAACCTGAGTTTCAAATTCTTCCCGGGTTAACAGCTCCATTTTGCTGAAAGCACTGGACAGAACAGCCTTGATATTCTTTTCCAGATCCTCTTTCAGAGGCTGGACAGGGCCACTGCCGACCAGATCCTGCAATTTACCGGTTACGGTGCCAATAAAGTCGGCCTTATCAATCATGCTGCCCCCACCTGGAGTGAATGTATTCCCCGGCAGAATACCGGCGGGGACAGAAACCGTCAAAGCCTGCCGGAATTACGCCTCGTCCAGAACCAGCAGGCGCTGACCGGCACTGACCTGCTCACCCTGCTGGCGATTCAGTGAGTCCACTGTACCGGCAACCGGTGCAGCCACTTCTATTTCCATTTTCATGGATTCCAGTATCACCACAGGCTGCCCCTCTGCCACTGTATCTCCGGGTTTAACCAGGGTTTTCCAGATACTTCCGGCCACATGGCTTTCTACCGCTGTTTGATGATTTTCAAGGCTATCTTCAACCTCATCTTCACCCGTCAGGGCCTGGTCAGTTTCAAAATTAATCTGCCCGGTTTCAATCCAGCGCTGCAGCTCGTCATCAAACGCCTTTTCCCGCTGACGGGTGAAAGCTTCTATGGATTCACGGTTCTCCTGCAGAAACTCTTGATAGTTACTCAGGTTAAAGGTGCTCTGCTCAATCTTCAGAGGATATTGCCCACGGGGAAATGCCTTCCTGATTGTTTGCAGCTCTTCCGCGCTGACTTCATAGAAGCGAATCTGGTCAAAGAAGCGCAGCAGCCATGGTTGCTCAAATTCTGCCGTTTTCCGGTAACGGTTCCACATCTGCAGGGTTCGCCCAACAAACTGGTAACCGCCCGGCCCCTCCATTCCATATACACATAGATATGAACCACCAATACCAACAGAGTTTTCAGCCGTCCAGGTACGGGCAGGATTATATTTTGTAGTCACCAGACGGTGTCTTGGATCAAGGGGCGTTGCAACAGGCGCGCCAAGGTAAACATCTCCCAGCCCCATCACCAGATAACTGGCATCAAAGACGGTTTTCTTAACCTCTTCAACAGACTCCAGGCCGTTAATACGCCGAATAAATTCCAGGTTACTCGGGCACCAGGGAGCATTAGAGCGAACAGACTGCATATACTTTTCAATGGCCTGACGACATGCGTCGTCATCCCAGGACAGGGGTATATGAACAATACGGGAGGGAACTTCCTGTTTCTCACTATCCGCCAGTTCACGTTCCCCCTGGGCAAGAACCTCAAGAAGTTCATTAATAGATATTATCAGACTGTCGTAGTGTACCTGCAGGGAACGAATGCCCGGTGTCAGCTCACGAATGCCATTGAGACTTTGTTTCTGCAACCAGAGCATAAGGGCATAAACACGAAAACGCAGGGTAATATCCAGCTCCAGCGGGCCATATTCCACCAGCAGATACTTATCCCCCGATGGCCGGTACACCACCTGCACACCGTTTTCCTGTTCACTGATGGTTTTCAAAATCGGGCTGGTACTACCGGAAATTTCCGGCAGCTGAATATTGCCTTTCAGGTTTTCCAGAAGTTGGTTCTGCTGCTTTTCCAGTTCAACCGCTGCTTCCAGAGACACAGGTAAAAAGCGGACTTTATCTCCCGCTTTTAACTGTCCGATCTTCCAGCGTTCAGCGGCCACAATAGTCACAGGGCAGACAAAGCCACCAAGGGACGGTCCATCCACCCCCAGAATCACCGGCATATCCCCGGTAAAGTCTACGGTACCTACGGCATAAGCGTTATCGTGGATATTTGAAGGATGCATACCCGCTTCGCCACCGTCGGAGCGTGCCCATTCCGGCCTGGGACCAATCAGGCGAACACCGGTACGGCTGGAGTTGTAGTGAACCTCCCACTCTGCCTCAAAGAAGGTTTCAATATCTTTTTCAGTAAAGAAATCCGGCGCACCGTGGGGGCCACAGGTCACATGAATATCCCAGATATTGCTGATAGCCGGACGCAGGGAATCGGGCAGGCTTGTTATGGTTGAAGCAGAATCTTCCCCGAAGAATCTAAGGACATCACCGGTACGCAAAGCCCGCCCCCCATGCCCACCAAACTGCCCCAGTGTAAAGGTAGATTTCGAACCCAAATAATCCGGGCAATCCAGACCATCAGCAATTAACAGATAACTGCGGGCACCGGCCTGGCCAGCCTTACCGATTTTCAGTGTACTGCCGGCAGATATTTCAATGGTTTCCCAGAAAGGAACTCCTGCTCCATTGAGGGTGACATCCATGGGAGCACCGGCGAGCACCACACGAGCACCGCCGTTAAATTTCAGGGTTGGGCCGTTGAAGGTAATCTCCAATCCTGCCGCCTCTTCCCGGTTGCCCAGCAAACGGTTACCCAGTCGGAAAGACCAGTTGTCAAAAGGGCCGGAAGGCGGTACGCCAATATCCCAGTAGCCGGTACGACCGGGATAATCCTGCACCGTGCTCATGGTACCGCCGGACAATACCTCAATGGTGCTCGCCCGATATGGAAAATTGCACAGTGTTCTGGTGGTTGTTTTCCCTTGAGCAAATACATCACTGCCAAGAATACTTTTCACGTAAGCGACATTGGTTTCTATTCCATAGAGTTCAGTATTATCCAATGCTGCGGAAAGCTGGCTGATTGCCTGCTCACGATTCTCAGCTGTAACAATAACCTTGGCCAGCATAGGATCGAAGAAAGGAGAGACTTCTACTCCGGATTCCACCCAGTGATCTATACGCAGCCCATCACCCTGTTCCGGAAAATCAACATAACTGAGCAAACCGGCAGAAGGCTGAAAATCTTTGCCGGGGTCTTCCGCATAAAGCCGCACCTGAACAGAGTGGCCGGATGGCTTTAAACCCTCTTTCAGAACATTCAAATCACCCAGCTCACCGGCACCGTGACGTACCATCCACTCCACCAGATCCACACCCCAGACCTGCTCGGTTACCCCATGTTCAACCTGCAGGCGGGTATTGACCTCAAGAAAATAAAACGCTGAAGTTTGCTGGTCATAAATAAATTCAACGGTACCGGCATTGCGATAACTGGTTTGGGCCACCAGCCGAACAGCGACATTCTGCAACTTTGCACGAACCTGTTCAGAAAGCCCGGGAGCCGGAGTTTCCTCAATAACCTTCTGATTGCGCCGCTGGCTGGAACAGTCCCGCTCTCCAAAGGCAATGGCATTACCCTGGCCGTCGCCAAATACCTGGACTTCAATATGCCGGGCCTGTTCAACAAATTTCTCCAGAAACACACCACTGTTGGAAAAGTTATTGCCCGCCAGCCGTCGTACGGAATCCCAGGCAGAACGTAACTCGTCTTCGCTGTAACAGAGCTGCATACCTATACCGCCACCACCGGCGGTGGATTTCAGCATAACCGGATAACCAATGGTTCCGGCTTGCTGGCAGGCTTCATTACAGGATTCCAGCAGCCCTGTGCCCGGCAATAATGGAACACTGGTCTTTTCCGCCAGTTCACGGGCGGTATGTTTTAATCCGAAAGCCCGTATCTGGTCCGGCGCTGGCCCCAGAAAGACCACACCTTCCCTCTCGCAGCGTTCAACAAATTCAGGATTTTCGCTCAGAAAACCATAACCGGGATGAACAGCTTCCGCACCACTTTGGCGGATAATCTCAAACAACTTGTCCTGGTTAAGATAAGTATCCTGTGCAGCACCTTCACCGAGTGACCAGGATTCGTCTGCCTGACTGATATGAAGAGAGTCTGCATCTGCTTCGGAATAAACGACAACGGATTGAATTCCCATTTTGCGAAGGGTGCGGATAATGCGAGTAGCTATGGCACCACGGTTGGCAATCAGAATCTTTTTAAACATGTTTTGTTGTTTATTCTGTGGGCAGGTCGTCCAGCCCTTGTTCTTTATCAGTCAGAGGTCGTCCACTGACCGTTTTCAGATCAAGCAAAAGGGATATATTTGCCGCGCTGCAGGGCTGTCCTGCCCTGAAGCGCTCTCAGCCCATCCATGGGCTTTGCAAACATATCCCTTTCACTCGATTTTTCTGGCATCGATAACAAACATCAATCCCAGATCAAAACCTCAACAGGCGTCGGGTTATAGGCATTACAGGGATTATTAAGTTGAGGGCAGTTGGAGATTAAAGCGATTACATCCATCTCCGCTTTCAGCTCCACATACTTACCGGAACCACTGATACCATCCTCAAAGGTCAGGCCACCATCGGGAGTCACCGGCACATTCATAAAGAAATTAATGTTATGGGTAATATCCCGCTTGGTCATGCCGAACTGCTCATTCTCCGCCACGGCAAGCAGCCAGGAATCCCGACAGGCATGCATACACTTCTTTTCCAGCGCATAACGCACAGTATTGGATTCCGCCGCGCAAGCACCGCCCAGAGTATCGTGGCGGCCACAGGTATCGGCAATAATCTCCAGCAGCACATTCCCTTCAGTGGACATCAATTTTGAGCCGGCGGTCAGGTAAACATTAGACTGCTCACGCACAGTATCAATGGCACTGTAACGCTCGGTCGGATCCCAGGTATTGTAAAACAGAGTATCCGCCGCCTGATTACCTTCCAGATCAAGGATGCGCAGGGTCTGGCCTTTGCCAACCATATGCATCCAGTAATCACCGGCCGGAATCATCTTGCGGTAACTGGCATTATCAGGGTTTAACAGACTCTCTTTTATCATGCTTTTTTTAATCACAAGCAATTACCCTGAAGATGGAACAGTTCATTGTTTTTAAAGCCACGCAGATTTTCCGGACAGCTGTTTTTGCACTCATCATCCTCGGCCACAGGAGCAGCTTTCAGAATTTGATAAGTTACCGGCTTACGGGGGTATTCTTCAGCAGGATTTAACGGATGCGGGCAGGTGTGGAACAGCACCAGAGTATCCATCTCAAAGCGTAGATCGACAGAATCACCCGGGCGGGAATAGTTTTCCTGATAACGCAGATTACCCTTATCATCCGGAGCAATTTTGCTGAACCAGTTAACATTGGCGGCCATATCCTTTTTGCCCAGCCCGTATTTGGCCAGTTCCACCAGAAAACTGCCGGTACCATTTTGATTACGGTCGTTATGGTAATTCTGATAAGTCTTCCGCCCCCATTTTTCCTCAACCAGATCACGGGAAGCATTGCCACATACGGTGTCATGCCAGCCCAGGCTGTCTGAGGTGATTGAGCAGAAGATTCGCCCCATATCCGAATACAGACAGTGGCCCTGGGCCAACTTGAATGTGTGCTGACACTTCAAAGTATCGGGGGCGTTATAGCGTTCCAGCAGATTAACGGGGTTGTAAAACAACATCCCTACATTCGCGCCGCCGTCAATATCTGTCAGGCGCAGAACATGACCGCGTTTCATGGTCAAAGACCAATGTGATGCTGGTGGGATCGTGTCTTCGTAAAGAGATTGTTCCGAGGTTCGGAATTTTGAACGTTGTTTTTCTGGGCGGCCTTCCATAAATACTCCGGGCTATTCACCAAAATGTTACACAGGCAGAAACCATGGACGCTTGTCGTGATCTCCCGGGCTTTTATCCCTCCGTGTAACCTTCGAAGCCTTAAGGCAGAAAAGGTCGATAACTCTCGGACCAGTCGCTGGCAGTCAATATCCCCAGCCGGAACCCTAGTTATCTATTGTGTAAAGACTGTTGTCCATTCACCAGAACGGCTTAAGCCATTCAGGCTACTGCGTCTTCTACCTCTGTTGTGTTCTTGTCTGTACTGTTCTTGTCTGTCCTGTCGTCAGACATCGCTGGCTTAACAGTTTTTTGATTCAGTTGTGGTAATTTCTGGTATGCGGCTTCTTCTGCACGGGCAGGTTCTGCACTGGCAGGTTCTGAAGATGCATGACCAGAGGTCGCTCTTTTTAACGGCAGGTCATAGGTTATCATGGCACCGGTATTGGCTTCACTCTTATGGCTGCTTGTCACCTTATCCACAACCATGAGCCGGGTACCAAGACGGAAACCTTCCTGAATATCGTGGGTCACCATAAATACGGTTACACCGGTCTGTTCACAGAGTTCCAGCAGCAGATCCTGCATCTCCCGGCGAATACCTGGGTCAAGAGCAGCAAAAGGCTCATCCAGCAGCAGGATTTCAGGTTCCATCACCAGAGACTGGGCAATCGCCAGGCGCTGACGCATTCCTCCCGAAAGAGCCGTTGGATACTTATCCATGGCATGCCCCAGCCCAACAGACTTCAGCATATCTTCCGCCTGCTGAACGACTTGCACTTTCGCCTTACCAAACAGACGCCCCAGCCAACGGCTCTGTTGCAGCTCCAGACCAAATACAACGTTATCCCTCACAGTCAGATGGGGAAATACTGAGTACTGCTGGAACACAATGCCACGCTTCGGTGAAGGCTCCTGCTCAAGGAGTTCGCCATTCAGAAGAATATTTCCCCGACTCGGCTGTTCTGATCCCAGCAACATCCTTAACAGCGTTGATTTACCGCAGCCGGACGCGCCAACTATTGTGACAAAGTCGCCTTTGTTTACGGTAAAGTTGAGCCGTTCCAGTACCACCTGCCCGTCGTATTCCTGCCAGACATTCTGAAACTGCAACATCAGCGTACCTCCTGTTCAGCGTGATACCAGGGGAACAGTCTGCGGGATAATTGCTTCAGGGAAGCATCCATCACATAGGCCAGCAGGGTGATCCAGGCCACATAGGGCAGAATAATATCCATAGAAAGATAACGGCGAACAAGAAAGATTCGGTAACCCAGGCCTTCCGTTGAAGCGATGGCCTCCGCCGCTATCAGGAACAACCAGGCTGCTCCCATAGATAGCCTCACCGCATCAATCAAACGGGGCATCAGCTGAGGTATAACCACCCTCACCAGGGTTAGCCAGGTGCCGGCACCAAGTGTCTGGGCTTTGACAATCTGCTCATGGGGAAAAGACTGGGTTCTCTGCTGCAGATCACGAACGATAAACGGCGCGACCCCAAACACAATAAGGGCAACCTTTGAAACTTCACCAATTCCGAGAAGAATAAACAAAATGGGTAACAGCGCCAGGGGCGGCACCATTGAGAGCACCGTAATCAGAGGTGACATTTTGGCGCGAAACAGAGGGATCAGCCCGGTCAGGCTGCCAAACACCAACCCGATCAAAGCACTGATGCCTACGCCATAACCCAAGCGTTCCATGCTGGCCAGAGTATCCTGCCAGAACACATATTCACCGGTTCGGCGACTTGGCTCAAAGGCAAGACGAGTCATGGCATCAGCCATAGTCGACAAACCCGGCAGGAGTTTATCCGCCGGGTTCTCTTCCAGCCGTGCTGACGACGCCAGAATATAAACGACAAGTATCGCCAGAAACGGAATCAGCCCGAGAGCCACCCCTAAAGGGCGGCCCGGGCTGATATTCATAATACGTCGCACTATATACAATCCACCATATAAGCTTACAGCTTGCCTTCTGCCGCCATGGTCATGTAATCAGCGTTGAAACGCAGCTTGACGTTGTTCTTGTTGCCAACGATGACGTTGCCGGGGAATTCCATACCCACAAAACCAGCGTCCTGGGCGCCTTCACCCAGCAGCCCCTTGTCAAAGGAGAACTGGCTTACATTCTTCATGGTTTCCACCAACTCTTTGCTGCTGGTGAACCTGGCGGCTTCAGCGGCACTGTAGAACATCTTTGTGGAATCCAGCTGGCTGTTGTAACCGGCCAGGTCAGTACCAGAAGCCGTCGCCATCTGTTCCAGAGCAGCTTTGTTCCTGGCTTCCATCAGGCCCATGATTTCATACCAGGCGCCAACCAGAGCCTTACCCAGCTTGGGGTTGGCCTCCAGAGTCTTGGTATTTACGATCAGGGTATCTACGATTTCACCGGGAATCATGCTGGAGTCGAACACCCTGGTGCTGTTCGCTGCGGAGCTGACTTCACTCAGCTGGGGGTTCCAGGTAGCAACAGCGGTCACTTCCGGAGTGCTGTAGGCAGCAACGATATCTGCATCAGAAGTGTTGACCACGGTCAGATCTCTTTCACTCATACCAACCGAATCAAGGGCACGGGCCAGCAGGTAATGGGAAACGGACAATTCAACCAGGTTCACTTTCTGGCCTTTCAGGGCTTCCAGCTTATCAGCGCCTTTCAGAACCAGACCATCGTTACCATTGGAAAAGTCACCAACGATAAGAGCCGTGGAATCAATACCACCTGCAGCGGGAATAGTCAGGGCATCAACATTAGCCATGGTGCAGGCATCAAACTCACCGGCTGTGTACATGTTCATTGATTCAACATAGTCGTTGATCTGAACGACATCGATATCAATGCCGTATTTCTCCCCCCACTTTTTCACGATGCCGCTTTCATCACCGTAACTCCAGGGCATCCAGCCGACGTAGATAGACCAGCACACTTTAAAACTGTCTTTTTCCATAGCCTTCGCCTGAGCGGACTGGGTCCAGGACAAAAGGGTCATACACACCACCAGCACGCCGAGAATGCGTGAGGCAAAAGGACTGTTATTATTCATTTGAAGCTCCTTCCTGTTACATCCCTGTCACCAGTATTATTAAATCCGGGTACAGGCTGATCTGATGACATAACCCCCTAAAAGGCGCTCATATCAATCATAAAGCTGCCAACCTTAGGTAATAATAATAACAGTTCAATCTCTATTTCCCACCGAATGAGAACCAGCGCACAAAATTGAAATGTTACATATTTACTACATATACCTTCTCGTTTATCTGTGAATAATAGCGCGCCTGAGAATACTGAAGCGATGGATAATAACTTCCATCGTCTCAAAATTTAACTTTGGCCAGCCCATTGTTAATCGAACACACTGTTAAACAAACATATGCAGATAATCAGGAAGTGAAGCGTCCACTGTAATATTGAATAGATAACTAGGGTTCCGGCCGGGATAATTATTCAGGTGTCTGGTCCGAGAGTTATCGACCTCACAGGTGTTGTATAGATGGCGAGGTTACACGGAGGGATAAAAGCCCGGGAGATCAAAGCACGCATGATGAGTGCTTAAACGGCCGTTTCGTCTGTCCAGAACGACTCTATACAATTATTTGGAGACAAGATGCTTATCAGAGCCTGTCAGGCATTCCTGCTGGTCTGTCTTACTGCAATTCTTGCCACCCTGGCCAGAGCCCAAGACTTATCCCCCAGACCACTGATCGATGCCATCAACACACCCGTTGGTGAAGTTGCCAGTAACAAGACCATCAAACTGCCCCTGATTACCTGGGGTGGAGATATGAACACCATTAATGCCAACGGTATCAGCCAAACCACCAAAAAAGGCAGCCCGTTTGATAAGGCCGGGCTGAAATTTGAGCTGGTGCGTCAGGATGATTTCAAACAGCAGCTCAGGGATTATATCTCCGGTAAAACCCCTTTCCTGCGCTGCACAGTCGGCATGTGTAACCAGGCCGTAGAACTGCTGAACCAGGACCCGCGCACTAAACCTGTGGTGATTTACCAGATGACCTGGTCCCAGGGTGGGGACGGCCTGGTGGCCAAACAGGGCATTATGAAAACCAGTCAGCTCAAGGGGAAAACCATCTCCCTGCAGGCTTATGGCCCCCACGTAGACTTTCTTACCACCATTCTGCAGAAAGAACGCCTGTCAATGGATGATGTCACCATCAACTGGCAGCCGGACCTGACTCTTTCCCCCGATTCCCCTCCTGAAGTCTTTATTCGGGATAATATAGACGCCGCCTTTATGGTATTGCCGGACGCCCTGGTACTGACCACCAACCGCACTGTTGGTACCGGCAACCGTGGTTCAGTAAAAGGCGCACGACTTATTACGTCTACCATGTTTGCCCGTCATATTATTGCTGACGTCTATGTGGTTCGCAGTGACTTCCTGAATAAAAACCGGGATATGGTCCAGCGTTTCGTCAATGCATTGATTCTAAGTCAAATGAATTTGATGGAAACCATGAGTCATCTCAGCCAGCCGGAAAGACTGGAGCTTCTGGAAACCTCCGCAGACATTCTGCTGGATGACAAAACCGCCATTGGCCCCATGGAAGACCTGTTCTGGGATGCCCGGTTCATCGACCGGGAAGGCAATATCAGTTTCCTGCAGGATGAAAACTACAAATATAACCTGAAGACCCTGAATACAAATATTCAGAAAGCCCTGAAGGGGCTTGGGCTGATTCGCACCAGCTACGAGCTGGCTGGCGAGCAGTGGGACTATAGAAACATGTAAGGCACTTTTCTATCTCGCCTGGCGGCCCTTCCTTTGAGCAATTCCACTCTATGTTGACAGTTCAAAGGAGGGACAGTTCAAAGGGAGGACCGCCAACAGCTCTCTATCAACACGCTGACTGCAAACAATCCGAAGGGAAGTAGACAGTCCCGCATCCTGATCCCGTTCAGCATCTGCCACTTTTGTTGCCGCATTCTGGTACATACCTGCTATATAGTTCAGGTTTTACCTCACCTATACGACTATTTGCCCATGAACTGTTTTGGCTCCCGGTCACCCAGTTTGTCTGTTGTTGTTTTGAGACTGACCACCTTGCTGCTGGTGTTCACATGCCCATATGGGTGGTGCGGAAAGAGTTTTCTGGAAAAGCAGCTGGAGGCGGGAGAATCCTGTCAGCAGGTTGTAAAAGATGCACGGAATTTTACCGATAAATATTTAACCGAGCGATTCCCTGATATATATCCCAGCTCCACGCAGTTCTGCACATATATTTCCGAATCTCTTATTCTTTACCTGCAGTATGGGCCTGAGGGAGTAAAGAATGGGTTGTTTAAATTTCCACGCAAGTACAAAAGCGTACCCATGGCCAACCCACCGGAGGAAGCGCGAACACCTGCGGAATTCTCTGACAGCATACTGGACTCTTACCCGGGCATTGATGTCATTATTAATGGTGCGATGGCCGATGTGTTTTCTCTGAAGAAAGCCGTGGCCAGCAGCTTTGAATTTTACCGGGTGCTCCCCCCGGAAATGGCCAGAGACTTCCCACTGCACGCTTTTCCGGTAGAAGACATGAATGGTAGATTCATTCCGGACTTTCTGACGGTTCAAAAAACCAACCAGCTGTTTCAGGCAATGGATTCCAACAGTTTTACCAGTATGAGGGTTCGGTCCGCAGACAAATCCTCATCCCACCGCTATGTTTGTGTCAAAGTCAACGATCAGGAATACCTGATCGCTGATAACCTTACCTTGACCCAGATAAAAATCAGGGAAGGAAAAAGTTTTTACAGCACTATGACCAGATACTTCAAAAAATACTCTCCCAACAAACCGATCTTCCAGGGCGATAATGATCTGGAGTACGAAATGATTAGCTTTAATTTTCCGGACATACCCGACAAAAATACCTGCACCCTCTGAAGCGCTTTACCAGCGATTGCAGACTCAGCGAACCTCCTCAGACATAGTGGTCAGCCGGTCACCAATTTCTTCTATAAGAAAATCGATAAATCCAGATTCTGCTAACAGCTATTTCCGCTAACAACTTTTGCTAACAACAAGGTTACTTCTGCTAACAGCAAGGTTACTGGCAGGAAACTTTGTGACCACAAGCCCGCTCTATTGACCCGTGAATCCACACAATCAGTGAACGGAATAAGGGACTGAACAATGACAAGATGGCAAAAAATTCAGGAAAGCCTGTTAGCGTCAGGGTTACTCCTGGGCTTGGGCCTGGCCAACGCGTCTGTGGAAATCAGCCCACGGTGCCTGCCCGCCAATGGGCCTGTGGGCAGCGAAGTGACCTGCACAACAAACACTGGAACACTCGTCTGGCGCGAAACAGCCTCAAATAGTCAAACGTTTTTTGATGCATTCGACACTGTTAATGACACACAGGCCCTGGGCAATCCTTCGCTTTACACTCTCAAACTGACAGCCGTTAACGGCACTCGATTTACCAGCACCGCCACAACCCTGCGGACCCCTCTGCCAGCCCATCAATTACTGTGCACCGACAATGGCATGGGCGTAAACGAACAGGCAGTGGCCATAGTCGGCGGCCTGCCTACAGCGCCGGCACTGAATCTGATCGGTGGGCAACCGAATCTCACACTGCATATCGCCTACCCGGATACAACCTCGCCCAGTGAATTTATGATCGGGGATACTCCCCTGCGCTACTACCAGGTGAACGTTACGCAACCTGCAACCCAGGGGGACAACAGCGGTGCAGGCAGTGGTGCGGGCAGCAATGGTAAAAGGACAGACCTTTTCCAGGTGGAGGGGTATTTCACCGGGACGACAGCTGACAATACAGTGATTATCCAGAACCCTCTGGTGCCGGGCAGCCAGCTGTTCTACAAGTACACCGAAACAGGCTGCGGCCCGAACACAGACCCGCACCTGTCAACCTGCGGCACCCTCACCCTGCCCGACAGTGAAGAAACAGCCACGCTGACGATCTCTTCACAACCTTCACAACAGCCCGCCACCTCATCCACCATGACGATGGCTCTGACCCGGACAGTGGACGACAGACCAGTAACCACCACAATGACCTTTCAAACCAATGCACCGTTTGGAACAATCATGCCGACATCTGCAACCACACCCATGCCCACAATCATCGGAGAAGAAAGGGATAACTCGGGTGTCATAGCCGGGGCTGTCGTCGGCAGCGTTCTTTCAG
The DNA here is from genome assembly GCF_058147085.1 of Parendozoicomonas sp. 209JJ7-1. Lineage (NCBI taxonomy): Bacteria > Pseudomonadati > Pseudomonadota > Gammaproteobacteria > Oceanospirillales > Endozoicomonadaceae > Parendozoicomonas > Parendozoicomonas sp. 209JJ7-1. Next base: position 82,030 of record NZ_JBYVJU010000006.1, on the reverse strand, counting down.
CTGTTCTGGTCTTTCTGACCGGCGGGATTATCATCACAGCCTGTTACCTGAAGCATAAGTCCACCACAGGGGCTGCAACCTTCGAAATGAAATGAACGGGCTGACATCACCGAATTGACAGCCACCAGGGAGATTAGTCGATGCTCACCTCTTGCTTTGAAAGGCTTCGACACCTCTGGTACAGAAATACTGAGCAACCATGGGTTGCTCAGAGGGGAACAGAAACACCCGTTCTAACGTCACCGTTAAAAAGAAATGGCTCAGAGACGTCCAAAGCTCAAGCAGTACCACTTAAGAAAAGAAAGCTGCAGCCGTGTTCCCCTGCTGTTCCCAACTGTTCCCCTGCTGTTCCCAAGAGAGGTGAACTGGACAGGCAGCTTCTGGAAATGCAGCTTCTGGAAATGCACTTGGGGCTAAAGGCGGAATGGATAGATTCCGTTGAGCTATTTCAGCGAATAGTCAAAAATCAATATCATCTGGACTGGCTGGAAAAAACAGAATTCACCGTATTGCAGCAGGTTTTGACACCTGAGTTCATGAAAAGCAAAAAAGTCATTCTCCGTCATCTGCCCAATAACTTTCCTCTGGATGTGGCTATGGCTGTTGAGTTGGTTGTCAACGCCCCTCGGACATATACCCGTCTTCCTGCATATTTGCAGAAAGATCCGATTCTGATTGAACACTGCTGTCGTCGCATACCCTATTTTGTACCGCTATACAGAAATCCATCAGAAGATGACTCTTTTGATTATGCCACTTTCCTGCAGGAGTACAGAGGGACAGTGCCTTTTAACCTCCCTGAAAGGTTCCGAAAAGAGGGGGTCATTCTTTCTTTTATTACCACATACCCTCATTTGTCTCAATATGCTAACCCTCGATGGCCCTCATTCGAGACCATCTGCTGTAGTGCTCTGGAAAGAAAGCCTACATGCCTGTTTGACATCCCCCAGGACAACTGGACTGACACTATGGTAGATGTTGCACTCAGTGCCGATGCCAACACCAGAATAGCGGATTACCTGCATGATTCAGCCCCCTCCAGGTGGCTGACTGAAGATCGCTGCCTGATGCTGCTGAGTAAGCATGGTGACAAAGCTTGTCAATTCATTCCAGAACAATTAATTAAAGAATCACCCCGTATTCAGGAAACCCTCAGTCAAACAGGGCTATCCATTCGATTTCTTGATGATACCGAGACACCAGAATTCCTGTGCAAACGCTATCTGCGCGCTTATCCAACCCGTATTCAAAACATCCCGAAAACGCTACTGCTGAAACATCGCAGCTGGTGTGAAAAAGCAGTCTTGCTAAAACCATACGTAATAGCCCATGTACCTCTAGAGCTAATGGATTATGAGATGTGCACACTGGCCTGCCAAAGGGGGGGGATGTTTGATGATGGCGCATTTTCAAGACTTCTTAACCACCCCGATGTGTTAAGGAAGGTCATGGCAAGATCCAATTTTTCACTGCCCTGCCTTATAGACACACTCGATAAAAGCAGTGGTATGGCGCTTTTTCAGGAGACCTGCCGCACATCCCCAGGCAATATTTCTGCCTGGTTAAATCGTGAAGATCTCTGGCCCCATGTTCCCAGGCTTGCCCTTCTGGCGGAAAAGCGAGATCGCCTGCAGGCTAGTGACAAGGATTTGCTCTTGAAAACAGGAGATACCTGTTATTTCGGGGAAGAGGCGGCTCCCATTCCGGTGAGTGAGGTATTGGCGGACTTCTGCTCACTGCACGCAGAATCTTTCTCCTCCGTTCCCAGAATGCTTAAAGATATTGTGCTGACCTGCCGCCCGTTTGCTTTGCGCAATACTGATACCGGCCGCCGTTTACAGGCCGCCATCCAGCAGCATTGCCAGAAAGCCCAGGTACAATTAAACGCAAACAGGGTGCCTGTTATGCAGAGCCTTCCGCCAGGCTGGGAGATTTATGGTGGTCGAACGATTCTCTATGAGAAAAACAGCCAGGATTCGGAAGGTCGGTGTTTCCGTATCAAATTTCTGCGTGCCAATGAACCCCTGGATGAATTTTTTGCGGAAGAGGCAACCCATAATTTTGTTCATGCCGAAGTGTGGGCCAGACAGCTGAAAAGCGAGCCACCCCGGTCAGAAGGTCTGGAGCTTTTGAAAACAACAGATTTGCCGGAAACCCTTCAGGCGCAGTTTTCTTCCGAGCTGGAGACACTGACACTTGGCGGGCAGACTTATTACCTGCTGTATACCTTTACAACCCGGGATAGACATTACAGCGATCTGGCTCATACTTTGCTGCCAGGAAAGTCTCTCCATGAACTGGATGACGTGCTGGTAAAAACCTGCGGTGACCTTGGCTTATGGGCCAGTGCCGGGGTTATCTTTCCATCAACAATTTACGCCTACCACCATGTAGGTTATGAAAACAGGGAACTTTTCCTGATTCACCTGTTTAACAAGGAACTTTCATTTACTGGAGCAATGGCTGGCTGGAACAGTATCGCCATAAACCAGTCCGACTGGGGCTGGACAGGGCTCCGGGACTGGGGTGATTCAAACATTTACCCTCATATCACCAGCTACCTGGATTCAGCAAGATCGGAATTTCACCCTCCCGGTTACGGGCAGCGATGCGCATTTCTCAATGGCCTGAGTGAATATAGTGTGGCCGCAGTTCTGCACTACTGTCGCGCCCACAGAGATGAACCTGATTACCATTACCGCAATCTTGACGCTGTTGAGAAACTTGGGGTTTTTGTTGAAAAAAGCCTGGACGCAATGCTTGGCCAGTTATTGGGCAATGCAGAATTTACGGTTGCGAGCTATTTCGAAACCCGGGAAAAGTTCCTTCTGTGGCGCAATAGAATGGCTCGGGAAACCCTTTACTGGACAGCAAAACAATCCCCCGACAGTGACTGCCTGATGCAACATGTCATTAACAATGTTCCCCCTCCCGAAGACATCTATGGTGAATGGTGCCCCATCGGCAAGGACTGGGAAGAATTCCAAACCAAGCATGGTCACTCAATGGGATGGAACAGCGGGGTTTTCGGGCTGGGTTACCTTATGCTTGGGCTGCATCTGATAGCCGGATGTGTTGCCAGAGACTTACAGCCTGCAGTACGAAATAATTGGCTTTAACTTTCCGAACATACCCCGCTGCGATTCCAGACGTTTTTCTCAACCTTCGCATAAACGCACCAGCATTGTGCATAAAAACGAAACGGTGCCGTGACACCGCGCACCAACACGAGACACTGGCTGCACTGGAATTATTTTCACCCATACCAGAAACAAACCAACCTATTGAAATAATTACACTTTTATATACTGGCACGATGACTGCTAATTCAGAGACAGGATGCCGAACAAAGAGCAGGAACGGTTAAAACGGCAATAACAAAAGGGATATTGCTCGCAGGGGCTAAAGTGGTGGGTTGCAAAAAAGCGGTTCTGCGCGACTGCGCAAAACCCTTATAACCCCAGAGACAAAAGCGTAAACTTGTCCTGCCCCTCAGGACACCCCGGAAAATAAAGCCAGGTTAACCGCTCAAATTACGGAAGCCGGCGCAACATTCAGGAGATGTGCAATGAAGTTAGTTTCAGCCATTATCAAGCCCTTCAAACTCGATGACGTTCGGGAAGCTCTTTCCGATATCGGCGTACAGGGTATTACTGTGACAGAAGTAAAAGGCTTCGGTCGTCAGAAGGGCCACACCGAACTGTACCGTGGTGCTGAGTACGTTGTGGACTTCCTCCCCAAGGTAAAAATTGAAGTGGCTATTGGTAATGACCTGCTGGACCAGGTTATCGAAGCCATCACCAAGGCTGCCAATACCGGCAAGATCGGTGACGGCAAGATCTTCGTTACCGAACTGCAGCAGGCTATCCGGATTCGTACCGGTGAAACCGATACCGCGGCTATCTAAGCCAGCGTAGCGAGTTTTCGATCATGGCCCGCCCAGGGCCAGATCACCAAGAATAAGCAAAAATAAAAACATGCCGGGGTGGGGCACATTAGCCGGCAAGAATGATTTCAAAAGAATGATTTCAAAAGAATAATTCCAAGATCCTGAGGGTTTACGACTGTGGAAAATCAAATCTTCCATTTGCAGTATGCAATGGACACCTTTTACTTTCTGGTGTGTGGTGCTCTGGTTATGTGGATGGCCGCTGGCTTTTCAATGCTGGAAGCCGGTCTGGTCCGTTCCAAAAACACCACTGAAATTCTCACCAAGAACGTTGCCCTGTTCGCTATCTCCTGCACCATGTACCTGATTGTCGGTTACGACATTATGTACGGCGGTGGTGTACTGCTGGACAGCGTACTGGTAGGCGACACTCACGTTGCAGACACCCTGAAAGAGTTCTCCGGCCGCGAAGGTGGCATTGAGGGCGGAGCGGTTTACTCCAAGGCTTCTGACTTCTTCTTCCAGGTGGTTTTTGTTGCTACTGCCATGTCCATCGTCTCAGGTGCTGTAGCCGAGCGTATGAAGCTGTGGAGCTTCCTGCTGTTTGCCGTGGTTATGACCGCATTTATCTACCCGATGGAAGGTGCCTGGACCTGGGGCGGCGAGAAAGTATTTGACCTGTACAGCTTGAGCGACCTTGGCTTCTCCGACTTCGCCGGCTCCGGCATCGTACATATGGCTGGTGCCGCTGCTGCCCTGGCTGGTGTACTGCTGCTGGGGGCTCGTAAAGGCAAGTACGGCAAGAACGGTGAAGTGAACGCTATCCCCGGTGCCAACCTGCCTCTGGCCACTCTGGGTACTTTCATCCTGTGGATGGGCTGGTTCGGCTTTAACGGCGGCTCCGTTCTGAAGCTGGGTGATATTGCCAGCGCCAACAGCGTCGCCATGGTCTTCCTGAACACCAATGCTGCCGCTGCCGGTGGCCTGGTATCCGCTCTGATTACTGCCCGCCTGCTGTTCGGCAAGGCTGACCTGACCATGTGCCTGAACGGCGCTCTGGCTGGCCTGGTTGCCATTACTGCAGAACCCAGTACTCCTACGCCGATTCAGGCTACTCTGATCGGCGGCATCGGTGGTGTGATTGTTGTCTTCTCCATCCTGGCTCTGGACAAGCTGAAGCTGGATGATCCTGTCGGCGCCATCTCCGTACACGGTGTTGTTGGTCTGTTCGGTCTGCTGGTTGTTCCTTACACTAACTCCGGTGTTTCCTTCACTGGCCAGCTGGCTGGTGCCGCGACTATCTTCGCCTGGGTATTCGTAACCAGCCTGATCGTCTGGGGCGTGCTCAAGGCTATCACCGGCATCCGCGTCAGCGAAGAAGAAGAGTACGAAGGTGTGGATCTGGCTGAGTGTGGTATGGAAGCTTACCCCGAATTTACTAACAAATAAGACACCAATAAGTAAGACTTGATTTACTTTAAATCGGCCCTGTGAAAACGCCCTTCCGTTAAACCGGAAGGGCGTTTTATTTGTGGAAGTTCAGTAACTCGCTGCTCCTATGAAGCAGTATGGTAACTGCCAGCCCCGGATTGAGATTGGTCAGTTCCAGGGTGCCTCGGTGCTGGTCTACGATGGCTTTTACCAAAGCGAGACCCAGCCCACTGCCAGGCTTTGTCAGTGATTGGTTAAGCCGGGTAAAGGGCTCAAGGACATTATGAAGTTCTGAATCCGGAATACCCGGCCCATTATCTTTAATGCAAAGAACAACCTGTTGACCAGTTGTTTGTGTCTGGATTTCAGCCTGACAACCTTCAGCGCAGTGGGTGAAGCAATTGACTATCAGATTGATCAATAATTGTTGAATCATGTCTGAATCACAATCTATGGGAATCGGTGATTGCTCCAGATCCATAGTGAGGAACAGGCCATAGTTCCTGGCTTCAGGCTCCAGAAGCTCAATAACATTTTCTACCAGTGTATTCAGGTCAGTCGCACGAAAACTGCTGTTTTGCCCTTTCATTTTCAAGCGGGATATTCGCAGGATAGTGTCAAACGTCCGGTTGAGGTCTTCAAGCTTCTGAATTGCCAGTTCAACTTTATCCCCTGAATCCTTGTTCAGATCATTCAGCTCACTGGCCTCAAATAAAGCGATTTTAGCGTGGAACAGGGGTGTTTTCAGATCATGGGCAATAGCCGCCGCTGTTGACTGTATGCCCGAGACCAGACGTGCAAGGTGATCCAGGTGGCGGTTAATCTGGATGGCGATAAGATCAATCTGACCAGGCTTTTGGGCAACAGAAATCCTGGTTTGAAAACCTCCTTCGGAAATATCCTGCAACGCATCACTCATATTCTGGAGTTTACGGTAAGAACGATAACTGAACAGGTAACCAAGCAGCAAAATCCCCAGAGATAACAAGCTACCCGCAATAAAAAGCCCTGTAATCAGGTGTTGTTCGAGATGCTCTATTCCGGCTGTACTGCGACCTATGACAATAGACATACCACCAGTATGAAATATCTGGCTGTGATACTGCTCATTAAAGGGGGAGGCTCGAACTAAAGAAAGAGTTGTTGTGTCAAAACCTATAATATCAGGCAGAAGTGAGATTTCCCCTGCGAGATAATTGTTATTGGTATCAAAAACACCAATCCTCTGCTCAATCAACCGGCTATTACGGGACAGCTCCTGTACGACCCTGGTCAAGCCTGCTCTGCCTTCAGTTTCATAGATATTTGAAAAGAGAGTGAACTCTTCAAGTATTCTGGAACGCACACTCTCTTCAAGTACCGAGGTGGTGCCAGTAACCAAAGCAGTACCCGCGATGGAAAAAAGTAGAATAAAGCACGTACACAAGCGTAAAGCCAGCTGAAAGGGTGAGCCAGAAAGAATATCAGCGCGGAGCACGAATACTGTATCCCATGTTGCGTACGGTATGAATCAGAGGCTGATCAAAAGGCTTGTCAACCTTAATTCTCAGTTTGCTGATATGTGTTTCAACAGCTGTTGTGCCGGGGTCAAAATTCAAGCCCCAGACCCGTTCAAGTATAAGAATCTTGCTGACAATTCTCTCGCAGTTACGCAGTAACAACTCCAAAAGTGCAAATTCTTTGTTTTTTAACTCAATAACCTGTCCCTGGCGCTCTACTGTCCGGGATAAAAGATTGAGATGAAGATCATGGACAGAAAGTCTGGTCATCTCTGTTTTGCTATCGGCAGGCCTGCGGGAGAGGGCGTAAATACGGGCCAGTAATTCAGAAAAATGGAATGGCTTTGCAATATAATCGTCCCCTCCCGCCATAAGCCCTTCAACTTTGTCGTCTACATCAGAAAGAGCTGTCAGAAAAATAACCGGTAATTGATTCCCGCTGGCGCGCAAAGCCTTAACAACAGCCAGACCATCCATTCCCGGCAGCATTCTGTCGGCAATGAAAAGGTCATAGTGGTGATAAAGGCAGTAATTCAAAGCTTCTCTGCCATCTGCGACACAGTCAACAGAGTAGCCTTTGCCAAGCAGCCCCCGCTTTATGTAATCAGCATTAACAGGGTCGTCTTCCGCAAGAAGTATGTTCATAGTTGAGAGCTAGTATTTATGATTTTACGGCAATATAACGCGTACATCAGGTCAATACTACAGGGGTATTTCTGGCATGAGGCTGCCACACATATACAGGACTTGCCGGACGGAAACAGAACGGGTGTTTTCCGAACACTGGGAAAGTGACTGGCGTTCTGGCAGAAAAACCCCAGCGGGAACATCCAGCCCGAGACAGGCGAACCAGGCGCAAAAAGGGGGACTCCCAGTCTTGCTTTTCTCTCACGTTTGGGCACATCCGAATTGGGGTTATCGGAACATCGTCATTCCACGTAAGAGAAACTACATTACAGCAGGCTGTGAATTGTGCGTGGCCGTTCACAGCCTTGAACAAACACAGGGAGTCCCAAAAACAGACAGAGTTGATTATGCAGCTCTTATTACAACTCTAATATTACAACTCTTATTACAACGCTTATTATTTGGAGATAGTCTCCCATGTGTATCCCTGTTTTGGCGTTTCCAGGGCACCAAAATCTTCGACAACAACAGAGTTTTCAATTGACTTCAGCAGCAGGTTGGCTTCGTAATACTTGCCATCCTCTAACTTGTCATAGGCCAGCTGCAGCCCTTCAATAGTGGTAACCAAAGGGAGCATGGCGTATTTGAAGTCCAGCTCAACCCCGGCATTCAGCATTTTTGCATAGGCATTATGGGTCTCACCTTTTTGAGCCAGCTCACCCGCTTTTTCTATAGCCTTTGTGGTTTTGGGCGTAGGCTTGAAGTCTTCAGAAAAAGTTACGGAACTCTGTATTGGCACACCATAGCCCTGATCATCTTCCAGCTTCATAGCATACTTGCTGACACTCTTGTCGAAGGAGGACTGAGCTTTCTTGATCAGGTCATTAGCGGCATCTGTGTAGCCTTCAAACAGCGCCAGCCGGGCATTACTGACATCTGACAGTACCGAACGGGCATGGCCAGGAACTGTGACGCTATCAACAACATAAACAGTTTCATTCTCTTGTTTGTCTTTCCCACCAGCCACGGCGGCACCACTCATGGCAGTTAATCCGAGAACGCCAGAAAAAACCACCGCCGTAATCTTTAACGTTTTCATTATTATCTCCCTTTAGTTGGTGGGAGGTATATTAGGAGGCTAACTTCTTCTCAATCTGGCACAAATTTTAAAAAAATTTGAATCTGGCAATCCTCTCACAAAAACCCAGAGCCTTTTGCTTATATCTATACTTACGAGCCTGAACATGTATACTGTAGATGTCGTATAATGCGCGTATGTCTTATGGCCATGTGTGGGCTTGCTGCCTTCAGAGCCTGGTCCGGCGAGGTTTTCATCACCGTCGATCTCCCCGTGAAAACCAGCCTGGGGACGGTTCAGAATCTCCACCAGCTCCGGATTGTCGAGGCCCCCTCTTCTCCCCCGCTTGCCCATTCTCCGTCCAGCAACACTGAACCTACTGACTCTACCGTATTGCTGGTGACCAACAATACAATAGACGCCCAACCGGTTACATATAATGTACAGCTGCAGGAGGGGCAGCAGTACCAGATGTATCTCAGCACAATCGGGAAAAACAAAACCTGGTGGCATACCAAACCCTTTACCTACAGATCTGACCGCAGCCAGAACCGTAATACCCTATCGGTTTCCGGCGGCAGCGCGCCTGTTTTTCTGTCTGTTAACGGGCAGCCTGCGGGTGGCTTTTATGATGCAAATGGCTGGGTTGGCGCCAAATTCTGGTGTGGCAACCTTGCTTTTCTGGGTGGAGGACATGGGTGCTCTATCCTTCCCGGAAGCGGGGGGATTTTAGAATATCTGTCCGCAACTGGTGGCTTTTCTATAGGTTTTGGTTCTGGCGACGGGGCCGTTGATCTGCAGACTATATGTAGCAAAATCAAAACCGGTTACAATGTTGATTTTATCATGGGATTTGTCGGTGTCGTATTTTACGAACACCTCTGGCTGGGGGGACTAAACTTTGATCCAAACATGGGTTGGGCGAATATGGCAGGGCTCTTTTTAGGCGGGGGGGTTACGCATGGTGGTATGGCCGCACACACGGCCTGTAAATAAACGGAATGCGAACTGAAGCTGGATTCAAGCAACACTAAAAAACCTAACAAAATGGGGCAGGCACATTTTAAAAATTACCTGACTCCATTCTCTTGATTCCGGAGAGTTCACCCAGCAGCAAGACAAGCATACGGATCACGATCTTTTTACTACAATTGTGGGCCTGAATCTGTAAATTACAGGTGTCGTATTATGCGCGTATGTCTTATGGCAGTATGCGGGCTTATTGCCTTCAGAGCCTGGGCCGGCGAGGTTTCCGTCACCGTTGATCTCCCCATACAAACCAGCCTGGGGACGGTTCAGAATCTCCACAAGCTCCGGATTGTCGAGGCTCCCTCTTCTCCTCCGCTTGCCCATTCTCCGTCTCCCGACCCCACTGAAACGCCTGAAGATATTGAAAAAACAGTATTCCTGGTGACCCATACCACAACCGGCACCACCATGGATGCCCGACCGATTACACACAAGGTACAGCTGCAGGAGGGGCAGCAGTACCAGATGTATCTCAGCACAACAGGAGAAAACAAAACCTGGTGGCATACCAAACCCTTTACCTACAGATCTGACCGCAGCCAGAACCGTAATACCCTATCGGTTTCCGGCGGCAGCGCGCCTGTTTTTCTGTCTGTTAACGGGCAGCCTGCGGGTGGCTTTTATGATGCCAATGGCTGGGTTGGTGCCACGTTTTCCTGTGGCGGATTTAGTGCAGGGCCTTTTGGAACATATAATTGCTCTATCTGGCCCGGGAGCGGAGGAGTTTTAAAATATACAAGCAGTGATAGTCCTGGCCTTGATATTGGTGGAGGTCATGGCACCGGGGGCATTGATCTTACGTCTATATGCAAAACAATAAGAGCTGGGGAAGTAACAGACACGGACCCTGTTTTTTACATAGATTTTGCTAGCTACTTAGTTTACGCACACCTGTGGATGCTAAGCAACGATACAAAGAACAGCATAGGTTACGCGAATATGCTAGGGTATTTTTTTCCTGGCGGGGGGTACTCGAAAGGGAATATAGATAAATACTCGGCCTGCAATAAACTAAAAAACTGAACTAATCAGGGTCAGGTATGTTTTGTATCTCAAAAAATACCCGACCCCATTTTTATTTGTTTATATCTATACTTGCGAACCTGAACCTATATATTCCAGGTGTCGTATATGCGTGTATATCTTATGGCAGTATGCGGGCTTATTGCCTTCAGAGCCTGGTCCGGCGAGGTTTTCATCACCGTTGATCTCCCCATAAAAACCAGCCTGGGGACGGTTCAGAATCTCCACCAGCTCCGGATTGTCGAGGCTTCCTCTTCTCCCCCGCTTTCCCATTTTCCGTCTCCCGACCCCACTGAATCGACTGAATATATTGAAAAAACAGTATTCCTGGTAACCCATACCACAACCGGCACCACCATGGATGCCCGACCGATTACACACAAGGTACAGCTACAGGAGGGGCAGCAGTACCAGATGTATCTCAGAACAACCGGGGAAAACAAAACCTGGTGGCATACCAAACCCTTTACCTACATGCCTGACCGCAGCCAGAACCGTAATACCCTATCGGTTTCCGGCGGCAGCGCGCCTGTTTTTCTGTCTGTTAACGGACAGCCTGCGGGTGGCTTTTATGATGCCAATGGCTGGGTTGGCGCCAAATTCTGGTGTGGCAACTTTGCTTTTCTGGGTGGAGGGCATGGGTGCTCTATCCTTCCCGGAAGCGGGGGGTTTTTAGAATATCTGTCCGCAGCTGGTGGCTTTTCTATAGGTTTTGGTTCTGGCGACGGGGCCATTGATCTGCAGACTATATGCAGCACAATCAAAAACGATGACAGGGCTAATTTTGTCATGGGATTTGCCGGTGTCGTGTTTTACGAACACCTCTGGCTGGGGGGACCAGGCTTTGATTCAAACATGGGTTGGGCGAATATGGCAGGGCTCTTTTTAGGCGGGGGGGTTACGGCTGGTGGTATGGCCGCACACACGGCCTGTAAATAAACGGAATGCGAACTGAAGCTGGATTCAAGTAACACTAAAAAACCGAGCAAAATGAGGCAGGCACATTTTAAAAATTATCTGACCCCATTTTCTGCACAGTTTTTAAAAAATTTGAATCTGGCAATCTTTTCACAAAAATCCAGTGCCTTTTGTTTATATCTATACTTGCGAACCTGAACCTGTATATTCTAGGTGTCGTATAATGCGCGTATGTCTTATGGCCATGTGTGGGCTTGCTGCCTTCAGAGCCTGGTCCGGCGAGGTTTTCATCACCGTCGATCTCCCCGTGAAAACCAGCCTGGGGACGGTTCAGAATCTCCACCAGCTCCGGATTGTCGAGGCCCCCTCTTCTCCCCCGCTTGCCCATTCTCCGTCCAGCAACACTGAGTCTACTGTATTTCTGGTGACCAACAATACAATAGGCGCCCGACCGGTTACATATAATGTACAGTTGCAGGAGGGGCAACAGTATCAGATGTATCTCAGTACAACCGGGGAAAACAAAACCTGGTGGCATACCAAACCCTTTACCTACATGCCTGACCGCAGCCAGAACCGTAATACCCTATCGGTTTCCGGCGGCAGCGCACCTGTTTTTCTGTCTGTTAACGGGCAGCCTGCGGGTGGCTTTTATGATGCCAATGGCTGGGTTGGCGCCAAATTCTGGTGTGGCAACCTTGCTTTTTTGGGTGGAGGACATGGGTGCTCTATCCTTCCCGGAAGCGGGGGGATTTTAGAATATCTGTCCGCCGCTGGTGGCTTTTCTATAGGTTTTGGTTCTGGCGACGGGGCCATTGATCTGCAGACTATATGCGACACAATCAAAAACGATGACACGGCTAATTTTATCATGGGCTTTGTCGGTGTCGTGTTTTACGAACACCTCTGGCTGGGGGGACCAGGCTTTGATCCAAACATGGGTTGGGCGAATATGGCAGGGCTCTTTTTAGGCGGGGGGATTACGAATGGTGGTATGGCCGCACACACGGCCTGTAAATAAACGGAATGCGAACTGAAGCTGGATTCAAGCAACACTAAAAAACCGAACAAAATGGGGCAGGCACATTTTAAAAATTACCTGACCCCATTTTCTTGATTCCGGAGAGTTCACCCAGCAGCAAGACAAGCATACGGATCACGATCTTTTTACTACAATTGTGGGCCTGAATCTGTAAATTACAGGTGTCGTATTATGCGCGTATGTCTTATGGCAGTATGCGGGCTTATTGCCTTCAGAGCCTGGTCCGGCGAGGTTTCCGTCACCGTTGATCTCCCCGTGAAAACCAGCCTGGGGACGGTTCAGAATCTCCACCAGCTCCGGATTGTCGAGGCTTCCTCTTCTCCCCCGCTTTCCCATTTTCCGTCTCCCGACCCCACTGAACCGACTGAAGATATTGAAAAAACAGTATTCCTGGCGACCCATACCACAACCGGCACCACCATGGATGCCCGACCGATTACACACAAGGTACAGTTGCAGGAGGGGCAGCAGTACCAGATGTATCTCAGCACAACAGGAGAAAACAAAACCTGGTGGCATACCAAACCCTTTACCTACAGGCCTGACCGCAACCAGAACAAGAACACCATCTCGGTTTCCGGCGGCAGTACGCCTGTTTTTCTGTCTATTGACGGTCAATCTGCAGGTGGTTTTTATGATGCCAATGGCTGGGTTGGTGCCACAATCTCCTGTGGCGGCCTGGGTTTTGGGCCTGGAGGATGGGGATGCTCTATCTGGCCAGGAAGCGGGGGGCTTTTAAAATATGCCGGCGTCACTGTTGGCGTTAATCTTGGTGGAGGTCATGGTTCCGGGGCCGTTGATGTGCCGTCTATATGCGGTACAATCAACAATAAAAAAGACAGGGGAGCAGCAACAAGATTTGCCGTACATTATGCTGGAGCCTTGTTTTACGAACATATCTGGATGCTAAGCATAGATTCAAACAACAGTGTAGGTTACGCGAATCTACCAGGATTATATTTAATTGGGCTGGGATTTTCATATGGGAATATGCTCGTACACACGGCCTGCGATGTGAAAAACAAAACAGTGGAATGAATTTCCTTACACTGAACTGACGACCCCTGCAAACCGGTCCAGAGAAAAGGGCGCTCTGCATACAGAATACTGTATCCAGAACGGCCTTTCCTTATATCGCTTAACGGCTTTCAGAGCTATAGAAGACAGGAGCCCTGATTAATATCAGCTTTCCAGCCATGTCTTTTGAACGACTTCAAAGCCAGCAGCCAGATCTTCTCCGGAGCCGGCAAGCACATTCACATGGCCAAGCTTTCTACCCGGGTGTGAAGTTTTACCGTACCAGTGGAGATAATGTTCTGGTTGAACCAGCTCTGTTGGCGGAGCGGTATTGTCGGATAAGGTTTTACCCAACAGGTTGTACATACCCACAATGCCATGATGACCGGTACTGCCCAGAGCCAGATTGGCAATAGCTCGAATATGGTTTTCAAACTGGCTGGTATCGGCACCGTCCATTGTCCAGTGACCGCTGTTATGAACACGGGGAGCCAGCTCATTTACGATCAACTCATCTCCCACTACAAAACACTCAATAGCCAGCACGCCGACATAACCTGTTTTTTCCAGCAGGGTGGAAATGTAGCTGGCGGTTTTAGCCCTGAGTGTTTCTGAAAGTTCAGGAGCAGGTACTATGGATGTATACAGAATTCCGTTTTTATGGACATTCTCTCCCGGAATGTAGGAGACAATGGAACCATCAGCATTACGGGCACCGATAACAGAAATTTCACGTTCAAAGGGAATTTTCTTTTCAACAATCCATTCATGCACTGCGTGCCTGTGTTGATTTTCCCCCTTAAGAATCAACCTGCGTTCAGATTCAAAGGATTCCATCTGGTCGGCTGTATCAATGACCCACTGGTTATGGCCGTCGTAACCATCTTCCGTAGATTTAACCACAACCGGCAATCCACCAATGGTATTAATAGCGTCTGGCAATGACTCTTCACCCTGAATACGGGCCCAGGGTGAAGTTGCCAGACCCAGTTCATGGACGAGATTTTTTTCACGGTGGCGATTCTGGATTTCCCAGGTAATGTCCGGATCGGGGTAAACGGGGCAGAAAGCCTTGAGCTCTCTCAGCAAAGCAACATTAACGGCTTCCCGCTCAATGGTAATAACATCCGGTTGTCCCAGGGCTTTATATATCCCTTCAGCAGACATTCCTTCATTGGTCACCACGCTACCAAGCCCGGAAATACACTGGGTGGATTCACCCTGTTCTGCCAGAAAGCTGAACTCCATTCCCATTGCCCTGCCAGCCAAAGCCAGCATTTGGGATAACTGTCCACAGCCTATAATGGAGATGTGCATAATGAAGTCACTTCCACTCAAATATGACAAAAAAAATCAGTATTAATCTTCGTATTACTCGACGTCTTCAGGAACCCCTTCGGTTTGACGGGTACGCCAGTCAATCAGCCTCTGGGTGAGGGCTTCATCGGACGTAGCGAGAATCTGAGCGGCCATCAAGCCGGCATTGGCAGCGCCAGCGTCACCAATAGCCTGGGTTGCTACAGCCACGCCTTTGGGCATCTGGGCGATAGACAGCAGGCTGTCGATACCACTGAGAGTGCGGCTCTGAACAGGCACGGCTACCACGGGCAGGTGAGTCATGGCAGCGACCATTCCCGGAAGATGAGCGGCACCGCCGGCTCCGGCAATAATAACCTTGCAGCCAATATCTGCGGCAGTTTTAGAGAACTCGACCAGACGGTCGGGGGTACGATGGGCAGATACTACCTTGGCAACATGGGGAACCTGCAGCTGATCCAGGATATCAGCAGCCTTTTTCATGGTTGGCCAGTCGGACTGAGAGCCCATCACAATATGAACCAAAGCCGTTGTCATTTAATAGTCCTGCTTTGCGATTGGAGCGAATTAAGCGCGTCGAGCGAACTCTGATATTTTAAAGGCTAGGAATTCTATCAGGTTTGGGCTGGTTTGGTGTGGTTCTTTTGCCAGAGTTCACCATAATTCGTGCTTGATTCATTCCACTAACACCCAGTGATTTATATGGTAGTGGGTCAGACGAGATCATGGAATCAGCTTGGGTTAGATGGGCTAACCAGCCCCTTTTCTACCCAATGAAATTATCCCGCCATACACAAATCTTAACTTGAATCATTCTCAGGCCATGGTTAACGTTGCCCTGCCAATAAGAATAACAACCAGAATAAGAGCACCATTAAAGCGACTATGCAGACGCCACAACCTATAAAAATACCACAACTATAAGAATGCCATAACTATAAGGAGTAGCAATGCAGGACAAACTCCCCCTCGACTGTTTCTATTACCGGGAACAGCATGCTAAAGACAAAACCTACATCAGTCAGGCAAAAGATGGTGAGTGGCACCATCTGACATGGGGTGAATTCGCGGATAAAGTCAGACGCCTTGCCTCGTTCATCCGTTCCCTGAATTACCCCGAAGGCAGCCGCATTGCCATTTATCTGCCAAACAGCCCTGAATGGTTTATTGCTGACTGCGCAATTATGCTCAGTGGGCATATCAGTGTTCCCCTGTACAGTGGTCAACCCGCAGAGTCGATTCGTTATATTCTTGAACATTCTGATGCCCCGCTGATATTCCTGGGGACGAGCCCGGCAAATGATCCGGTTGTTCACGCCCTGCCGGAGAAAATTCGCACCATTGGCACTTCGAGCGCGGTTGGAGCGACTGATCACACACTGGATGAGATCATCGCCACCACCGAACCAATGACAGAAAGCCCCAACTACCCCGCCGACAAACTCTTCACTATCATTTACACCTCTGGCACAACCGGCAATCCGAAAGGGGCTATGTTTGATTACGCTGTGGCCTCCTATGCCATGACCAGATACGTGAATATTTATAACCATAACGACAAGAGTCGGCTGTTCTCCTATTTACCACTGGCCCATATTGCCGAACGGGCCCTTATTGAACTGATGAGCCTCTACACTGGCGCACAGGTTTTTTTTGGGGAATCTCAGGAAACATTTATTCAGGATCTGCAGCGGGCCAGACCCACCATGTTCTTCTCTGTTCCCCGCTTGTGGCAGAAGTTTAAAGAAGGCGTTGAAGCCAGTATTCCGCCGGAACAGCTCAAGGCTCTGCTGGATAACCCGGAAACCCGCGAGCCCACCCGTCAGAAAGTTCTGGAGCAACTGGGCCTTGCCAGTGTGGAGTTTTATATCACCGGCTCAGCCCTGACCCCCGACGAGCTGCATAGCTGGTATGCCAGCCTGGGAGTGGGTCTGCGGGAAGTGTATGGTATGACCGAAACCTTCGGTTATGGCACCACATCAAACGGTTCTGAGCTTGCCAGGGGAACAGTTGGACACCCTCTGGTTGATAATGAACTGGTGATTTCTGATGAAGGCGAAGTTCTGCTGCGCAACCAGAGTTTGATGAAAGGCTACTATCGCGAACCAGAAAAAACCGCCCAGGCCATTCAGAATGGTTATTACCATACTGGCGACAGCGGTTATCTGGATGAAAACAATCAACTCCATATTACCGGAAGAATCAGTGAGGTTTTCAAAACCTCCAAAGGGAAGTTTGTGAAACCCCTGCCCCTGGAGAACAGGCTGAATACCTGCCCGGAAATCTCTCAGGTCTGTGTACTTGGTCACGGCCTGCACCAGCCGGTCGCCCTGGTGCGCCTGTCCGACATGTTCCTTAATGAGAACCAGGACACCGTTGAGAAAGAACTCAACAAACGTCTGAAGGAGATTAACAGTACGCTGCCGGCACCGGAATGTATCTCTCATATTTACCTGGTGCGTGAAGAGTGGTCCATAGAAAATGAGCTTCTCACACCAACCATGAAAATCAAACGCAAGGCACTCAGTGAAAAGTACCAGCCGCTGATTCAATCCAACAGGGATGATTCCAGAAAGGTTGTCTGGGAGCTTGAGGCGTAAATATAAAATCAGGGCTGGCATAAAAATCTGCCAGTCCTGTGTTGTCTATACTTGCAACCTCAAACCTGTCAGTTGTAGGTGTAGTATATGCGTGTATGTATTATGGCTGCCTGTGGGCTTGCTGCCTTCAGAGCCTGGTCCGGTGAGGTTTCTGTCACCGTCGATCTACCGCTGAAAACCAGTCTGGGGACTGTGCAGAATGTTCACCAGCTTCGGGTTGTCGAAGCGCCACCTGTTCCTCCGCTCTTCCGTTCCCCGTCTTCCGACAACAATGAATCGGCTGAAAATATTGAAAAAACAGTATTCCTGGTGACCAACAATATAATAGACGACCGACCGCTCACACATCAGGTGCAGCTGCAGGAAGGGCGGCAGTGCTGTTCATGGGACGGCTCTTGCTGATCACTCGATATTGAAGACAAAGTTCAGCTCCTTTTCCATCAGGGTGACAAAGCGCTCCAGTAACAGTGGCTGTAGTTTTTCAATGGCTGTGCAAGACTGCTCTGCAATAGACAGAGTGACCTTTTCAATCAGCAGTCCCATCCATAATGTACTCCCGCTTTTAAGAGAGACCTGCTGCTTTTTCATACTGCTGTCATTCTCTGACTGGTTCCTTTGTCAAAGGTGACAGGAAGTGTCGGGTTGTCTGGTGATTGGATGAATACGAGGGTTCTCCTGGTACCTCTGCTCCCACGCCCGGAGGCTATCCCTGATATCGGTTCGGTAACCCTCATCGCTGTAGCCAGGGATAGCGATATTCATAATATTCAGATCGGTGTCGACGTGAACCTCAAAATTTTCCCGGGCACCGCTGACTGCAGTCGAGGCGACACATACGCCGTCATAACATCCTGTGACGACAATATCTGTTACACCCCGCTCTTTTAAATAATGACCCAGCTGACCCTGAATCATATCGCCGGGAGACACGCCCTCTGGTGCGACTGGAGGTTGAGGTTGATGCTCAAAAGCATCAGATCCCTCTTTCAGGAAAACATGAAATACTTCTTTTTCTTTGATGGCTTCAACGATATCGCCCAGGGTTGTTCCTTTATCCCGAAAACGCACGTCTATAAACTTCAGCTTGTCGGAGGGGGGCAGATTGTTAATAAGTTGGATAATTTCACCCGTCACCGCAGCCGACTCCCCCGGAAGCCAGAACCGTTGGAACGTGGTCTGCATATCAATGACCAGTACAGCTACACTTCGGTTGCTGGCGATAAGCCTCTTGATGTATTCAACCGAATCCTGCCACTGTCCCCGTACTGATGATGTGATCAGCCAAAGAGTAAGCAGCGGCGTTAACCATAAAACCTTTTTCATGTCTGTCACCTGCAGTGTATTTCTCATAGCGTGCATACTGATGAAGTGTGCTTGCTTACTTCCAGCACTTGCCATATTCTTCAGACAATTATTCAGCCTAAAAGATAATTCAGCTCCTGTTCCATCAAGGTAACAAAGCACTCCAGTAGCAGCGGCTGCAACTTTTCAATGGGCAGCTCCAGCCACAGGGTGCGGCTGGGTTCTGTTCAGTTTAAAAGTGGTTTAACCCAGTGACTTTCTAGCCGTTCTAAAAAACTGTTTTCTGAGAATCGCTCGGTCTTGAGATAGCGTTTCCACCCCAGATACTTGAACAGATTTTTGGTAGCCACACCTCGGAAGAAACCATTGATCCAGCACTTCAAATCCATGTGGTAGGCATTCACATGCTGGATGTTATAAATCTTCTCAAGAACATGAACGCCTGCTGTTGTAACCAGTTCTTTGAGCTGCAGTCCAAGACTTCTGGCAATGCTCTCATGACTCAAATGAGCATCAGCACATAGAATGGAACCGGGTGAAATTCGACCTTTAAGTTCTGCTTCCAGTTCAGCAGCGCTGATATGTTTGAGGACTGCGTCTGTGACATGGTTTTCACGGTCACAGGCCACCATAACCGGTATTTTTTCACCGGTCTCTGGCCTGCGTCAGGAGACTGCTTTTTCTTCTTTCCCCGTAAAGGTCGTTTGCCTCGCTTTCTGGCAGCACCCTCTAAACCCCGTTCTCCCTTGTGATTTTCAAGGAACAGGGTTTCATCCATTTCAGAAATACCGGTCAAAAGCTCAGCTTTATCAGACTGGCTGATGGCCATCAGCCGATGACGGAGTAGGAAAGATGCAGGCAGAGAGATCTGGCAGTGTTCGGCTGCTTCCCGCAGAGTTGTATGACCTCTCATGCAGTTTACGTATGCATCAAGCTTGTTTCGGATGTACAGCCTGGCTAATGGGGTTTCAGTCATGGCATTGAACGTTCTTCGACACTCGTGGCACTTAATTATCGTTTACGACCGCTTTGCATACCCCAGCCACCTACGTTATCACTGCGGCAGTGGGGGCAATATGGGGATTGCTTAAACTGGTCGACTATGGCGTCAAAGACGACGGAGTGCCCTGCCTGAGAGTCGATAGCCTTTGGCTCTGGCAAAGAAGACTTGAGTGTTTCTAGTGGTCTGGCAATCAAGGAATCAAGCGGTTGGAGCAGTTTAAGGAAGGCCTGTTGTTGCACGATAGCTCTCCCGGTGGGAGTAAAGTCGCTATCAGTATAGTCCTTGTAGCTCATCCACTAGAAAGCTCAACAGAGCCGTGCGGCTGCTTTTGAGAGAGACCTGCTTTTACAGGGATGATTCCAGAAAGGTTGTCTGGGAGCTTGAGGCGTAAATATAAAATCAGGGCTGGCATAAAAATCTGCCAGCCCTTTGTTGTCTATACTTGCAACCTCAAACCTGTCAGTTGTAGGTATAGGTGTAGTATATGCGTGTATGTATTATGGCTGCCTGTTGGCTTGCTGCCTTCAGAGCCTGGTCCGGTGAGGTTTCTGTCACCGTCGATCTACCGTTGAAAACCACCCTGGGGACTGTGCAGAATGTTCACCAGCTTCGGGTTGTCGAAGCGCCACTTGCTCCTCCGCTCTTCCGTTCCCCGTCTTCCGGCAACACTGAACCGGCTGAAAATATTGAAAAAACAGTATTCCTGGCGACCAACAATATAATAGACGACCAACCGCTCACACATCAGGTGCAGCTGCAGGAAGGGCGGCAGTATCAGATTCATCTCAGCACAACCGGTGAACACAAAACCTGGTGGCATACAAAACCCTTTACGTATAAGCCTGATCACAGCCAGGATCAGCACACCTTATCGGTTTCCGGGGGCAGCACGCCCGTTTTTCTGTCTGTAAACGATCAGCCCGTCGGTGGTTTTTACGATGATAATGGCTGGGTTGGTGCCACGTTCTCCTGTGGCGGAGCGGCTCTTGTGGGTGGAGGTTCCGGGTGCTCTATCTGGCCCGGGAGCGGGGGGGTTTTAGAACTTTCAAGTGGAGGCATCGGGGTGTCTGTTGGCGGAGCTAAAGGCTCAGGGGCCATTGACCTAAAGCATATATGCTGGGATCTCTCAAACCAATTTTTCATAGCATATCTCCAGCTCGTTTTTTACGAACATATATGGTTGAAGTACGGCCCAAACGATCCGTCCCAACTTGGTTACGCGAACCTGGGAGGGCTTGGTATTGGCGCGGGGGGGATGTGGGGTTATATGAAAACACACACGGCCTGCGATAAACATAAACTGAATATTCCCGGCACAGTTGAATTACCCTAGCCACTGGAAAATGGTATCGCTGGTAAACAGGCAGGACTTACCATGGAGAGATCAGGGCTGGCATAAAAATCTGCCAGCCCTTTGTTGTCTATACTTGCAACCTCAAACCTGTCAGTTGTAGGTATAGGTGTAGTTTATGCGTGTATGTATTATGGCTGCCTGTGGGCTTGCTGCCTTCAGAGCCTGGTCCGGTGAGGTTTCTGTCACCGTCGATCTACCGCTGAAAACCAGTCTGGGGACTGTGCAGAATGTTCACCAGCTTCGGGTTGTCGAAGCGCCACCTGTTCCTCCCCTCTTCCGTTCCCCGTCTTCCAGCAACACTGAACCGACTGAAAATATTGAAAAAACAGTATTTCTGGCGACCAACAATATAATAGACGACCAACCGCTCACACATCAGGTGCAGCTGCAGGAAGGGCGGCAGTATCAGATTCATCTCAGCACAACCGGTGAACACAAAACCTGGTGGCATACCAAACCCTTTACGTATAAGCCTGATCACAGCCAGGATCAGCACACCTTATCGGTTTCCGGGGGCAGCACGCCCGTTTTTCTGTCTGTAGACGATCAGCCCGTCGGTGGTTTTTACGATGATAATGGCTGGATTGGTGCCTCGTTCTCCTGTGGCGGAGCGGCTCTTGTGGGTGGAGGTTCCGGGTGCTCTATCTGGCCCGGGAGCGGGGGGGTTTTAGAATTTTCAGGTGGAGGCATCGGTTTGTCTGCTGGAGGAGATAAAGGCTCAGGGGCCATTAAACTACAGGATATATGCTGGCATATCTCAGAACATTTTTTACTGTCATATCTCCAGCTCGTTTTTTACGAACGTGTATGGTTGGAGAGAGGTTCGTCCCAACTTGGTTACGCGAACCTGGGAGGACTTGGTATTGGCGCGGGGGGGATGTGGGGTTATATGAAAACACACACGGCCTGCGATAAACATACACTGAATATTCCCGGCACAGTTGAATTACCCTAGCCACTGGAAAATGGTATTGCTGGTAAACAGGCAGGACTTACCATGGAGAGATCAGGGCTGGCATAAAAATCTGCCAGTCCTGTGTTGTCTATACTTGCAACCTCAAACCTGTCAGTTGTAGGTGTAGTATATGCGTGTATGTATTATGGCTGCCTGTTGGCTTGCTGCCTTCAGAGCCTGGTCCGGTGAGGTTTCTGTCACCGTCAATCTACCGCTGAAAACCACCCTGGGGACTGTGCAGAATCTTCACCAGCTTCGGGTTATCGAAGCGCCACTTGTTCCTCCGCTCTTCCGTTCCCCGTCTTCCGACAACAATGAACCGGCTGAAAATATTGAAAAAACAGTATTCCTGGTGACCAACAATATAATAGACGACCGACCGCTCACACATCAGGTGCAGCTGCAGGAAGGGCGGCAGTATCAGATTCACCTCAGCACAGCAGGTGAACACAAAACCTGGTGGCATACCAAACCCTTTACGTATAAGCCTGATCACAGCCAGAATCAGCACACTTTATCGGTTTCCGGGGGCAGCACGCCCGTTTTTCTGTCTGTAGACGATCAGCCCGTTGGTGGTTTTTACGATGCTAATGGCTGGGTTGGTGCCTCGTTCTCCTGTGGCGGAGCGGCTCTTTTTGGTGGAGGTTCCGGGTGCTCTATCTGGCCCGGGAGCGGGGGGGTTTTAGAATTTTCAGGTGGAGGCATCGGTTTATCTGCTGGAGGAGATAAAGGCTCAGGAGCCATTAAACTACAGGATATATGCTGGCATATCCCGAATGGTTTTTTCATAGACTATCTCCAGCTCGTTTTTTACGAACATATATGGTTGAAGTACGGCCCAGACGATCCGTCCCAAATTGGTTACGCGAACCTGGAAGGGCTTGGTATTGGCGCGGGGGGGATGTGGGGTACTATGAAAACACACACGGCCTGCGATAAACATACACTGAATATTCCCGGCCCAGTTGAATTACCCTAGCCACTGGAAAATGGTATTGCTGGTAAACAGGCAGGACTTACCATGGAGAGATCAGGGCTGGCATAAAAATCTGCCAGCCCTTTGTTGTCTATACTTGCAACCTCAAACCTGTCAGTTGTAGGTATAGGTGTAGTATATGCGTGTATGTATTATGGCTGCCTGTTGGCTTGCTGCCTTCAGAGCCTGGTCCGGTGAGGTTTCTGTCACCGTCGATCTACCGCTGAAAACCAGTCTGGGGACTGTGCAGAATGTTCACCAGCTTCGGGTTGTCGAAGCGCCACCTGTTCCTCCGCTCTTCCGTTCCCCGTCTTCCGGCAACACTGAACCGGCTGAAAATATTGAAAAAACAGTATTCCTGGCGACCAACAATATAATAGACGACCAACCGCTCACACATCAGGTGCAGCTGCAGGAAGGGCGGCAGTATCAGATTCATCTCAGCACAACCGGTGAACACAAAACCTGGTGGCATACAAAACCCTTTACGTATAAGCCTGATCACAGCCAGGATCAGCACACTTTATCGGTTTCCGGGGGCAGCACGCCCGTTTTTCTGTCTGTAGACGATCAGCCCGTTGGTGGTTTTTACGATGCTAATGGCTGGGTTGGTGCCTCGTTCTCCTGTGGCGGAGCGGCTCTTGTGGGTGGAGGTGCCGGGTGCTCTATCTGGCCCGGGAGCGGGGGGGTTTTAGAATTTTCAAGTGGAGGCATCGGGGTGTCTGCTGGCGGAGCTAAAGGCTCAGGGGCCATTAAACTACAGGATATATGCTCGCATATCTCAGAAAACTTTTTCATGGCATCTATCCAGCTCGTTTTTTACGAACATATATGGTTGAAGCACAACTCAGCCGATCGATCCCAAATTGGTTACGCGAACCTGGGAGGGCTTTGTGTTGGCATAGGGATGGTGTGGGGTACTATGAAAACACACACGGCCTGCGATAAACATAAACTGAATATTCCCGGCACAGTTGAATTACCCTAGGGGCTGGAAAATGGTATCGCTGGTAAACAGGCAGGACTTACCATGAGGAGACGAGTAAAAAACAAATACTTCCATCTGTATGAGTGGTAGTGTGCAGGATCTTAATATCCTGCACACTACAATCAGGTGGGCCAGAAGATGATAACGCACACCACCCAGATGTGCTGGTATTCTTTCAGGGAAATTTCAAATGTGGTTTATCCGCAAACAGGCCGCATAATATTAAAAGCCAGCAGATAAACTACAACGGTATTAATGCTCTGTCCTGTCAACGCTGGCAATGCACCTTATCTGGATGATCCAGTGGCCAGGAGCAATATATCTGGCTACTCCAACCACCATCATTGCAATAACCATAACAAGTCGACTCATCGTCTTCTATATGAGCATAACCATAAAGCTTGAAGTCCTTACCCCGATGTAAACATGCAGTTGGCCCCTGCTTGTTGCAGTTTGCTTCATCATTGTCATGGATACTATTGCCAGAACAATACCCAACAACTAATACCCCAAAAACAGAAGCTAAAACGCTTTTATATACAGACACCATAATATGAGCCACCTTTAACCGAACTTTGAAATAAGACTTCGATTAAAGTAGATCAGTTCAAGACTGAGTCCAGAACGTTTAGCTCAGGAGCACCTTTCGCTCACTTGGTGCAGGCGTTATATCAGGAGCTATGCTTCAGCCGATCAACTTCTCTATCAATAGCGTCTGTCCATTGCTGGCTGGTCACTTCTGCCATGCCCTCCTGACCAACAAACCCACTACTCATTATCAGGTTCGGCTCAAGTTTACGCAGTTTCTTCAGACTGCTGATAAGGGCCTTTTCGCTCCCTCCGGCATTAGACAGAACCAACGTATGCCACTCACCATTCCAGAGAAAAAAGGTATCTCCGGTAAACAGGTAATTTTTCCCATGGGGAGAGCGGTAGAAGAAGCATATACTGCCATCTGTATGCCCCGGCGTAGCGAGAATGCTGACGCCACTCTGGATACCCGGCTCAAGCACTTTATCCACTTTGGTATGTTTGCTGACCCCCTTAACCTCCTTTTCACTGCAGCACAGGGTGGAGTTGAACATATCCCGGATGCGAGAGAGGGATTGTGACGCCTCATCACGGTGGCTTAACATCTGGTAAGTTATACCGCCAAGCTCTTGTATATGCTGGAGGTCGGCATTATTTCCAGTGTTATAAAACAGTATGTTGTCGTCCGGTGTTTCAAGGAAATAGGCGTAGCTGTTTAAAATTCCAGAGCTGTACAGCTCAGTCTGCCAGAGATCAGGTTGTAACTGCTTCATCATTCCCACTCCATTCAGGGGCTGCCCCATGACCATTACATAACGGAGAATCCGGCCTATTCTTCCTGCACATTATTAATGTGCTGCTAACCATGAACTACTTACGATCCCTTGGCACTTTCAGCTGCTTTCTCTTGAGCGTTCAGGGCACTTTTGCGGGTAAACCTGCTGTACAGTGCGATTTCTTCTCGGAGTTCCTGCTAACAAACACATCGGGAGAAAATGTCACGATTTACGATATGTCAGCCCAACGGCAACTGCATATTCCCAAAGGGCAACAGTCCTGCCTTCCCGGCAGCCATGAGATGATGGCGATAACACCCTCTGCCACTATTCCCACAGAGCTGATAAGACAGAGCATTAACCGGAATGACAAGTGTGCGCTGAGCCTCAATCACCAGGTTACAGACACTTTGGTGGAGACCTTCTGCACCAGAAAGGACTTTTCAGGATGTGATACCAGTGTTCACCTCTACATGACCAATGCACTGACGCAGACTGTCCTGTTTCTCCCAACAAACGACCAGGGCCAGATTACTAACTGCCTGTTGCCAACTGTTTCGCTCAAACCCGGCGCCACCGGGTGCTTCCCCAAGGATCAGTACTTTGCCATAAATTATTCATTACAGAACAAGTCTGTAACCCGATTTATGGGACAGGCGGAGCATAACTACTGCTGGCTGGAAAGTGATGGACGGGGAATTGGCTGGGCGAGCGTTTCCTGCCACGAGACCCAGACTTTCGCGCCGGATAAATAAACTCCAAACCGTCAGGTATCCCATGCTGGACAAACCCTGGGGACATTTCTTTCCGGAGATACATAACCATGCTGACTTTCCCCCGTCTTTCACACCGTCATCACCTGAGCGCACTCATGCTCTGTACATGGGGTTTATCTTCTGTCACCCACGCCGACTTACCAAAAGGGTCTTATGGTGTGTGTGATGAGATGGATAACCGGCACTACTACGCCTGCTGTATCAATAGTAAATACTGGCACAGCCCTCTCTGGGTTTACACCCATTTTGTGAAGGCGTTTATTGTCCCCTCCGACGACGATATAAAACGTGCCTGTACAAACATCAACGCACAAATAACAACCGGCTGTACGGAGTACCCAAACCCTGTGACCCCCAACAACTTTTTCTATAATGGCACAGGTGGCGACTGTACACATGTCCGCCCTCTGCCCGATTTTTGAAGAGACAGGATTTATCCAGTTAGCATTATTCATTTACTCTTTGTGGAAAATAATGGCTGGTCTTTCTTAGCCGTCGCGGACCAGAAATTGATATTAAACTGGGCATCGTCGCTTATCTCAATGCGATGCCAGTACTCGGGAGGGCTGGTCGCGAACTGTCCGGCATTAATCACGACCTTAACTTCCGGGGTTTCTGTTTCCGCATCCGGGAAACCATAGTAGGTGACCGTGCCTTCCATCACGCACAGCTGGCCAAATACCCCTTCCGCGGTGTTGTGATGAGAAAGCAGGGCCGCCGGGACATTCTCTTTGGTAAAGAACGGTGTGGAACGCTGAATGGTCCAGTCTGCGGGAATACGAAGGTGGCTCATGGTTACTGCCTCAAAAACTTGATTTACAAATCCAAGGGTTCAAATACTCATTCAGGCTGCACAGGGCTTTCTGAATCGAAGAATGTAGTGATCCGGGCAACCGGTCATATCCATATCCTCAATCTCAAACCCGGCTTCAGTGACTTCATTCACCGCCTGCTGAGGTGTTACACGGGCGTTGCTGCCCCTGAAATCGACAAACACTATCTGTGTTTTCTCGCCAACCTGTTTGAACATATTAGCGAGAAAAACATCCCGCTCTTTAATAAAACGATAAACATTGGCCAGGAACACCATATCCAATCCACCCGGCAAGCACGGATCAGTATGCTGGCTTAACCCGGTTTCGATATTGGTTTTCTGCTCTCCAGCAAAACGGTTATCCATATAACTAACCATATTTGGCTCAGTATCCAGCGCATAAACCTTCCCTTTCGGCAGCAAGTCAGCAAACTGGCTGGAGAAATAACCTGTACCGGCCCCCACATCGGCAATCACCATATCATCAGACGTCAGGGCCAGGGTTTTCAGTATATGGGAGGTATTCTGCCACTCTTCCCGGTTCTCTGAGTCAAAGATCTCGCTCAGGCGTTCCGCTTCGGTAAAACTGATAGGCTTGGGCTGTACCATAATATTTCCTTTAACTTCCCTTTATATATATCAGGCGGCTTGTGTCTTCTGCTGTACCTGCCATTGCAGCGCAAGTTTACGTCCGTGGGCACGGCACTGTGCAAGAGCGTCAGCATCCGGTTTCCATTTGATTTTCAGGTTATCGGCCACATCGAACCCGGCTTCCTGCAAACGGTTATGAATTCTGTCCACAGCTGCGCCATGCCAACCATAACTGCCAAATGCCCCTGCTTTTTTCCCCTGAAAACGCAGGCCGGTGATCTCTTCAAGCATGCCTGCGATCTTCGGCATCATTACATTATTCATGGTGGAAGAGCCCACCAGCACAGCCTTGGAGCAGAAAACGTTCGCCAGAATCTCATTCTTATCATGGCGGGACACATTAAACACCTTTACCGCTACCTGGGAATCCACTTCGTGAATACCCTGGGCAATAGCGTCCGCCATCATCCGGGTATTGTTGGACATGGAGTCGTAGAAAATAGTGATACGACCTTCCTGGAAGGCCCCGCCAGAATGATTAGCCCCGGCCCACTCCATGTACTTTTCGATAATCTGGATGGGATTGTCACGCCAGACACAACCGTGGGAAGTAGCGACCATATCCACCGGCAGGTTAAAACTCTGTACTTCTTTGATCTTGGCAACCACCAGAGCGCTGAAGGGTGTCAGAATATTAGAGTAATAACGAAGGCACTGCTCCATCAACTCGTTCTGGTCAATCTCATCATTGAACAGGCGTTCGTCGCAGTAGTGCTGACCAAAAGCGTCGTTGCTGAACAGAACCGAATCGCCAGTCATATAAGTCATCATGCTATCGGGCCAGTGCAGCATGGGCGCTTCTACAAATACCAACTGTTTACCATTGCCCAGATCCAGGCTGTCACCGGTTTTTACGGTGTTGAAGTTCCATTCCGGATGATGGTGATGACCTACAATGGAATCAATCGCGTTCTCAGTGCAGTAGATAGGCGTGCCGGGAATTCTGGACATCAGTTCAGACAAAGCGCCCGCGTGATCTTCCTCAGCGTGGTTAATGACGATGTAGTCGATCTCGCTCAGGTCAGTTTCCTGCTCCAGGTTCAGGATAAATTCACGGCTGAACTTGCTGTCTACAGTATCAATAAGAACAGTCTTCTCTTCACGGATCAGATAGCTGTTGTAGCTGGTACCCTTGGTAGTTTTGAACTCAGTACCGTGGAAGTCACGGATTTCCCAGTCACGTTGACCAACCCAGTGGATGTTGCTTTTGATATGAATGGACATGACTATGTCTCCAGCCTGAAAGTTTAATTTACTTTCTATAAAGCATGTGCCATGCCAACTCTTAACCCCTTCAGTTTAGAGGGTTTTATACGTTAATAATGTCATTATGACACCCTCATAAAAATGTCATAATGACAGTCACTGTCCTTTTAACAATGTTTTTAACAATGCTTTTAACAATCATTCAAACGACGTTCGCTGTATGAACAAAGACCACTCCATAGACCTCACCAAACTCGCCCTGGAAATGACCACCGGCATTTCTTCACAAGACCGTTTCAGTCGTATGCTGGCTATTGTCAGAGATCTGTTTCACTGTGAAGCCTCAGCGCTGCTTGTATTTCAGGAACAGAAGTTTGTTCCCCTCTCCACCGACGGCCTGGCGGCGGATGTCCTTGGACGACACTTTGCCCTTGAAAAACACCCCAGACTGGAAGCCATTGCCCGAGCCGGTGATATAGTTCGCTTTCCCGCAGATAGCGATTTACCCGACCCTTACGACGGATTGATTCCATCCCTCAAAGGAGAGCTGAAGGTTCATGCCTGTGTTGGCCTGCCTCTGGTCGCCAATGAACGCTTAATCGGAGCCCTGACTATTGATGGCTTTTCTCCGGATCAGTTTGACGGTTTCAGCGATGATGAGTTGAGAACAGTCAGCGCCATAGCTTCGGCGTCCCTGAACAATGCTCTGTTAATGGAGCAGCTGGAGAACCAGACAGCGCGCTTTGCCATACCCGGAGGTATTCAGCAGGAGCCTCAAAAGGGCAGCGTCAAAATTGAAATGATTGGCCAGTCCCTTGCCATGCAGACCCTGCGAAAGGAGGTTGATGTTGTGGCCAGTACCGATATGACCGCACTGATTCTCGGGGAAACAGGCACAGGCAAGGAGCTGGTTGCCAACGAGATTCATTCAAAATCCGTCCGAGCCGAGCACTCTATGGTTTACCTCAACTGCGCTGCCCTGCCGGAAACAGTTGCCGAGAGCGAACTGTTTGGCCATGTCAAAGGAGCGTTTACCGGTGCCATCAGTCATCGCAAAGGTAAGTTTGAACTTGCGGACGGCGGCACCCTGTTCCTCGATGAAGTGGGTGAACTAACTTTAGCCCTGCAATCCAAACTGCTGAGAGTGCTGCAGTACGGCGACCTGCAACGCATAGGCGACGACAGAAGTTTAAAGGTCAACACCCGCATTATTGCCGCTACCAACAGGAATCTGGAAACAGAGGTTGAGGAGGGGCGATTTAGGGCCGATCTTTTCCATCGTCTCAGTGCTTTCCCGGTACATGTACCTCCCCTTCGGGACAGGGGAGAAGACGCACTGCTGCTGACAGGTTTTTTTATTGAGAAATGTCGCGCCCAACTCGGGCTTCAGCACCTGAGTCTGAGCGCCTCCTGCCATAAACGACTGCTGGAATATAACTGGCCGGGCAATGTGCGGGAGCTTGAACATTGCATTCACAGAGCGGCGATTCTTGCCCGGGTAGAAGCCGTTGATGAGTACGTAATGATTCTGCCGGAGCACCTTTCCCTGCAGAATGAACGAACAGCTATTCCTTCTGTTAGAAAACAACGCGACGGTAATTTTATTCCTGCAAATATTACCAGCCTGCGGGAAGCAACAGATGATTTTCAGAAAAAAATCATCCTCAGCTTTTTAAAGAGAAACAATAATAACTGGGCAAAAACAGCGAAACAGCTGGGTGTTGATGTCGGTAACCTGCACCGGCTGGGAAAACGCTTAATGTTGAAATAACTCTTTCATCACAGTTACTCCTGTGACAACTGGCCTATAAAGTAATTACCGAGGAAGGTTCGGGCATTCATGGTTGCCTTGTCATACCGACCATAGCCTGTTGTCGGGTACCAGCCCAGATCTGAGAGCAATAAGGTTTGCTTCATGGGCGGCCCTCCACGCAAAATCTGCAACTGCTCCGGAGTGATATGTTCCAGTTCCTTTAACAACTGGTTGAAATCCTCACCCACTATCTGTGACTGGGGATTCATGTCATTGTATGCGGGTAACCCCTTTGCCAACAGCTCGTCCAGAAAAACAGATGTCGCCTCGAACAGCCTGTCAGATTTATCAATTCCAGCCTGACGATGGGCAATCATGGAAATAGCATAAGCCGCATGCTGAGGCGACTCTACTACAGCTTCGCCCTTCAGGCAGTCCAGAAAGTGCAGGGGAGGTATCTGTTTATTGCCCACGGTCAACCAGTTATCGACTTCATCCTGCATATCACCCGCCGCTAATGCCATACTCAAAGGCGTAACATTGGTTGTGATGGGAAATTGTATTAAATCCCCAACTGAGAGCTTTCCTGCCCGAGCAGTTTCCTGGAGCACCGCAGACATAACCTCCGGTGTAACATCCGAACCACAAAGCTTCAGGGCTATACGTACAGGCGAGTGCTGGACTTCATCTCCCAGGCTGCTTACTGCTTTCCCATCAGGCAGACTTTTTAATACAACCCTGGTCAAATCCCGGGCCTCATCCACAGATGCTGATGTTAATCTGCCCTGGGCATGTTTTAAAAGAACCCTCATCTGCTCTCCAGTGAAGGTTTTCAAGGTCAGTCCGAACATGTCAGGATAACGGGCCAGGGCATCTTTCAAGAATGGCTTCCCCCCCTGGAAATCCTCCTTTATCTTCCCCAGCCATTCATCGGTTGTTCCCGGCATACCCCCAGTTGCCATCCGTGGCTTTGCAATCTCCGCCATTTCACTGACCTGGTAATCATTAAGGCGCTTCCAACCGGCCTTGAAACCTTTTGGCAACAGTCTTTCCGGGGTGATCTTTCTGATAACCCAGAGTAATGCTCTTTTAATCTTCTCTCCCGTATTGATTTTTACTTTTCGGGGAGGGCGACTGGGGGACGGGGGCTGGCCTGGCTGGATCATAGTTCAATCTGCTTTTTCTGGAGTCTAATCTCCATATCGGCACCGCTGGCGCTGATTAGAGCGATGAAAACCAGTTATCGCTTCCAATAACTGATGGGGAAACGACCGATAGTTTCCTATCGAACCATACATAACTACGGAAATAATCAAAGGCTCTTCTGAGGTAATCTGCCCAGGATTTTTAGCCCTGCCCCGCAGCTACTGGCCATGCCCCTGACCAGGGGCCCAATAGAATCCCTGAACCGGCGGCATCAGCACCATTAGAATTGATTAACAGAAACAGTTTTGAGAAATTGTTCGTGTGCGAACAATGTCACCCACACATATTCTTCAGCTATTCCATAAACAAACCCGAAAATTGCGGATTATTGAACCGAAATGACCCTCTGTCTCTAACAAAACTGTCATAAACCCTCCGTATAACATTCATGACCGTGTACAGGCACCCTGCCTGAAAGTGCCTCAATCAAAAAATAAAGACGGCACTTTCAAAGTAAAAATGATGAGGAAAGATTTATGCTGTCTGGCAAATCCCACAGTGAATACCATGAACAGATAGAAGCGGTAGACGACACTCCCGATAATACTTCCGGAAACCAGAATCTTGATTCCATGGTCGCGGAAGGTCGTCGTAACTTTATGAAAGGCGGCATCGGTCTGGCCATGGCTGGCTTCCTCGGCGGTTCCCTGGTGTCTGCCAGCGGCTGCAGCAGTGAGTCGGCCCCGAAAGCGGCGGCAGCTTCCGCTCCCACTATCGGTTTTAAGCCTGTTCCCGTTGAAAAAGGCGTAGCTTTTGACTCCGTCACCGTACCCGAAGGTTATACTGCCCAGGCTTTTTTCTCCTGGGGTGATGCTGTTGAACCCGGTGCCGCACCCTGGAAAGCTGATGGTTCCAATACCTGGCAGGAACAGATGAAGCAGGCGGGCCAGAACCATGACGGCATGTGGTTCTTCCCTATGGATCAGGACCCGAACAACCACGGTCTGCTGGTGATGAACCATGAGTACATCAACCAGACCCTGCATCCCAATGGTATGACTGTTGATAAAGACGAGAATGGTTACCTGATTCGCCCTCTGGAAGAAGTAAAGAAGGAACAGGCGGCCCACGGTGTCAGCATTATTGAAGTAAAAAAAGGCGCAAACGGCTGGGAGCGTGTACTTAACTCAAAATATAACCGTCGTATTACTGCCATGACCCCCATGGAGCTGACCGGCGAAGCCGCAGGCACAGACTTCCTGAAAACCGTTGCCGATCCGGCCGGTAAAGAAGTTCTCGGAACTTTCAACAACTGCGCCATGGGCGTTACCCCCTGGGGCACTTACCTGACCTGTGAAGAAAACTGGAAAAACTACTTCGTAAACCGTGACGAAGCGGATCACAAGAAGCGTGTTTCCCACCATCGTTACGGCGTTGCCAACGGCCCCAATAGCAAATACTACGGCTGGGAAGCGGTCGATCCACGCTTTAACGCCACCCCCGATGAAAGCCAGGCACACGGCGGTTACGTAAACGAACCCAGCCGTTTTGGCTGGGTTGTAGAGATTGATCCTTTCGACCCAACCAGCAAGCCCAGAAAGCGTACTTCCATGGGTCGCCTGGTGCGGGAATGCGCCACTATGTCCCTGGGGACGGACAATCGCCTGGCCTACTACTTCGGCGATGACACCCGTGGCGAGTATATCTACAAGTTTGTGGCCGACAAGCCCTACCAGCCCGGTAACATTCCTGAAGCAAGAAAGGCCAACAACGAACTGCTGGACAGCGGCACTCTCTACGTCGCGGCATTCCACGAAGATGGCAAAGGCGAATGGCTGCCCCTGGTTTACGGGCAGGGTGGCCTGACCCGTCGCAACGGCTTCACCAGCCAGGCTGACGTACTGATCAATGCCCGTCGTGCCGCCGATATTGTTGGCGCAACCACCATGGACCGTCCTGAGTGGGTGGCTGTTCATCCTACGACCCGTGAAGTCTTTGTCACCCTGACCAACAACAAGCACCGGGGCAAGAAAGACGACCAGGAAACCAATGCCGCCAACCCCAGAAAGGACAACCGTCACGGCCAGATTGTTCGCTTTAACGAAGCTGGCGGTGACCCGACTGCGACAACCTTCGACTGGGAAATGTTCCTGATGGCTGGCGACAAGCCCGGAGCAATTCTGGCCGACGGCAGTGCTGTTGCGGAGAACCATATCGGCAATATCAAGGGGGATATTTTCTCCTCCCCCGATGGACTTTGGTTCGACTTTGATGGTCGTCTGTGGATTCAGACCGATTACGGGGACAAAAAAGACCTGAATGTAAATATGGGTACCAACCAGATGCTGTGCTGTGACCCGGCTAAAGGTGAAGTAAAACGCTTTATGACCGGCCCCCGTGGCTGTGAAATTACCGGTGTAACCACCACCCCTGATGGCCGTAGCATGTGGGTGAACATTCAACACCCCGGTCTGAGCTATCCGGCCAGCGATGGTAAAACACGCCCACGTTCCACCACCGTACTGGTTACCAAAGACGACGGCGGTATTATAGGAAGTTAATCGAATTTTCTTCCTTTTATATACGAAACAGATATGCCGCTTTTGCGGCATATCTTCTTGTCTTCAGCTCCCACTGACTATACTCAGCAACTTCGTATCTGCAGAGAGAGTGAGAGGTGGAAACGGGTGAAGAAGCAAAGCCTTCCTTTACATTGCGATGTCGTTAGCCGCTTTTTCTGAGGCATGGCCAGCAAATCACATTTTCGTACCAGTTTCGGCCACAAAAAACACAACATGTCTTGGGTGTGAGACTGATGCACACCCATCCAGGACTTAGAAATGGGAACAACTTCCGTCAAAAGCCTCAATAGGCTCCTGCTCTTTTTTCTGTTAGCCCTGACGCTTCGGAGCTATGGTGGGTGGGAGGAACTGCTTGAGTATACGAGAAGCTTGCTGTCTCAAGAGAAAAAGGTCGCCGTCTTAGTAATTGACATGCAAACCAAGTTTGAGGATAGCTTCCCGGAGGCCATAATCAGGAGTGTTTACGCAAACCAGATCTCTTTTCTCAATGCGGTTGCCACGGAATCAAATATATATATTGTGAATATTAATTACGAAGGACATGGCAAGACGATACTGGATATCCTTCCAGAAATGGAAAAAAACATATTTTTCAAAACATTCACTAAAAAAACTGATAATGCGTTTGAATCAATTTCTATGCCCTCTGGTAATGAAACTGTTTTTGATGACAGCAGGATTTTCGGTAAGCTCAAGCACGCCCTGGCCGGTGAAGGTATTGAAGATCTCGTTGTTTTCGGAGCCTATGGTATGGCCTGTGTAAAAAAAACAGCAATAGGGGCTCTTAAGCGTGGTTTTTCTGTAGCCGTTGATCATGATCTCAATATTCCTACACGGCGGGAGTATCTAGGAAGATATATAAGCTGGAGAGAGTGGAATGCGTATGTGGACGAACGCTGGGAACTGGTTGCCAAGAAATACGAAAAGCTGACAATTATTAACCAGAGGTTTGAAATCATAAGGCGAAGCGAGCGCTGTGTAATCCTTTAAAGCAGCCACAAGGGCTGGAAAGTATTAAACCATTTGATTCCCTTACCCCTATTTGGATACCAGCGATGCTCAGTACAGTGAGACATCCTCATCAGAAAACCTAGATTTCCCTGCATTCCTGGAAATTATTCCTGCACTGTTTAATAACGATATAAAAACCTTGGTAATCATCATGCAAACAATCAATCTGTAACGAGTCAGTATCCCTATCCAGGTTTGAAACAGAAAAGCTCTTCCTCAACCTTACATCAGGCGAACTTCTATCCACATGAAGCAGAATGCCGAAAGCGGACCATTCTGCCACTCGCAGAGTAAAAGGCTGATCACCATGATGAATGGTTTTCCGCTGATGCTGACAGCATTCCCCACCGCCTTGAGGACAGGACTCAGGATTACCATCATAATCAATGGTGCCGTAAGTGGATAATTCGATCGGCCATGCTCATGGCTTCGGTCTGGTCGCGGGTGACATAGAGTACGGTCATACCCAGACGTTGCTGAAGGGCCCGCAACTCGCTGCGCATTTCGGCTCTCAGGCGGGCATCGAGGTTGGAGAGTGGTTCATCCATCAGACACAGGCGGGCTTCAGAAACCACCGCCCTAGCCAGAGCTACACGCTGGCATTGCCCGTCGGAGAGCTGGCCGGGCTTTTTATCAAGGTGAGGGCTGAGATCAACCAGCTCCACTACGAAGTTCAGCCTGCGGTGCTTTCCTCTTTGTTGACTTTGCGTACCTGCAGGCCAAAGAGAATGTTGTCCCTTACGTTCAGGTGGGGGAACAGGGCGTAGGACTGGAACACCATGGCCAAATCCCGCTTTCCGGGTGGCATTGCAGTAATGTCGTTGCCATCAAGGAATATTCTGCCGCTATCGGGTATTTCCAGGCCGGCAATCATGCGTAGGGTGGTTGATTTGCCACAGCCGGACGGGCCCAGCAGGACGACAAACTCCCCGGATTCCACCGTGAAACTGATATCGTCCGCAGCCGGTAGATCACCCCAGGATTTGCACAATGTCTGAATGCTTAAACTACTCATTGAAAACAGCCAGATAGGGAACGTCACCCCATAATGCTGCGGCTCTGTGATATTTCTGTGACCGAGCTGTTTCAGGTATGTAATTTCTGGGAGGCAGAGGCGGGAAATGCCTGTCTTGTTAACAAGCTGGTTAGTCTGTTAGAGAGCTTCCTTTTTGTTTTACTGTCTGAATGCCTATATGCATAAAAAATCAAAAATCAATGGAGTGATACTATGCAGATTCAACCCAATTTCACGCCCCCCTTGTACTCGTGCGTAGATCATCCGGTTCCAGGGTCGCAGCCTGAGCAGCCTGAAGAGCCCCGCCCGCAGATATCAATTCAGGAAAAAGTCCGGGATCGATGCATTGAACTGGCTTTGGAATGTACTGTCCAGAAAACACCTCACTGGGAAATTGAGTGCAAACTCTCTGAGGATCCGGAAAAAGATCATCCGGCATTCTATGGCAGCTATGACTGGCATTCAGCGGTTCACAGCCACTGGGCACTGGTTCAGATATTATTGCGCTGGCCGGATCATTCAAGAAAAGATGAGATTATCGCTCTCCTGAATCAGCATTTAATTGCCGAGAAGCTTGAGGCAGAGATTCCCGCCACCAGGACGGATACCTTTCAGAATTACGAAACCCCCTATGGCATGGTCTGGTTACTGGCATTGGCAGATGCTCTTCGTAGACTGCCGGCTGTTGAGCAGCCCGAGTACTGGCAAAAAGCCATAGCGCCATTGGAACAGTGCATAAAGGATGACCTGAAAAACTATTGTGAGCAGTTAACCGAACCTGACAAGCGGGCCTGGCATTTCAATACCGCCTATGCCTTTGGAATGCTGCTGGATACGGATCTGGCAGAAACCGATCCTGAGTTTGAAAAACTGATCAGAGCCAAGGCGCGATTTTTTTATCAGTCGGAGAAGAATTTCCCGATAGGGCTGGAACCGGGAACTTACGATATCTTTTCCGGCGGTCTGGCGATTGCTGATCTGATGGCGCGAATACTGCCCCAGGAAGAGTTCTCTCAATGGCTCGGTGACTTTCTGCCCCAGATCACCGGTGCAGACGACTGGTTGTCACCGCCGGAAGGAGAAGGCTGGAGAACCCACTATTATGGTTTGAATTTCAGTCGGGCCTGGATGCTGAAACGTATCGGCAATGCCCTGCCCGAGCAGGACTCACGCCGGCAAACGCTGTTTTCCCTGGCTGATCAGCATCAGCAGGTGGCTTTCAGTACCATTCTTAAGGATGATCTGCATTACGATGCCCGGCACTGGCTGGGAACCTGGGCAATCTACCTGTTAAGTTCTCATCAACTATAAAATCAAAAAATCATCACACTGAGAACAGGAAATTGATAAATCAAACGAACCACATGCTTGCACATCACTTGATCGAACCTCAAGATGCATATGGAATAAAAACAAAAGACTAGCCCCGATATCCCATGAAACAAGACGAAGTCTATTCCAATATATCATAAGCACCTGGTCAGTCGCCTTCGCAATGTTCTGACGGGTGAATTCTTCATCCTTCAAGGCGCAACTTTGGGCGCGTAGCCTTAGCTACGGCTGGATTCAAGGACAACTTTCAAGCAATAGTGGGGTAAACTGCTGTGTGTGACAGACTCAGACAGGAATCAGCTCATGTGGCAACAGAAACTGATCAGACTTCCTCCTTTCCCCCGGGGCTTTCACCTGATTACAGACACTATTCAACGACATCTGCCTGAGATTAAAACCTGTCAAATCGGGCTTCTCCATATCTTTATCCAGCATACCTCGGCCTCTCTGACCATTAACGAAAACGCCGACTCAACAGTTCGGGAAGATATGGAACGGCACCTCAGCCAATTAGCGCCGGAGAACCATCCCTACCTGCATACGGATGAAGGACCGGATGATATGCCCGCCCACATTAAGTCCAGCATTCTGGATTCCGGGTTGATGATTCCCGTTCGTAATGGCCGGCTGGCTCTCGGCACCTGGCAGGGAATCTGGCTGGGGGAACACAGGAATCATGGCAGTCACAGACAAATTGTTGCGACTCTTCAGGGTGAATCTAATTCGCAGGACAAACGAATATAAATCATCAAGCGGATAAATTACCCACATCTTCTAATATTTTTTTATTGGCAAGTTTTAGAAAAAGCATTTATAAATGGATATGCGCAACATGAAGTTACGCATATTGAGAAAAATAATAATAAATACTCAAGGTATTCGCCTAAAGGCTGATATACCACCCAGTAAAAAAGAGGACTGGCAATGGCACGGAAAAAGCCCACCAGAAAAGCTAAAACTGGAAATGAAGGTCCGGATTTTTCTTACCTCGGCAGTAAAGACGAATCACCGGATGAACGCACTGTCGAATCACGACGCAGATTAAGGGAAATGCTGGACAGCCAGATTGAAGAGTACCTGGCGAATGGCGGTAAGATTCAGGAAGTCCCTTCTAACGTAACGGCAGATCCCCCCAAGAAACCTGAATCTAACTACGGGAACCGTCCAATTTAATGATTGGTTATAGAAAGCGGGAGTGTTGAACTCCCGCTTTTACGTCTGAAGACTTTTTTATTTCCTCAGATAATCTGCACCACTTCCTTTTGGGAAGCCCCATCCACCAGCTCACCAATCTCTGCTATTTGGATAGTATACTTACCTGCCATTGCCATAAACTCTTCAACCGCATCCGGGCTGACAGCCACCAGCAATCCACCACTGGTCTGGGGGTCACACAACAGCTCTTTCTGCCTCTGGCTCAGTTCCGGGCCTTTATGACCATAACTGGCGAAGTTCCTCTCTGTACCACCGGGCACACAGCCCTGAACCCTGTAATCTTCAACCCAGGGTAACAGTGGCAGAGAATCTTCATTCAGCCGAGCCTTAACGCCACTGCCTTCACAAACCTCCAGTAAATGCCCCAAAAGACCAAAACCGGTGACATCCGTCATGGCAGACACCCCCGACAGTCGAGCGAAGTCTGCGCCGGGTTTGTTCAGCTGACACATAACATCCCTGGCGATATGAGCATGTTCAGGAGCAATTTTCTTCTGCTTCTGGGCTGTAGACAGAATACCAATACCCAAAGGTTTGGTGAGGAACAGCCGGTCGCCGACTCTAGCCTGGTCATTCTGTTTCAAATGCTCAAGGGCAACCCGACCGGTCACAGCCAAACCAAAAACAGGTTCGGGGGCATCAATGCTGTGGCCGCCAGCCAGGGGAATACCTGCGTCTTTACAAGCCTGGCGTCCACCATCAATCACTTCCCGGGCCACTTCAGGCCCCAGTTTATTCACCGGCCAGCCCAGAATGGCAATGGCCATCATCGGCTGACCACCCATGGCATAAATATCACTGATGGCATTGGTCGCGGCGATACGGCCAAAATCGAAAGGATCATCCACTATGGGCATAAAGAAGTCTGTGGTGCTGATCACACCCTCGCCATTGCCCATGTCAAATACAGCCGCGTCATCCTTTGAAGCATTGCCTACCAGCAGGCCGGGGAATTCCGGGAGGTCTATCCGGCTTTGGAGAATCTGATCCAGGATCTGAGGGGAAATCTTACAGCCACAACCTGCGCCGTGGCTGTATTCAGTGAGCTTTATATCACTCATGGGTGTTCCTCAAAATGCGTGCTCTGTTCAATAGAGAGCGAAGCCGGCCACTCTACAGGAGTGCGATATTCAGAGCCAAATTTATATAGCCTGAAAATCCTCCGTTAATACCCCCATTAATAAAAGCGGAACAGGCCATTCACCGGTTCTTCTTATCGCCCCAAAGCTTACAAACCGCCCCTGTTTTTATTTCCGGTTTTTCATGCCTGGCCACAGCGTTATACTGAACGCCTCTGCTCCTTAAGCTGAACAGAACAATAACAAGTCACTGTAAAAGTCATTGTAAAAGTAGTTGCCAGGGAGAACCGCCATGGATAACACCCAAAAAACCTTTCAATCCTTCGCTGAGTTTTACCCCTTTTATCTGGATGAACACAAAAACCCAACCTGTCGGGTCCTGCACTATATCGGCAGTACTCTGGTACTGGCTCTCTGGGCCTATAGCCTGATCACCCAGCAATACCTCTTGTTACTGTTCACTCCGATAATTGGTTATGGATTTGCCTGGATTGGGCACTTTGTTTTTGAGAAAAACAAACCAGCAACGTTCCAGTACCCTTTTTACAGCTTTCTTGGGGACTGGGTTATGTTGAAGGATTTTCTGCTGGGGCGTTTTCGCAGCTAGAAGCCAATTCTGACTTACTGCCTGAAAAGCCTTCTTCCAAGTCCAAATCTTCCAGTTTATTCTCGGTTGATTTCAGGAATTCAGGTTTGGAGGGCATATATCCAAGAATATCTGCAGCTCTGGAGATAGCGTCCCTTTTGCTGGCTTCAGGATGAGCCCGCAGATACCCCACAGCTTTAGCAAGTATTTGTGCCCGGCTCTGGGGTTGGCACCCAATGGTCTTGGTAATCTGCTCGGTGTAGTAAAGCCAGGGGCGTATACCCAAAGCTCCCGGCAAAGTATGTTCAACTTTCTTTATCTTCCTCATCTTATCTTCAAGATAGGTAATCAATTCTTCCGGTATAACTGCCCGATCAAGATAGAAAATTGCTGATATAGAAATATCTTGCAGAGAGGCAGGAGCACATATTTTGGAAGAATGAACCTCTTTTGCATACTTCCCCGAAGAAATTATTCCAGCAATAATATCAGCGACTGAATCCCAGCTCTCAGTTTCAAAGAAAAAAACCAATGTTGCACAGGGCCAGAGCTTCTCATACTCTTTTTTAAAAGAGTAAATATAATAAAACTGTTTATCTGACTGACAACGCTTTTGGAAGCATTCCTGAACCGGATGAGGTTGCCCCCCTATACCGTGATAAACAGATACCCTGTCTTCAAACCTGGAAGGCATCATCTCCATAAAACAGCGACAGTATTTTTCTTCGAAGTCTGATACAGCTACAGGTGGGGCATGCCCGTCAATAAGTCGGTATGCTCTCCCAACTAAAAGCTCTTCCTTAATAGAAGGATCAACCTGACTGACCAAATGCCCCAACCAGTATTGCAGGTTCTCATGGGCAGCAGAAACCTTCCCACCCCAATCACAAACGGTATTGCAGGAAGCAGAACTTGAACTCTGAGTAATCATCAGCAAGCAACCGACAGAATCATAGATCAGTGCATTCTGCTTGCTCATCCTGCAAAATCACTAACAAATCAGTCACTGCAAGTCACTTAAACAGTCTGGCTTTTACCCGGAAAGACCCCCCCCGGAATACCCACGAAGAAAACATCACTACAGGCAGCGGTAATTATTGAGCCATTAGTGTGACTGAGCACATTGATAATGGTTAAGGAACATGGCAACAGCGGATGAAATAATCTGCTCCTGCTCCTGGGCCGATGGTGCTGGTACACAGCCCATGATCTGGTCCCAGAAGGCAAACCCCTTCAACAGATAGAGAAACTGGGTGGCGGCAAAACCGGGATCCACGGCTTTCAGGCGGTTGTCGTCGATGGCCGCCCTGATCCAGCGTGTCACCCCGGACTCCGAGCGGCTGAACTTTTCCATGGCCTGCCGGGCCAGCTCCGGGGAGTGCATGTACTCCATCATAACCACCCGAGAGAGGTCGATAAAATCCCTGGAAACAAACATCGCCATTTTTCGCCGGGCAATGGTGGTAAGCTGTTCTGCCAGGGGCTTCTCCCGGTCATAGGCCGACTCGGCCACCTTCAGCCCTTCCTGCCAGAGCATTTCGGTAATCTCGGCCAGCAGGGCTTCCTTGCTGGAAAAATGGTTGTAAACCGTACGCTTGGATACCTCTGCCCGAGCAGCTATCCGGTCCATACTGGTTTTCTGGAAACCTTTTTCCTTCAGTTCGGCGATGGCCGCCTGCACTATCGCTGTACGTTTGCGTTCACTGCGACTGCTCTGTTTTTCCACAACCCAGGGTCTCGTTAAAACGGATAGAAGTGGTTATTTTACACTGCATGGTTTACTTTCTGAAACACAAAAGTATACTGCACGGTATAGTTTACCTTCTGGTCATTCATGGAAAACTTTGATCAGCTGACCTTACTGACAGGAAACAATGATGATGAAGCCGGCTCGAATCCGTCTCTTCATTCTGGGTATTGCAGGAGTTTTAGTTATGAACACTACCCTGGGCGGCTGTTCCACATCAGAACAGCAGTGGCCCGGCCTGGAGCATTTCCGTGACGGCAGGTTTCACAACGAAAGTGGGGCCCAGTCCGCCAGTCTGCGGGATATGCCCGGCATGATTAAGCGCTATTTTTTTGAAAAAACTGTTGATCCAGAGCCCGCGGAATCGCTGCCATTAAAGCAGATCTCCATGGCAGAACTTGAAGCCAACACCGGCACACTGGCGGTCAAACTCGGCCACTCTTCCATATTACTGCGCCTTGATGGCGGTTACTGGCTTCTGGACCCGGTATTTTCCGAGCGGGCATCGCCCGTGCAATGGGCCGGACCAAAACGCTTTCACCCCGTACCCATGGACATTGACGGGCTGTCTGAAATAGAAGGGATAGTCATTTCCCACAATCACTACGACCATCTGGACAGCGCCACCATCGAACAGTTACACCCCAGGGTTAAGCAGTTCTATGTTCCCCTTGGCATTGCCAGGACACTGGAACGCTGGGGCGTTCCGAAAGCCAAGATTACCGAGCTGAACTGGTGGCAGTCGGCCAGAGCCGGCCATGTGAATCTGATTGCAACGCCGGCACAGCATTTTTCCGGCCGGGGCCTGCTGGATGGCAACAAAACCCTCTGGGCTTCCTGGGTACTGATGACCGATGAAGAGCGAATTTTCTACAGTGGCGACAGTGGTTATTTTGATGGTTTCAAAACCATCGGCGACCGTTACGGCCCTTTTGACCTGACTTTTATCGAAACCGGTGCCTATGACAGAGACTGGGCCAATATTCATATGTTTCCTGAAGAGAGCCTGCAGGCCCATATGGACTTAAAGGGCAAGGTAATGGTTCCAGTGCATAATGGTACGTTTAATCTGGCGATGCACCCTTGGTATGAGCCCATGGAGCGAGTGCTAAGAGCTGCGGAAAAAAATAACCAGCAGGTCATCACACCGAAGTTTGGTGAAGTGATCAGGCCGGATCAGAAGGTTGATCAGGTATCCTGGTGGCGATAAACAGAGCAGCCCGGCACCTTCACCACTATGAAAAAGGCCACAACAATCGTGGCCTTAAATTAGTTTCGCAGTTGCGTTCTTTTGCCATCTCATCCAGTACTCCGTCGTAAACCTCATTAGCCTTACTCAGAATTCCTGCAGCAGTGCTCCCATTCCAACCTGGCTGACTGGTTCTTAAACATCAGTATACAGAGCCAGAAACTCACTTTGTGATCGCCTAACCGCACGGTCCCCGAAGTAATTTTTCCCTGGATTTCGCCGGAGTGTCTATCTTTCAGGGAATTTTTCCGGAGTCAGACCATGCATCGAAGCCAGCCCCCCTCCCTCTGTATTGTTGTCCCTGTTTATAACGAAGAAAAATTAATACGCCCGTTTATCTCAGAACTATGCTCCTTTCTGTCAAAACTGGTTGATAAATTTCAGATTATTGCTGTTGACGATGGCAGCACAGACAACTCCGTTTTCCATCTTCACGCCCTGAGCCAGCTCTATCCCCTGGAAGTTCTGGTACTGGCCCGTAATTTTGGTAAGGAAGCTGCTCTGACAGCGGGTCTGGACCTCGCCGCCGGGGATGCAGTGCTGTTCATCGACAGCGATTTCCAGCACCCCTTTCCTCTGATAAAGACTTTCCTTGAGCGCTGGCAGAACGGTGTTGATATGGTTTATGGCGTGTGCCAGAAGCGCCGGACATCCTTCTTACACAAGCTGTTTACCTCTCTGTTCTACCGCATGATGAATTCCAGCGAAGACGTGTTTATCCCCCCCAACGGCGGGGATTTCCGGCTTATGGACCGGAAAGTTGTCCTGGCTCTGCGTCGTATGCCGGAAAGGCGCAGATTGATGAAGGGCCTCTGTGCCTGGGTCGGCTTCAGATCAGAGGGCATCCCTTTTCAACCCGCCAGACGTCCAAATGGCAAAAGCCATATTCCTTCCAGAAAACTGATACAACTCGCCCTGACTGGCATTACGTCCTTCTCAACTATGCCTCTGAGGCTGGTTTCCCTGTTAGGATTTTTCCTGTCTTTTCTGGCCACGGGATTCGGCTTATATATCCTGATTGACTCGTTGA
This sequence comes from Parendozoicomonas sp. 209JJ7-1, assembly GCF_058147085.1. Lineage (NCBI taxonomy): Bacteria > Pseudomonadati > Pseudomonadota > Gammaproteobacteria > Oceanospirillales > Endozoicomonadaceae > Parendozoicomonas > Parendozoicomonas sp. 209JJ7-1. The sequence goes on along the minus strand of NZ_JBYVJU010000006.1, from coordinate 37,483 downwards.
TCACCAATAATCCGGTCGCCGGATGGCCAACAATCGTTGTCCTTATCTGCTTTCTGGGGGGCATACAGCTGCTTGGACTGGGTATCATCGGTGCGTACATTTCCGGTATTTACAGCGAGATCAAGCAGCGCCCGGTTTATCTTGTCAAAGAACGCTTTGGCACCCAGGTACTGACTGATCACGGAGTTGTGGATTTTCCCTGCCGAACAACAGGGCTCCATCTACCTCCGGGTCATTGCCGCCCCTCAAGACCACCGGAATCCTGACTATGCAAGGCTCACCAGACACAATAAAAAGGCTGGTTCTCTGCGCTGATGATTATGGTTTGTCAGCAGATGTATCTACGGCGATTCGAGGGCTTTGGGAAAAAAGGAGGATTTCAGCCACCAGCGTAATGGTCTACAGCCAGAGATCACAGCAACAATGGAAATCCGATATTAAACAGCTACGGCTGTTGCCTGCTATCGCAGATATCGGCCTGCATTTTAACCTGACCGATGGCTGTGGACTTACACCAGCCTTTCAACAGGGTTTTCCTTCCCTGGCAAACTGGCTACTAAGAACACGGTTTAAATTAATTAATAAATATTTTCGGCAATATATTTATAGAGAGCTTGAAGCCCAGTGGGGCCTTCTGACAGAAACACTTGGCAGATGCCCTGATTATCTGGATGGTCACCAGCATGTGCATATGCTGCCAGTTATTCGGGAGATTGTTCTACAATTTCTGCAATCTCAAAATCTGCACAACAAAAATTTCTGGGTTCGCTCAGTCCACTCAAACTTAGACAATCTAAGTGACTTAAATGGTGGCTTAAAAGCATTAACTCTTCACACTCTTGGGGCAGCAAAGCATAAAACTGGTCTAATGAATTGTGGCATTTACACCAATGGCTCTTTCCATGGACTATACAGCCTGAAGCCAGATGCTCCTTACAAAACTCTGCTAGAAGAGTGGTTAAACCTTAGCAGCGGTCAGGGATTAATTATGTGCCATCCAGGTTATTCCGATGCCAGACTGAAAGAACGCAATGTCATCGCAAGCCGCTGGCTGGAAACCAGGCTCAAACAGAATAGAATTAAAATTGTTCGGGGAACGAAGTTATTTTCGTCACAACACTTAAATGCCCTGCCACCAGCGAAAACCCTTGAGGTCTAGCCCAGGTATTTCATAAAGAGCCTTCATAAATTGCCCCGAAGATCGCGTCGGGGCAATTTATGAAATATCCGGGCCAGTGACAGAACACAGCACTAAAACGACAGAGGAAATTATCTGGAAGTACGCTGTCGTAAAGCTTCAAACAAACAGATACCCGTTGCCACAGATACATTCAGACTGCTGACTGTACCGGCCATGGGAATATGTACCAGCGCATCACAGTGCTCACGGGTTAAACGACGTAAGCCCTTTCCTTCCGCCCCCATCACAATGGCCAGGGAACCGTTCAGGTCGGTTGTATAGATATTGCTGCTGGCTTCACCTGCCGCGCCAATCAGCCAGATACCACGCTCCTGCAACTCCCGCATGGTACGGGCCAGATTAGTTACCGTAATCAGGGGAACTGTTTCAGCCGCGCCACAGGCCACTTTACGGGCAGTGGAATTCAGGGGTGCGGATTTATCCTTGGCCACAATCATCGCCTGAACGCCGGCAGCATCAGCGGAACGCATGCAGGCACCGAGGTTATGGGGGTCAGTCACACTATCAAGGATCAGCAGGAACGGAGGTTGTTCCAGGTTATCCAGCAAAGTGTAAAGGTCATTCTCCCGATACACTTTTGCGGCCCGCACCATGGCGGCAACGCCCTGGTGAACCCCATCAACCTTGCGATCCAGTCGTTCACGATCAACAAACTTCACTGGAATACCGGTTTCCCGGGTTTCCTCAATCAGCTTTTCAAGGCGGCCACCACGGCGCCCCTTCTGGAACCAGACTTCCATAATCTGTTCCGGATGACTCTCCAGCAGTGCCTGTACGGCATGTACACCAAAGGAAATATCATTATCAGTCATTCAGGGACTCTCTTGGCCCGAAACATGGATTGTGGACCAGTCACACACTGCGGGCTGTTGAATATAAAATTATTTCTTAAGGGGACGCTTACGGGGCTTTCTTTTCGGCCTGGCCGCAGTGCCGGTAGTAGCGCCTCCTTTACGGGCAGTCGTTCCTGTACCGGCAGCAGCTTTACCAGAAGCGCCTTGACCAGCGGCGGCTTTCTTCTTTCTGGAAACCCGCTTGCCTTTTTTGCCCTTCTTACCCTTTCTGCCAGAAGGGCTGTCACCTTCCCCCTTTTCTTCCAACCGAGGAGGCTTTGTGCTCCACATATCACCGGCTGAAGGCTGGTTAGACCTGGGCTTACGACCGGTTGCACGCCTGGCCCGGGCCTCATCATGCAGATTGCTTTTGCTGTCTCGACCTGCTGAATGGCGACGTCCCCTTCGACTGGAGACCGGCGCATCCTCCAGTTCAAAGTCGATGGTTTTCTCTTCCAGATCAACCCGGGCTACCCGCACGGTCATGGCATCGCCCAGCTGGAAACGTCTGTTGGTCTTTTCCCCCATCAAACGCTGACGGGTAGAATCATAGTGATAATAATCCCCGGGCAGGTTACTGATATGCAGTAGTCCGGTGACAAAAATATCCGTCAGTTCAACAAACAACCCGAAGCCTGTAACTGTTGCTACAACACCATCGTATACAGAACCTATATGGGCCTGCATATATTCACACTTCAGGGCATCTGTCGCTTCACGGGTTGCATCATCGGCCCTGCGCTCAGTGAGAGAACAGTGTTCACCCAACACCATCATGGCATCGGTGTCGTAGGGGAAGATATCTTTTTTGTTCAACGGTGTTGTGCCAGGAGCACGCTTAACATGCTTTGACTCTTTCTCAGAGCGAATCACATAACGAATAGCTCTGTGCACCAGCAGGTCCGGATAACGCCTGATGGGAGAGGTGAAATGGGCATAAGCCGAAAACGCCAAACCGAAGTGACCATTATTTTCCGGGGCATACACCGCCTGGCTCAAGGAGCGCAGCATCATCACCTGAATAACATGGGCGTCGGGGCGGTCTTCGATAAAAGCCAGAAGCTGCTGGTAATCCCCCGGCGTGGGCTTATTGCGCCCAGGCAAACTTAAACCCAACTCGCCAAGGAAACTGTGCAGACTTTCCAGTTTCTTGTCTGTAGGCCCCTCATGGACCCGGTACAGGGCCGGCAGCTTATGCTTTTCCAGGAATCGTGCTGTTGCCACATTGGCACACAGCATACATTCCTCAATCAACTTGTGAGCATCGTTACGAACAGTGGGAACAATCTTGTCGATCTTGCGGTTAGCATCGAACACTATCCGGGTTTCGGTGGTTTCAAAATCAATTGCTCCCCGTTCTTCACGGGTCTTTCTCAGGGTATGGTAAAGCCGGTACAGCTCATCCAGATGGGGGACTACATCACTGTACTCTTTTCTTAGTGCTGCCCCAGTTTCTTCTTCCGGTGTCTCCAGCATGGCACCTACTTTGGTGTAGGTCAGCCGTGCATGGGACTGGATAAGACCTTCATAAAACTTGTAACCACTGAGTTTACCTTTAACGCTGACGGTCATTTCACAGACCATGGCCAGCCTGTCCACATGGGGATTCAGGGAGCACAGTCCGTTGGACAGTACTTCCGGCAGCATGGGAATCACATGACCGGGAAAGTATACGGAGTTACCACGGTTACGGGCTTCACGATCCAGCGCAGCGCCCGGTTTCACATAGTGGGACACATCCGCGATAGCGACATACAGACGCCAGCCACCAGACTGTTTCTTTTCCGCGTAAACGGCATCATCAAAATCCCGGGCATCTTCACCATCAATGGTAACAAACGGCACACCTCGCATATCAACGCGATACTGTTTGTCAGCTTCAGTCACTTCCGGACGAAAACCTTTGACAGCTTTGAGCAGGTCTTCCGGCCACTCGTTGGGAATCTCATGACCACGGACAGCCAGTTCGATTTCCATGCCCGGGTCCTGGCGGTTGCCAAGCACTTCCCGGATAACACCAATCGCCAGATGTCGTTTGGTGGGATACTCCTTGATATCAACCAGCACAAACTGCCCTTCACTGGGCATTAAAGCACCTGGCTCAATCACCACATCATTGGTCATTCGTCGCCCTTCCGGGGAAACGAAACCAAGCCCATCTTCTTCATGGTAACGGCCTACAACCTGGCTGACACTGCGCTCAAGAATATCCACTATCGCACAGTAGCGACGGCCACGGTTATCCACGCCTGTTTCCCGGACAACCACCCGGTCTCCGTCAAACAGCTCCTTCATCTGGCGGGCCGTCAGAAACAGATCATCGCCGCCTTCACTGGGAATAACAAAACCAAAGCCATCCCTGTGACCCTGAACCCTGCCGACGATCAGATCCATTTTATCGATAAGGGCAAAAGAGCCCTTACGGTTCTGCAACAGCTGCCCGTCCCGCACCATGGCTATCAATCTGCGGCGCAGACCCTCCTGCTCGTCCTCATCCTCCAAGCCAAACCCATCCACCAGCATTTCATAAGGAGTCGGGGCTCCCCGCTGTTCAAGCTGCTGCATGATAAGGGTACGGCTGGGTACCGGGCTCTCATATTTACCGGCTTCAAGGCTGGCATCGGGGTCTTCTGACCGCCATGATCTGGACATATTGTTCCCTGAAATTTTCATATGCCGTCCAGTATACGCTTACCAGGCAGCTCAGGCGATGAAACGCCGGAAATGATCATAAGAAAACAGAGATACTTTCTGACTAACAGAGATGCCATAATTACCGGGACTGACACCTGATAGCAATATTCCTAACAACTGTCGTCAGACCTTCTACAATACTGCCGTATCCATCTTAAATTCCATGTCCCCCGCAACCTTTACCTTTCAGTAGCTGCCGCCTTTGTTCTTTCCGGGATTTGCAATATGTCATCCATACAAATAAGACTTGCTCTTTTCTGTAGCTGTTTCTTGTTTTCTCTTCTGTATGCGTCCCCTTCCTTCTGCTCCTGGGAAGATATGGCCCGCTACATTGAGGATTTGCTGGCCCAGGGGAAAAAAGTGGGCATTATGGTTATAGATATGCAGCAGGACTATAAAGTGGTGTTTCCAGAAAGCACCATGGAGTCAGTTTTTTCAGAACAGATCAGTTTGATCAATCACTTCGCCAGCCGGGAAAATATTTACCTTATTAATGTCAACTACAGAGGGTATGGTGAAACTATTCCTGAAATCATGACTCCAATGAAAAGAAATTCTTATTTCAAAACTTTTGTCAAAGAACATGAAAACGCTTTCAAGACAGTTGCTGTTCCAAGCTCCGACCAGGGCGCTGTTACCGATGAATACATCTATGGAAAGCTTAAACACACTTTGAATAATGAAGGTATTAATGATCTTGTGGTCACCGGTTGTTTCGATCTGATGTGTATACACAGCACCGCTGGAGGAGCCCTGAAAAGAGGGTTCTCAGTTGCTGTTGACCATGACTTGAATATCATCACCACAGCCATAGACGTGAGACTTGCTCAGATCCTTGGCACCAATCTTCCACAACAGCAGAAGATTGCCTGGCGTAAACTGGCTCGAAAGTTTTCCAAATTGACAATCATCAACCAGGAGTCGGCCTCAGGGAGCAGCGGTCGCTGCACTATTCTTTAGAATCTGTTTCAACCCGGGCTCTCCTACCAAAGTCCCATAAGGGGAGAGTTCCTCCGTTAAGGAAGCAGGGGAACTTTCTGACTAACAAGGCTGTCAGAAGTTAGTAAGGCTTACACCTTATGCCAATATTGCTGACAGTTGCCCTGGGGAATCGCCCTCAAGGCAATAGAACAGTGCCATTGCCAGGGACAGGCAAGGGAATGCACTCTAACGTCGTACAGGGAAGTTCAGGATATGCTGGAATCACGCTTTAGTTCAGATTTCTTCCTGCCTGCCATTCTAGTTCTGCTGATGGCTGCTGTTTCCCCATGCCTTGTCGCCAATAATGAGGGCTTTGAAATAACATCCATAAAGCTGTATTTGAAAGCGGATGCAAATCGTGATGGCATATTATCGGAAGAAGAGCTTTTTGACAGATCCATGCACGAGCAGTTGAATAAGGAAGAAGCCGCCATTCTGGCCCATTACATCAAAAGCTCCTGGATAAAGTCTGTCCCTCCCACGACAACAGCCACCCAATTTTTAAAAAATCCACCCAAACAAACATTAAACATCGCAAGGGTTAATACCAATCATGAGCACTGGGAAAATATGCCGCTCTTTCCTCAGGGACGCGAGAGCATCAGGCCAGAAAACGTAAAACAATCCCCCTGGATTGGGGATTGTTCTCTTATCGCATTTATTATTTCAATGGCAAGCTCGGAACAGGGGAGGGAAAGTATTGAAAATATGCTTTATGATGATGGGCATCAAGGAGTCATTGTTATACCACCAGGGCGTCCACCAATTTATATCCAAAAACCCAATTTCTTTGATATGCAGTTTTATGGACACTCTGCGGAAAACGGAATGTGGGCCATAATCCTGGAAAGGGCCTTTGCTTTATACAGCTATGCCCAGATGCACCGCGATTTACCTGTCAATACCGATATTGATTCTATTGTAGCGTTTAACGACATGAGAAGGCTCAATCACGAGGCATTTATTTCAACAGTGCTTGAGTATTTTCAATTTAGTGATGTCGGTTACTCCCATAACGACTCTCGAACTCTTGATGAGTGGCATAACTTTCTAAATGATGAACTTTCATCTGGTCATTTTTTTATGGCTAGTGCGAAAAAGAGAAACTATAAGCACAAAGTATTTATCTTCACTAACCATGCCTATGCAGTTACTGGTTATGATCCTGGTAAAAGATTAGTGACAGTAGTTAATCCTCATAATCCAACCTTTAAGGAAAAGTGGGTGGGGGATAATAATGATAAACGTCAGGTTTTTGGTGATGGTACGTTCCAACTGCCCCTTAAGGTCTTTCTTGATGTTTTCTCGAATTTAGCCTTTCAGACAACACCATACACTCATCCCTTGGACTGGGATTAATTATCCTTTGTTTAACAGGGCTGGAACGTTCTGTTTTCAGAAGAATTATGGGAATTCCTTTGAACTTTCCGATTAGTCATCTTGTCAAAATAGTCAGGTGTACTTGCCAGTCGGCAATGCAACTTTTAAAGGAATAGTGGTTCCAAAAGTATGGGAGAACCAGCTTCAGACTAACGGAGAAAGGAGGTTCTTATGGGGCTTTCCACGATATTGACATCATGGCTTTACCAAAACCCAGTTACAGACAAATCAGCCAACACTTACGACAACCCAAAGACGGACAAGAACAGCTGCCCCCAAACGGCAGAAAACAGAACTGTCCACCCATATGACCCCTATTATGCATTTCATTCATCTGAAGCATTTGAGCCATCTTATGCTTCCTACACGACTGGTGCCTGTGAACTGATTAAGGATACCGCAAAAGGCATTCTATTCAGGACGCTGGTTGCCGTTCACCCTCTCACATACATGATAATGGCCGAACGATTCAACCAGTGGCTGGAAAGGAAAGTTTCCGCTTTAACCTCTAGGCAGGAACCAGTTTTCAACCAGAAGCGACCAGGGGCGGAAGAAGAGACAGAAGCAATATTGCCAAAACCTCTGGCAACCCGGTGCGTCAGCACTCTCAAACGCCTGTCCCCCTACCTGGTGATACTGCCAGTTAAATTTTACACGGGGCTGAGCAGGCTTCTGATGCAGGAAGTGGTTGACTGCGTATCTGCCACAAACCTTGCCGACTACCTGGGTTCACGAAACCCTATTCCCTGGCACTACTACACCCATGGGGACTGGCAACGAGGACTCGTTTTCACTTTTGGGCCAGACACTCATTATGCTTATCAGACTCCAAGCATGAACAGATCTGAATTCACCACCCATGCGCATTGGGTAGAAAGTGAAAAAGACCTGATGTACAACAAGCATATGGAAATAAAAGCCCGGGGAAGCGTTATTAAAATATTACTCAGTTTTCTCTGAACAAGGGTTAATCGTGAAACAAGTCGAATAAAAAAGGGGCTTTCGCCCCTTTTTTTGCTTCAAGCCTTATGGCTTAAAAATCATCCCTCAAAAGAGTGACGTAGGATAATGGTCTCTTTACGGTCCGGGCCGGTAGAGATAATATCAACCGGCGCGCCGACAACTTCTTCTACACGCTTGATATAAGCGATAGCGTTAGCGGGCAATGCTTCCAGGGTACGAGCACCGAAGGTGGTTTCCGTCCAACCGGGCATCTCTTCGTAAACCGGAGTGATTTCTTCCCACTCTTCCGCGTCATTGGGAGTCACAATATCTTCACCGGCGCTGTTCTTGTAACCGGTGCAGATTTTCACGGTTTCCAGACCATCCAGAACGTCCAGCTTGGTCAGGCAGATGCCGGATACACTATTGATCTGTACGGACTGACGCAGGGCCACAGCATCCAGCCAACCACAACGGCGCTCACGGCCAGTGGTCGCACCGAACTCATGCCCCTTGGTGCCCAGGTGTTCACCAACGTCATCAAACAACTCAGTGGGGAATGGACCGGAACCCACACGGGTGGTGTAAGCCTTGGTGATACCCAGAACATAATCCAGGTACAGAGGACCAAAACCAGAACCTGTAGCCACACCACCGGCGGTAGTATTGGAGGAGGTTACAAACGGGTAGGTACCGTGATCAATATCCAGCAGGGAACCCTGGGCACCTTCAAACAGGATGTTCTCACCCTCTTTGCGCAGCTCATGCAGGCTGTCGGTGACACGGTCAATCATTGGCGTGATCTGACCGCCCCACTCCAGAGCCTGCTCCAGAACCTCTTCGTAGTTCAGGGGCTCAGCCTTGTAGTAATGTTCAAGGGCAAAGTTATGGTACTCCATAATGCCCTTCAACTTTTCAGCGAAACGCTCTGGGTGCAGCAGATCACTCAGGCGCAGCCCGCGACGGGCCACCTTGTCTTCGTAAGCCGGGCCAATACCACGACCGGTCGTTCCGATTTTGGCTTTACCACGGGCAGCTTCGCGAGCTTGATCCAGGGCTACGTGGTAAGGCAGGATCAGCGGACAGGCCGGACTCAGGCGCAAACGATCACGTACAGGTACATTTCGCTCTTCCAGTTCTGCCATCTCTTTCAGCAGCGCATCAGGAGCCAGCACAACACCGTTTCCGATGTAGCAGGTCACATTCTCACGCAGGATACCGGAAGGAATCAGGTGCAGGACTGTTTTCTCACCATCAATGACCAGCGTATGACCGGCATTGTGACCGCCCTGAAAACGGACGACTGCGGAAGCCTGGTCGGTCAGCAGGTCAACAACCTTGCCCTTGCCTTCATCACCCCACTGGGTGCCCAGAATGACTACGTTCTTGCCCATCATTTCATCTCGGTAAAAAAAAAACCGACCGCCGTCCACATACTATGCGTCAGACACCAGCCTTTAAACGTTAGCTGCCAGCAGGCAGGTTTTGCCTTCAATCAGTCCTGTTCAACAGGAACGATCTGCCAGCTGCCATTGACGTTCTTCAACTCTCTGTCACACCCCAACCGGCTGGCGGCATCAGAATGATCAAACAGGCGGTTGACAACACATTCTCCACCCGCCCGCAGTTGCCGGACAACATCCGGATCAGCTTCAGGCGGAGCAAGAATAGCCCCGGACTGCTCCGATACTGCAGGAGAGCCAAGACGTAATAAAACTTTCAGATCAGTACTGAAACCGGTGGCCGGACGCGCACGGCCAAAGGCTTCGCCGATACCGTCATAACGACCACCTTTGGCAACAGCCTGGCCTTCACTGGCCACATAAGCGGCAAAAACGACACCTGTGTGATAGTTGTATCCACGCAGCTCGCCAAGATCAAAATACAAAGCGACAGCGGGATATGCGGCCTTCACTCTGTTTGCCAGGTTTTCCAGAAGCTCAATGGCCTCCTGAACAGCGGCAGGCGCTTTGTCCAGCACCTTGCGAGCCTTCTCCAGCACGCTGATATCACCACTGAGTTCCGGCAAAGCCAGCAGCATGGCCGCTGTTTTGGCATCTTTTATCTGTCCTTCAATCAGGGCATTGATTTCACCGATTGCTTTACGCTGGAGAGCATCAAACAGTTCAGACTCAGAGGTTTTATCCAGGCCTGCGACCTGAACCAGCTGGCGGAAAATATCCACATGGCCAAGATCAATCGTTGGCTGGCAGATACCTGCACTGGCCAGGGTTTCCAGCATCAGGGAGATGACTTCCAGATCACTTTCCAGGCCAGCGTGCCCATAGAGTTCCGCCCCCAGCTGAATAGGTGTACGGGACGCGGCTAGCGTCGCCGGACGGGTATGGAATACACTGCCTGCGTAGCATAACCGTACAGGACAGTCCTTACGCAGGTTATGGGCATCAATTCTGGCAACGGCAGGGGTGGTATCAGCCCGCAGGCCCAGGGTGCGCCCGGAAAGTTGATCGGTAATTTTGAAAGTCATCAGATCCAAGTCTGAACCTGAGCCGGTAACAAGAGAGTCGAGAAATTCGATATGGGGAGGGATAACCAGATCGTAGCCCCAGGAGGCATACAAATCCAGTATTTCACGGCGCATATGCTCAACCTGCCTGGCTTCGGGAGGGAGCACTTCTTCAATACCATCCGGCAACAACCAGCGATCCGCTATCGTCATTTTCCCCGTCTCTCCGATTCTCTGGGAACCTTTCTTATTGAATGTGCACTAACTTAAAGTGCATTAGCCCGAAAAACACACGATTCCACACTGTCAGCGCACAAGGTAAAGCAGTACGGTTCCGATAACCATGCTGGCCAGGCCGATCAGCCTCAGGCTGCGGTCATCGACACGGGCCAACTGGGCAACAAGCTGTCGCCATCGCTGGGGATACAAAAAAGGAATAATACCTTCCAGTACCAGCATCAGACAGAACGCAACGCCCAGCTCCTGCCAAAAACTCATAAATCTGTATACCTTATACGCTATACATGAAAAAACCGGGTTCTGCGAACCCGGTTTGCCTGATCATACCATAAGAGCCATACCATGCCGATAGCCCTGGAGCTTACCGACATGGTACTAAGCCCCGTGTTACCGACCGTTTGGCGTGTTCAGGAACTTGAAGAAATCACTGTCAGGTTCCAGCAGCAGCACATCGGAAGGACTGTTGAAGGAATCCCGGTAAGCCTGAAGGCTGCGGTAGAAAGAGTAGAAGTCCGCGTCCTGCGTGTAAGCACTGGCATAAATTGCCGCGGATTGGGCATCACCCTCACCACGCAGGGCCTCGGCCTTGCGGTACGCGTCCGCCAGGATTACCCGACGCTCACGGTCGGCGCTGGCGCGAATGGCTTTACCCATTTCCTTACCCTTGGAACGGTATTCCTGGGCTTCCTTCTCGCGCTCAGAGGCCATCCGACGGAATACGGAATCACTCACGCCTTCTGGCAGGTCGATCTTCTTAACCCGAACATCACGGACAACCACACCCAGTTCCTTTTCCGCAATGCGGTTCAGGCTGCTGGTGATTTCGTTCATCATCTGCTCACGACGACCGGACACAACTTCATTCAGAGTCAGTCCACCGAAGCTGTTACGCAGACGGGAGTCAGCACGCTGGGATAACAGTTGGTTCACACGGAGCAGATCACCGTTGGTAGCCTTATAGAACTTCTGCACATCCTTGATCTGCCATTTGATATAGGCATCAACAATCACAGCTTTCTGTTCCAGAGTCAGGAAACGTGCCTGGGGAACATCCAGAGGCTGCAGGCGGCCATCAAAGATACGCACCTTGTCGATAAACGGTATTTTCACATGCAGGCCGGGGGCCAGATTAGCATTAACAATCTGGCCAAATCGCAGCTGCACGCCACGCTCACGCTCGGTCACGATAAACAGACTGTTAGCAACCACCACTACAGCCAGCCCCAGAACGATGACGAAAGACATCATTTTAGTGCTCATCGTGCGGTCCTCCCTGTACGGCTGTTGGCAACACGACGGTTGATTTCAGCTGCTACCTGATCAGCCAGAGTGTTGATCTCATCCTGGGTCAGAGTCAACTCACCACTGGAGCTATCCGCACCGGTACCACTCTTGGCACTGCTCTTACCCACGCTGCTGCGCACCCTGCGTCCTTCCATAATCTTGTCCAGTGGAAGGTACATCATATTGTTGCCACCTTTCACATCCACCAGCACCTTGCTGCTGGAAGACAGAACATCCTGCATGGTTTCGAGATATAGACGCTCGCGGGTAACGTGCGGGGCCTTCTGGTATTCTGTCAGCAGTTTGTTGAAACGGTCTGCGTCACCCTTGGCACGGGCTTCAACTTCCTGGCGATAACCTTCGGCTTCTTCGATGATACGCTGGGCGTCACCTCGGGCTTCCGGTACAACCTGGTTGGCGTAGGCTTCCGCCTTGTTCTTTTCCTGCTGCTCTTCTTCACGGGCACGGATAACATCGTCAAAGGCTGTCAGCACCTGTCGGGGAGGCTGGGAGCTTTCAATGTTGACCTTCACTATATTAAGACCTGTTCCGTAGGAGTTCAGATAGCTCTGCAGGCGTTCTTTCACGTCATCACCCAGAACTTCACGACCTTCGGTCAGCACCTGATGCATCTCAGAGCCACCCACAACATGGCGCAGGGCACTCTGGGTCGCTTCCTTCAGGCTGAGCCCGGGATTGGAAACCTTCAGTACATAATCTTCCAGGTTGGAGATGTTGTACTGAACAGACATGGCAACCTCAACAATGTTCTCATCTTCGGTCAGCATGGCCTGACTGAGACGATACGTGTTGATTTGAGTTACCGGCTCCTGGAACTTTGTTTCAATCGGAGGGAAATACATATGCAGTCCGGGTTCCACGGTCTCTACATATTTACCAAAACGCAGAATAACCGCCCGCTCTTTTTCATCAACGGTGTAAACAGCGTTCCAGATATAAGCAAACAGCGCAATAACAGCTATGCCGATAACCAGACCGCTGCCACCCCCACTGGCATTTCCCTTGGAACCGTTGCCCCCCGAAGAGCCGCTGCCCCCCCCGAAAATACCTTTCAGTGTTTGCTGAAACTTGCGAAAGGCCTCATCAAGATCAGGGGGACCCTGATTATTGCCTTTATTGCCACCCCCCCAGGGGTCCTGATTATTACCACCCGGTTCATTCCAGGCCATAAGGTTCTCCGTCTTCAGCGTTGTCTTCCACTGCCTGGTCGCACAGACAGAGCCCAGAACCAGCGGTGCTCTCCGTAATTTGAATCCCCGGAGCATACACAATGCCAGTCTCTGTCAGTAATGGCCCGTAGCGGTATACGCGCGCTGTTCACTGTACACCAGCTTCCGCAGCCATCGGGCAAATTGTAGAGTTACTGCCGTATCAGGCGCAACCTCCACTGCTGTTTATACACGGTATACATCTAAGTATTTCTTTCAACTAAACTGGCAAACACTCGATTCAGCGGCTCATACAGAGCAATACACCTGACAGCAAAGAGGTTTGATTATGCCTCCTGAATCAAAAACGCCATCAGTACGGGCTTCATCAATAACGTCTTCATCGATAAAGCCTTTATCCATTCAAGCCTCAACCTCGCAGCCGTCCGCAAGGTTTTCCTCAATCATACCACTTCAAACAGAGACAGAGGGGAGTCCCCTCGGAAGTATTCTGGCCCACTGGTTACAAACCGCGGACATTACTCTTAATGGTTCCCGTCCCCATGATATTCAAGTCCACAACCCTAAATTATTATCCCGGGTTCGCCGTCACCGCTCCCTCGGGTTGGGTGAAAGCTATATGGAAGGGTGGTGGGACTGCCAGGCCCTGGATGAGCTTTTCTACCGGCTCCTTCTCCGGGAACAGAACACTGCACACACTCTCTGGCAACATATCCTGAACTGGCTGTCAGCCCATGTCCCCACTCACAACTCCCCGACAAAGTCCTTTCTGGTGGGGAAAAAACATTACGACACAAGCAATGAACTTTTTCAGTACATGCTGGACGCGCGCATGATATATAGCTGCGCCTACTGGAAAGAAGCAACTTCCCTGGATATGGCCCAGGAGCATAAGCTGGATCTGGTGTGTCGAAAACTGCATCTTCAGCCCGGCCAGCACCTGCTGGATATCGGCTGCGGCTGGGGCGGATTAGCGGCTTTTGCCGCTGAGCATTACGGTGTGAAAGTAACAGGAATCACCATTTCAGAAGAGCAGAAGATCCTTGCGGAAAAAAAGTGTCGAGGATTGCCGGTAACAATTCTTCTCCAGGATTACCGTACTCTGGAGAGACAGTTTGACCATATCGCTTCCGTCGGCATGTTTGAACATGTCGGCCAGAAGAATTACCGGACCTATATGGAATGTGTGTCCCGCCTGCTAAAACCGGAGGGTCTGTTTCTGTTACATACCATCGGAAATAATCTCACCTCCTCCGATGTTGATCCGTGGATTGAAAAATATATTTTCCCCAACGGCAAAATTCCTTCCGCCTTACAGATAAGCCACGCCCATGAAGGGTTGTTAATTATGGAGGACTGGCAAAACTTCGGCCCGGATTACGATAGAACCTTAATGCACTGGTACCGGAATTTTGAACACGGGTGGCCAAAACTGAAACATGATTATAGTCAGCGCTTTTACAGAATGTGGCGTTATTATCTGCTGCTGTGCGCCGGGGCTTTTCGGGCAAGAAGCCTGCAGCTGTGGCAGCTGGTGCTCCGTCACCCCGGTACCGAAGGGCGTTATGACGCCCCGCGGTAAGGATGCAAATTACTCGTCGCCCCTCATCCAGGGTTCTTTATCCGGCAACTCCCAGGGCAGTTCAGCACCTTCCTGCAGAACCAGCCGTTCCAGTTCCTGCCGGGGCATTCTTACCTCAAGAACCGGAATGCCATCATCATTAAATGTCTCGCTCTGGACGACACCTAACTGATACAGTCGTGAACGCAATCGTCCCTGGGAATGGGGAACTGGCAAAAATTCATGGAGAATATCCTCCCCAAGGATTTCCGCGATGGCCTGCTGCAAAAGATCAAGCCCTTCACTGTTCTGGGCGGAAATCCACACCCTGCGGGGACGATTATTTTCATCCCGGTCAATACGGGGCTTCATACCCAGCAGATCTATTTTATTGAAAACTTCGAGCTGGGGCAGCTCATGGGCCTCTATCTCTTCCAGTACAGAATGAACTTCACGGATATTGCCCTGCCTTTCCGTATCCGCGCAGTCAATCACGTGGAGCAGCAAATCAGCCATGGCGGACTCTTCCAGAGTCGCCCTGAACGCTTGTACCAACTTATGAGGCAGATGACGGATAAAACCAACCGTATCCGCCAGAATTACAGGCCCAAAGTCGTTTATCTGCAGGCGTCTGAGGGTCGGGTCCAGTGTTGCGAACAGCTGGTCAGCCGCATATACCCCGGATTCGGTAACAATGTTGAAAAGGGTAGATTTCCCGGCGTTGGTATAACCCACCAGGGATACCAGGGGAATATCCGCACGCTTACGGGAACGACGTGTCTGATCCCGCTGCCTGCGTACTTTTTCAAGGCGCTGCTTGATGCTTTTGATTCTGACCCGTAACAAACGACGGTCAGTTTCCAGCTGGGTTTCACCCGGCCCCCTCAGGCCAACACCACCTTTCTGGCGTTCAAGGTGGGTCCAGCCACGTACCAGGCGGGTACTTACATGATCCAGCTGGGCCAGCTCAACCTGCAGTTTACCTTCATGGGTTCTGGCCCGCTGGGCAAAGATATCCAGGATAAGCCCCGTACGATCAACCACACGACACTTTAATTCAGCTTCGAGGTTACGTTCCTGGCTGGGGGAAAGCCCATGATTAAATAAAACAACATCCGCATTGTTTGCCAAAACCTGTTGGCGAATCTCTTCCAGTTTACCGCTGCCAACAAAATAGCGCGGGCTGACCCTGGAATTAGCTACAACAATAAATGCAACCTGCTGAACATTGGCTGACCGAACCAGCTCCTGAAATTCCCTGGGATCTTCTCTCTGTTGATCATCAAGACATTCAGGATGGACAAGTACGGCTTTCTCGCCACCTTCATGACGCTCAAAAAACAAGCGATCTGCTCCACTATAATCTGTTCAGGGCATTGTGCCCGTAACTGGATAAATATTCACGCCAAACAGAGGAAATTCACCAGGCTGCATGTTTAATTGTCAACACAGCCTAATCCAGAGTTTTCTGATACGCAAAAGCCAGACCTTCCAAAAGGAAGTCTGGCTTTTTTCAAGCCTGAATAACTAGACCTCAAACATTGAGGGTCTCGAATATTAAGGCCTTCAGGATTTGCCGTATCAATCGTAATCAGAGCTTCGCTGCAAGAAAAAACAACACAGCAAAACTATTATGCCACACCCAGACATCAGGCCAAAGGCATGATCATTCCTGGTGGGGCAGCTCTTCGCCTTCCTGATTAGGCATAGGCAAACGCACGGGACGGCCGGGCACAACAGTGGAAACTGCGTGCTTGTATACCATCTGGCTAACTGTGTTCTTCAGCAGAATCACGAACTGGTCAAAAGACTCAATCTGGCCCTGCAGCTTGATACCGTTCACCAGATAAATGGAAACAGGTACACGCTCTTTTCTCAGAACGTTCAGATAAGGGTCTTGTAGGGAATGCCCTTTTGACATTTCCATACTCCTTTTATTTGTCGAATTATAAAAAGCCTGTGCTCAAAGTCCGGCTTGGAACGGCTAACAGGTTAGCAGATACAGAAAAAGCAGACAGCTTAATTGTTCAATCTGTATACAGTCAAAACCGAAGAACTTTAAGTCAGCACCTATGGGCATACAATAAGTAATACTAGCTAGAGGTACGAAAGAACCATTTTATGTCCTTTGTCCGCCAATTACTTACCTTCATCCAACCATCTCTTTACAGTCATCATAGCTGAATCTGTCAGACTATCCGAAAGACTGTCGAACCAATGTAAATCATTCCAGCTTCTCAGCCAGGTAAACTGCCGCTTGGCCAGTTGCCGTGTAGCGATAATCCCTTTATCGACCATCTGCCCATGGCTTAATTCCCCGGCCAGATAATCCCACACCTGCCTGTAGCCTACGCAACGGATGGATGGCAGACCGGGATGGAGGTCTTCGCGGGCATACAACTCCCGCACTTCATCAATAAAACCAGCCTCCAGCATCATATGGAAACGTCTGGCTATACGTTCGTGCAAAACACTGCGCTCCGGGGGCGCAACAGCGATGTTCAGTACCCGAAACGGTAATTCCATCCTCTGCTGTTCGGCGACCAGCTCTGTCATGGTTCTCCCGCTCACCAGATAAACCTCCAGAGCACGCTGAAGACGCTGGGGATCACCTGCATGGATACGTTCAGCGGATACCGGGTCCACACTCTTCAGCCGACCATGAACCTTCTCCCAGCCTTCCTGTTCAGCCTGCCTGAGAATATCCGCGCGTACGCTTTCATCGGCAGGTGGAAGGTCTGCGAGGCCATCACGCAGGGCCTTGTAGTAGAGCATGGTACCACCGACCAGCAGTGGAATACGCCCTCTGGCGCTGATTTCTTCCATCTCCCGCAGCGCGTGTTCCCGAAATTCCGCTGCAGAGTAAGCCTGGGCCGGATCACGAATATCGATCAGCCGGTGGGGAGCCCTGGCCAGAAGTTCTGCATCAGGTTTTGCCGTGCCAATATCCATGCCTTTGTACACCAGCGCTGAATCAACACTGATAATGTCGATGGGCATCTGCTCATGGAGGGCAACAGCCAGATCAGTTTTACCTGAGGCGGTTGGCCCCATCAGAAAAATGGCGGGCGGTAGGTTTTCGATCACCGGTCACCTGTCAGCAAAAAGAGAGTGCGGAAAGGGCGGGAATTCTAACCAACACTACGGATTTAGGGAATACGCAACACCTGCCCAACTTTCAGGGTATCCCTCATTCTCATACTATTGGTGCTCAACAGCTTACTGAGGCTGATATCGTAGCGGCTGGCGATCTCGCTGAGAGTATCCCCCCGCTGAACTTTGTAGGTACGGGCACCGGAGCCGCCTTTATTACGACTGTTGGCCACCCACGTTCCTGCCGGCGGGTTTTTGGTAAAGAACTCCTTCACCCCGGTATGGATAGCCCGTGCCAGCTTGCGCTGATGGGCTTTGGTAACCAACTTGCTGGCTTCTGTGGGGTTGGAGATAAATCCTGTTTCCACCAGAATGGAAGGTATATCCGGGGAGCGCAGAACCGCGAAGTTAGCCTGCTCCACTTTCTTTTTATGGAGCTTGTTAATCCGCCCCATATGACCAAGCACTTTTGTACCAATTTTGGCACTGCGGGCCTGGCTGTCGGTCATGGAGAGATCCAGCAGCACACTGGCCAGGACATCATCCTTATCTCCAAGACTTACACCATCTTCGCCACCCACAAGGTCAGCGTTATTTTCCTTGTTGGCCAGCCAACGGGCCGCCTCGGATGATGCGCCCCGCTGGGACAGAGTGAAAACCGAAACGCCTCTGGCACTCTTGCGTTTGAATGCGTCCGCATGAATGGAAATAAAAACATCCGCGTTCTTTTTCCGGGCCAGGGAGGTTCTGCCCCTCAGGGAAATATAATAATCCCCCGTGCGAACCAGTTCGGGTTTGAAACCTTTATCCTTTTTAAACAGCGCGGCGACTTCTTTGGCAATCGCCAGTACTACATCTTTTTCACGGGCTCCACGGTGGCCGATAGCGCCTGGGTCTTCTCCTCCATGCCCGGCGTCAATGGCGATAACAATATTCCGGTTACTGTCTTGGGCAGCCGGACGCCTGGTTACGCTGGCTGCGGCGGCTTGCTTGTCAAAGAGATCAATAACTAGACGATGGCCGTATGTCGTATTGGGCTTAAGTACGAAACTACGGGGGCTGATCTGCTCTTTCAGATCAAGAACAATACGAAGGTGCTTGCCATCCCGGGTCGCCCAGCGGATTTTCTTGATGGGAGTCTCGCCAAGGGTCAAATCCGCCAGTGAACCGGGCAGGCGGGTCTGATTGATATCAATCACCAGACGATGAGGTTTGCTCAGGGAGAATATCTTGTGTTCAACGGTATTGCTGAGATCAAAAACCAGACGGGTTTTCTCCGGAGAACGCCAGAGTCTTGCCCCCTGCACAGCAGCATCTGCGGCCTGAGCCACAGAAATACCAGGCAAGGTAATGAATGCCAGCAGCACCGAAGCTATTTTGTTGAACTTCCGTCTGGATAGCTTTATTTCACGCGCCACATATTACTCCGTTGTCATCCCTGTAAAGGCTGCCAAATCAAAGATCCTTGCAGATAGTCTGCCCATGTTTACTGACCGGCTCAACCACCAGCAGACGGCTTTCCGGCTGGTAATCAATTCTGATAATAATATCGGCAGGAGGAAGGAAACCCTGCCCCCGGACTGGCCACTCCACAAGGCAGAGGGCATGGGGTCCGAAGTATTCCCGCACCCCGAGAAAATCCAGTTCTTCCGGATCTCCAAGACGGTAAAGGTCAAAGTGGTAGACTGACTGACCCTCCATCTCGTAAGGCTCAACCAGGGTGTAAGTTGGACTTTTCACCGCGCCTTCGTGGCCAAACCCCCTCAGAATGCCCCGGGTTAATGTGGTTTTACCAGCTCCGAGATCACCCTCTAGGTAAATAACCCCCCACCCCTGGCTCGCCTCAGCAATGCGGCGACCAAAATCCACCATGCTCTGCTCGCCGACAAGTTCAACCTTATAATTTTCCGGGTACTTATGCTTTTCCGGGTATTTACTCTCAGACATATCTCTTTTATTCACAAAGGCTATTCATTAAACGACGAATAGCCGGTACTAAATCCATAGCAGCCATGCCTGACTCCCCCCCCTCCGCTGCGCACTGGTCTCCCGCATTGGCGTGAAGCCATACTCCAAGACTGGCAGCGTCAGAGCTGTCCATCCCCTGGGCAAGGAGGGCACCGATCACACCGGTCAGCACATCCCCCATGCCTGCCACGGCCATGCCCGGATTACCGTCCGTGCAGACGAACATGCCATCAACGGAGCAAACCAGGCTTCCTGCTCCTTTTAACACTGCGGTGCCTCCACATAAAGTCTGTAATGCTTCTACTGCGCAAAATCGATCCCTGGAAATGTCGGCAACAGACTGGCCGAGCAACCGGCTGGCTTCTCCCGGGTGGGGAGTCATCACGCAATCCTGACGAGGCTTCAGGAGTTCTGGATTATTGGCTACAAGGTTAAGGGCATCCGCATCCAGAATAATGGGCAGATCAGACACCAGAATGGCTTTCAGAATGTTCAGGCCCCAGTCACTCTGACCAAGCCCCGGGCCAATGGCAATTGCCGTCTTTTCCTGCAGAAGAGGTTGAATGGCTGCCGGAGAATCCACACCATGCACCATCATTTCCGGCCTGCGCACAATGCTGGCCAGCACATGTTCCGGGCGTGTGGCCAGAGTGACTTTTCCCGCTCCGCAACGCAGGGCGGTTTCCGCAGTCATCACAGCCGCCCCCCCCATGCCTGTATCACCACCTACCACCAGCAGATGGCCATAATCCCCTTTGTGGGAATCCCGTGCCCTTGGCTGGATATGAACCGACATATCCGCTCGACTGATAACTTTCGCAGCCGGGAGTTCACTCTCAGGCACCGACGCCGGAACACTGAGGGAAGAAAAGTACAGCTGACCACAGCAACGGGGCCCGGCACCGGTGACAAGCCCCTGTTTCATGCCAATAAAGCTAACGGTGATATCCGCATGTACGGCACAGCCCAGTTCGGCTCCTGTATCGGCAGACAAGCCGGAGGGAATATCCACCGACAGCACAGGCCTTCCGGAGTTACTTATAAGGGCAATGGCATCGGTATAGTCACCTCTCACATCACCACTTAATCCTGTACCCAGCATGGCATCCACCAGTACGTCGCCGAAAAGGGGAATATCACCGGCCCAGGGCATTGAACGCCCCCCCAGCTCCTTGAACCATTCACAGGCTTTGCAGGCATCACCGGTCAGTTTTTCCTGAGGGCACAGAGTCACCACACGCACTGGGATATACCGCTGCAGGGCCAGGGCCGCGATAATGTAGCCATCACCACCGTTATTACCCGAGCCGCAGAAAACCTGCAGGGATTTGTACTTACCGTGCTGCAGCCAGGTTTTCAGGATAATATCGAAAGCCGACTGCCCGGCCCTTTTCATAAGCTCTATGCCGGGTATACGGTGGTTGTGAATGGCATGGGCATCCAGACGCCGGATCTGTTCGGCGGTATAGAGCGTATGTGGTAAACTGCCGGCCATAGCTGCCCCCGGGAAGCCAGAATTTGAAAGGTTATAAACTGAAACGCAAGATGGCTGTCAGGCAGTGCATACCTGACCATCAACACAGCCTAATTAACCGCATTATACATCGTGAACATACTCAAATAAGTGACCAATCCATCGAACACTCCACAACCTGTGGCCTCACCCTCCCTCACGCCACAGGAACTGGAACAACTGGCTGTTAATATCAAACACTGGGCCAGGGAGCTGGGATTCCAGGATGCCGGCATTACCGGTATTGAACTGGGTGAACATAAACAGCACCTGAAAAACTGGCTGAAAAACCATTTCCACGGGGAAATGGATTACATGACCAGCCACGGCGATATGCGCTCTCATCCGGAACAGCTGTTACCGGGAACCCTGCGTATTATCTCTGTACGTATGGATTATCTTCCCGGAAACACCCAGGTTATAAAAATCCTTCAACAGCCAGAGAAAGCCTACATATCCCGATATTCTCTGGGCCGCGATTATCATAAGGTTATTCGTAAACGTCTTACCAGCCTGGGTAAGAAAATTGAAGAACAGGTTGGCAATTTTGGTTACCGGGCATTTGTCGACAGCGCGCCTGTACTGGAAAAAGCCCTGGCCCAGCAGGCCGGGCTTGGCTGGATTGGCAAAAACACCTTGCTGCTGAACAGCAAGGCCGGTTCATGGTTCTTTCTCGGAGAGCTGTTTACCAACCTTCCATTGCCCGTGGATAAACCCCAGGAAACCAGCCACTGCGGCAGCTGTTTCGCCTGTGCTGACATCTGCCCGACCAACGCCATTATTGCCCCCCACCAGCTGGATGCCCGACGCTGTATCTCTTACCTGACCATTGAGCTGAAAGGCTCAATCCCGGAAGAGTTCCGCAAACCCATTGGCAACCGGGTATTTGGCTGTGATGACTGCCAGATTATCTGCCCCTGGAACAAGTTCTCAAAACCCACAACGGAGACAGACTTTCTGCCCCGGCACAAGCTGGACTCCACAGAGCTGGCCGACCTGTTCTTATGGACTGAAGAGGAGTTTCTGGAAAGAACTGCTGGCTCCCCTATTCGCAGAACCGGCTTTGAAGGGTGGCTTCGCAATCTGGCGGTAGGTCTGGGAAATGCTCCGACAACGGAGAAAGTTGTGAACACTTTAAAAAGCCGGAAGAACCACCCTTCAGAAATAGTGCAGGAACACGTCCACTGGGCTCTTGCACAGCACAATAGTTAACACGCTGTCATAAACCACAATCAGGCACTCTGCTTGCCGAACAGGGCGGCAGGGTGATCATCCACCACAGTACCTTCCGGCACAGAGAAATAATCGGGTGTCGCATATATTTTCACGCCTTTCAGCCAGCGCACGCCTTCAAAGGCTTCACGACGATGAACCAGCTGGGTATTGTCGTACAATACCAGATCACCCATCTCCCAGTGATGGGAGTAGATATTTTCGGGTTCCAGAATTCTTCCCAGAAGCGCTTCCTTGAGAGCCTGACCATCACTATTATCCATTCCCAGGAAACGGACGGTATTTTCGCTGATATAAACACTCTGTTTGTTGGTAACCGGATTTCTCTGTATCAGAGGATGGGATACCTCAATCATATCGGCATTGTCGTTTGTCTTCGCCGGCATATTTGTCTTCGCTGGCATATAAGTTACATGCTGCCCGGACAGGCTGTTCACCAGCTCAGGAGACAGGGACAAGTCTTCAATACGGGTGCTGGCAAAACTGGTTGCCCCTCCCCGGGATGACGGAATCAGGCAATAGATAATAGAAAGTGATGCCGGGTGTAGACGGAACTCCTGGTCGGAGTGCCAGTAATCCGTATCGTTACTGGGAAAGCCAAGTTTCTGATGTTTGTAATTGCGCAGGTTTGTAAGATTAGCGACGGTTTTAATCTCACTGGTCATACTGATCTTGCGGGCAGACTCTTCCAGCGATCCAACCTTTCTGGCAAAAGCTGTTAACTGAGCATCCGTGAGCAGCTGCTTCTTGAATACCAGCATTCCGTAACGGGCCAGAGCCAGTTTAATCATTCTCATGTCAAATGTATTGATATTGCTCAGATCAATACCTTCTACAGTCACGCCCAAAGGGCGGAGGTGTTGCGCAATGTTCATGTTCCCGCACCTCTACCTTTTATTGAATAGTTATTAAAGGTATAGGTGCACAACATCCTTTTTGCCGTAGTGGAAAAGCCGGGAACCAACATGCAATTCAGAAACAAAAATCGCCTGTGCAAAGGTTAACCGAAATACCCTTTTGCAATCATGTGGATAACTCTTTCATGTTATGTAACTTCGCGTATCTATCAGAGTATAGGTTTAGATAGGGGTTTAAGGGTTTAGAGTTTTATGAAGTGTTCCCGGTAATACTTCATCTCATCAATAGATTCCCGAATATCTTCAATGGCCTTATGGGAACTTTCCTTACTTAGGCCTTTCAGCAACTCCGGCTTCCACCGGCGGGCCAGCTCTTTCAGAGTGCTTACATCCAGGTTGCGGTAATGGAAAAAGTCGTGAAGATCGGACATATAATTGAACAGAAAGCGGCGATCCTGGCCGATAGTGTTGCCACACATGGGGGACTGACCCGGCTCGACATGCTGCTTCAGGAAGTCAAGAGTCATCTGTTCAGCTTCCGTCTCTCCAACAGTGCTCTGGCGTACCCGCTCGGTCAAACCAGTACGACCGTGGGTATCAATACACCACTCATTCATAGAGTCGAGCACTTCATCTGGCTGATGCACCGCAATCACCGGCCCTTCCGCCAACACATTCAAGCAGGCGTCTGTCACAATAGTCGCGACCTCGAGGATCCTGTCAGTACGGGGGTCAAGACCAGTCATTTCCAGATCAAGCCAAACCAGATTATCAGCCTTGGAGGGCTTTGATTGCGCCATAATTCAGGGAAGCCTATTACATATAACAGTCAGATCTAGAGTCTGTTCACAATTTTATCGTGAACAGACTCTCAGGATATATCCAGTTCTGACAAGTTGATTAAGGTTCAAACTCTCATCATAATCGTGCCGGGCAATATCATGCAAACAGCTCATCTTTTTTCTTCTCTCCCGGTATTATTTTTTCCATGGCCAAACGCAAGCTGAACCGCCGCCAGAACTGGCGTATCCAGAAAATTCAGGACGAGCGTGCAGCACGAGCCTTACACCGGGAGGAAAAAATCCAGGAACAGCTGAACACCAGCGAGCTGGGCCCCGAAGAAGATGGCCTTGTGATCGCCCACTACGGTGTTCAGCTTGATATCGAGCGCCCCTCTGAACCCGGCTCCATTTACCGTTGCCACCTGCGCGCAAATCTCCCTCCCCTGGTGACGGGGGATCGTATTGTCTGGTGCCCGGGAAAAGATGATATTGGCGTGGTTGTGGCCCAGCGCCCCCGGGACAGCGAACTCTGTCGTCCGGACAACTACGGTAAGATCAAGCCTGTGGCCGCCAATATCGACTATATCGTACTGGTCGTCGCCCCTGTTCCCACAGCCCATGCCAACCTGATTGACCGCTACCTGGTGGCAGCCGAAGTGGTGGATATTGAGCCAGTTCTACTGCTGAACAAAACCGACCTTATTGATGACCGCAACCGTGATCGCCTGCAGAATCTGATGGCCACTTACCGGGATCTGGGTTATCAGGTACTCACCGCCTCCACCAAGGAAGAGCATGGGCTGGATAGCATCAAAGATCTTTTGAAAAAACACACCAGTATCTTCGTCGGGCAATCAGGGGTTGGCAAATCCTCACTTGTGAACGCTCTGCTGCCAGGCATAGACACCAAGGTCGGTGCCCTTTCCGAACAAACTGGCAAAGGCACCCACACCACAACCGCAGCAAAGCTGTTCCACTTCCCGGAAGGCGGCAGCCTGATTGACTCTCCGGGAATCCGGGAATTCGGCCTGTGGCATATGGAACCAGAGGATGTTCTCAACGGCTTTCGGGAATTCCGGGACTATATCGGCTACTGCCGTTTCCGGGATTGTAACCATGAACAGGAACCCGGCTGTGCCCTGCTTCAGGCCCTTGATGAAGGTAAAATTCGTCCTGAGCGCATGGACTCCTACCGTCAGATACTGGCATCTCTCAATGGCTGAGAACGGGAATTGAGCAAAAACCAAGACTAAGGTCTAACTTACTTCGGACAACAAATCCTGCTGATAACTGTCAAAACCAACAGTACTCATATTTTGACAGGGAGTAGATGTATGTTTTCCCAAGTTTTGCGTGTCACAGTCGTAACAATCCTGGCCTTTACCGGCTTGTTGATGCTCTGCATTCCCACAGCCCGGGCCGCTGACATACCGATACTGGGTATTTATATATCCAACACCGGCATGCACCTCTCCTTTGGGCAGAGTGGTTCCCAACATCCTCTGTACGAATACTCCCTGAATACCTGGGATAGTGCCGATATGTATGGGCACCCCCCCTCCCTCGGATTCAATGATTCTCCAGTGGCGCTGTTCCAGAAAGGTATAAGGGAATCTGCCCCGGCAATCCGCCAGAAACTGGTAGACACAGGAATGGAGAATGAAGTGCTGCAGGTTTATATCGGAGCCGCCGGAGCCGACGCCTCCAGAACAGTAACCCCGCCTGCGCGAAGCATAATGGCGGACGTTCTGACACCAGAGCAAATCAGCCTCTGCTACAGGGCAAGTAACAAAACAGACTTTTTCCAGTGCGCTTTTAAACAGAAAATTATTGAAGCGCTTCTTCCCGACTCTGGAACAGAAGGACAAAAAAAAGTTAACGTTCGTCTCGAACAGGATACCCACCTGATTACCGCCATGGCGGCTGTGTACTCAGGCTCCTTTAATACTGACGAAACAGCTCTGGTTATTCATTCCACAACCATCAGCCAGCCCTATCTGGTTAAAGGACGCAAAGCCCAGCCCCTGGGAGGCTGGATGCCCGCGGAAATGGCCAAAAAAGGGGGTATATATGAAGTAGGCCTCCTGTTCCAGCAATACCTGAACTATGACAGTGAAGGTAACCGCAGCCTGCGGACAGTGGTGGAAAGGAACCCTCTGACAGCAAATCACCCCGGAGGAAGCACAGCCAACATCAAGAGATTACAGAACGGTAAAGGCTTTAATAATTTTGGCCGTATCGTTGGAGGTATTGCTGGTGAAACTACCAGCGCTCCTGCTCTGGCCGACAGGACCGATCTCGCCATTAACACTACCGGCAACCCGGGGGAATTGGAAGAAATATACAAACAAGCTCGTTTATCAGCCCTTCATATGCTGAGCAAGGCCAGAAAAAGCTTTGTTCACCTGACCCTGATGCTTTATGCCAGAGAAGCAAGTCAGTTCCAAAGCCAGAAATCAAAAGTAATTATTGTTGGTGAAGAAGCGGATATTATGTTTTCAGATAAAAAACTGCTCACAACAACCGCCAAAGCGATTGCCGATACACTACACCTGCCAAAAGATGTACATACTGGAGCAACACTGCCTCCGGGCAAAGCCCGGGAGCTGATAGACAACGCCGTGATTATTCCCGTTAAGGAATTTGCTCACCTGCAACACCAGAGCGCAATTCTTCTGATGTCGCAGAGAGAGCAGCTCAAGAAGCAATAGGTTCAGGGAATATCACTGCCATAGCGGGTGTTTATAACCCGCTTGAACACCCGGGCAGCGGAACGGGCCAGCGCTCTGTTCAACACCTCACCGGTTATCAATTCAGGCTCAATAGTATTTCCGGTCAGGGAATAGAATCTCTCCTTAAGAACGGGCAACCCCTTCAGGGTGTTACCATAAAATCCAATAATTTTGACTGTGGCCAGCTGTCCCGGATTCGGAGTTTCAATGTCATAAGCCAGATAAGCCAGTGAATTGACTGTTTTGGTCACTGCATCCAGCAGATAGTCATCTATCTTTCCTGCCAGGAACTGATCCTTGATCAGGCGGGACATCACTCCTCCCAGTTCATCACGATTACTGGAGCTGTAACGCAGGCGAATTTCCGCGGGCGTGTAATTAATATTTTGTTTCTGCCAGAAATTCCTAACCTGCCGGATCAGGCTGGCTGCGTCAGACTGACCGGCATCCGCAAGAAGCTTCCCACCTTCATAACCCAGCTGGAAAAATCCACCCGCTGGTTTGCCTGAAACATCAAACGCCTCGACTTTTTTCTCCACCACACCATTATTCAGCCTGTAACCAATGCCATAGGTATCGTCATAAATGACCAGTTTACCGGCACCATCCTCACCACTGTGCAAAGCATCCAGCAGCAGACTGCCATCACTCACTCCCAGCAGAGTAGCCAGCTCAAGACCATTGGCCTGGAACCTCGCGTCGACCAAGGCTTCGTACTGCTTCAAAGCCTTGCGCCCATCTACAGAGTTGTAACCGGGCACCCAGCCATCAACGGCATCCAGCCCGGCTATAGCGTAGAGAAATGATATTCTTGGATTATCCCCAAGGGCTCCGGACTCCTTAAGACGTCGAACATCGGGTAACAGTTTGTCCAGCAGTTTCTGGCAGAGAAAGCCAGCATGATGTTCAGTCATCCTGAAATGATTGAAAGCAATATTGCCATAATGGCCAACACAGGCCGACTCAACCTTGGAGTCTGCCATTGTGTGCAGAAGAGCTTCACCACCTTCAAGGGGAACCAGCCAGGCATCCGCCCGGGCATTACCGCTGAGAACAGCCACCAGCCATTCATCCGCCCTCAGCCAACTGCCGGCAAGCACCGTTACCACAACCACTAATATCTGCAGAAAGCGCATATTTTCTCTCCGACTCTTCTCTCAGACTGTCCGGGAGCCAAAGTAATAGTCCATGGCAGGGGTGATGCCAGCTTTATTGGGAAACGAAAGGCCAATCAAGCTTGCGGCACCCTCACGCTACAGTACAATGCAGGCTCTTTTGCCTTCTTTATCAGCGACAACCGGGACCATAAAAATGAGCAATACCCTCCCCTCCATTGAGCTGATCGAGCCTGAACAGCTGGCGGCCATGCTTCAAAACGAGCAGCAGGACGAACAGCTGCTGATTCTGGATGTATGCAGCCCTGCGACCTATCAGCAGGCTCATATTCCCGGCGCGGTCCATATTGCCCCCGGAGAACTTGTTGCTCCCGTGCCACCGGCCACCGGCAAGCTTCCTTCTCTGGAAACCCTGAACGTCTTGTTCAGCCGGGTGGGTTACCATAGCGACAAAACCATAGTTGTTTATGACGATGAAGGGGGCGGCTGGGCCGGACGCCTGACCTGGACCCTGGACCTTATCGGTCACCAGAAGATTATTTACCTCAACGGCGGCCTGCACGCCTGGCTGGCGGCCAGCCTGCCCCTGCAGAAAGAAGCTGTCATTCCAGAGTCTTCTGTTGTTGAGCTGGCCATTGTGAACCCCCAAGTCCGCATGACCGCAGAAGATATTATCGCCAAACTGAAGAATAACGACTCTGAAGAAAGTTTTGCCGTCTGGGATGCCCGTTCTCCGGAAGAGTATGCAGGTATCAAACAACTGGCGAGCAAAGCCGGCCATATTCCCGGAGCCGTAAACTTTGAATGGACCCAGGGTATGGACCAGGAACGCAACCTGCGTATTCGGTCTGACCTTTCCGGCATACTGGAAACCCTGAATCTTGGCCCGGATAAAAACATTGTGACCCACTGCCAGAGCCACCATCGCTCAGGATTTACCTATCTTGCGGCCAGAATTCTGGGGTATCCCCGAATAAGCGCCTACGACGGTTCATGGTCAGAATGGGGAAACCGGACAGACACCCCCGTTGCCCTGCCTAACTGCTTTAACTGATTTAACTGATTGTGCCGGGGTTGCCCTCAACAGGAGTCCGCCGGTAAGCTCATATTCAAACCAATTAATCAGAAGATACAGAATACAGATTTTGAAAAAACAACTCTTTATAGCTCTTCAATACCTGACGCCCCATCACCTGTTTTCCCGCTGTGTCGGGTTTCTTGCCGAATGCACCTGGCCTGCCATTAAAAACCCGTTCACCAATTGGTTTGCCAGGCAGTACAGCGTCAATATGAGCGAAGCTGTAGAAGAAAACCCCGAAGCTTACGCCTGCTTTAACGATTTCTTTACCCGCGCCCTGAAGAAAGGCGCACGACCTCTGCCTGAAGACAAAAACCTTGTGGTCTGCCCGGCAGATGGTGCAGTCAGCCAGATTGGAAAAATTGAATATGGCCGTGTTTTCCAGGCCAAAGGCCATGACTACAGCTTGACGGAACTGCTGGGGGGGGATACACAGCTGGCCCAGGAGTTTCATGATGGCTCCTTTGCCACCATTTACCTGGCACCCAGTGATTACCACCGTGTTCATATGCCCTTTGGTGGCACCCTGCGGAAGATGATTCACGTCCCCGGCCGTCTTTTCTCCGTGAACCAGACCACAGCCGAAAATGTTCCCCGTCTGTTTGCCCGCAATGAGCGTGCAGTGTGTATTTTTGATACAGAGAAAGGCCCCATGGCGGTCATCCTCGTGGGTGCCATGATTGTTGCCAGTATAGAAACTGTCTGGGCCGGACTGGTAACTCCCAAAAAGCACACTCTGCAGGAATTTGACTACACGGAAGAAGGCCGTAAGGCAATCACCCTGGAACGGGGAGAAGAAATGGGCCGCTTTAAACTGGGTTCCACCGCTATCGTACTGTTCGGTAAAGATCAGGTTGCCTGGGCTGAAAGCCTGGCAGCTGAAGATACTGTCCAGATGGGTCAGGCCATCAGCCAGTAATGACATTCACCCATGGTTTGCACTATTTATTCAGTGCAAACCAGCAAATCCCCTGAGCTATCCAAGTTCGTCTTTCAGCTTGTCCAGAAAACTCTGCAAATAAGCTGTGTTCTCTTTTGCCAGGGCACGACCCGGAACCGTTTTCATGGTTTCCCCAAGAGTCAGCAGCTTGCAGTAGAAGTGATCAACACAATTCTGCCTGTCATCCAGTTCCCGGCTTTCAGCCCATGGGTCAGTGGAATCAAATAGCCTGGAACCCAACTTGCCTCCGGTATAAAAAACTCTGGCCAGACCTATCGCACCAATAGCCTCCATTCTATCAGCATCCTGAACAACTTCTGCTTCCGGTGTTCTGGTCGGAATATTGGCTGAGAAACTATGGGATTCAACGGCATGGCAGACCGGCTCGATTAACTCAGCAGGAAACTTCAGTTCTTTGAGAATTTCGCCGGTTTTCACTGCCGCAAGTTGAGACGTTTTACTGCGTTCAGGGTGATTCTTGGGAAGGGTCACAATATCGTGGAAATAACAGGCTGCCAGAACAACCAGTGAGTTCACTGGCCTGGTCTCTTCAGCCATGATTTTACAGGCTGTCTTCCAGACCCTCTGAAAGTGTGACATATCATGGGAGTGATCATCGGTTTCATGATCTTTCAGATAATCAATAAACCTGTGCTCCCATTCCTGAAGTGCCTGCATAGAGAGGGTGTCCGGGCTGTTTAAATCCGTCATAACGCTCAGTCCAGTGAGTAATGACGCTATTCTAACCTGAATCTGTGAACAGCCCTGCTCTGCGCTTTATCATCTTCTGGTTTTTTTATTTTGATCTCTTCACTTGAACATTAAAGCTGTGACGGGTTTTGCCTGGCAGGAACGGGCTAGGATTCCCCTCCAGCCAATCGTAATAACCAGCCTGGTAGAAAGACGACAACGGATGACCACTCTGACCGCCGGGAATATGCATAATGCCTTCTTCTTCCCGGCCCGGTGACACAATCATACGCT
Source organism: Parendozoicomonas sp. 209JJ7-1 (assembly GCF_058147085.1). NCBI lineage: Bacteria > Pseudomonadati > Pseudomonadota > Gammaproteobacteria > Oceanospirillales > Endozoicomonadaceae > Parendozoicomonas > Parendozoicomonas sp. 209JJ7-1. The sequence continues at coordinate 6,415 of NZ_JBYVJU010000006.1, read as the reverse complement.
CAGAAACACCACCGGAAGGTTCCTGGGCTCGAGGTGTCCAGAGATCGCCCTGCAAGGGAGCGCTCGGCATATTCAACAGCGCTTCACCACCAGGAATCGCAGAAGCCAGGGGATGTGCAATTCTGGCAGTATTTCTCTCACCCCAGGTGCGGAAAGGCAGAGCTTCTGCTCCTCCAAGGTTCGCAACCACTTCATCCACAGTTTCCAGAACCAGTTCATCCCAGCTGGTATAAACAGGTGGCAGCCAGTGTTGTGGCTGTTGCTCCAGCAAATGCAAAACTGCCGACTCTTTCCGGTTCAGGTTCTGCAGCCAGCCATCATCAACCTGCCCAACCTTACCGGCACGGAGAAGGAAATAACGACCCAGATGCTTGAGCACCTTAAATTTTGCCGCATCATGGAACTCCCTGGCCATGCGATAGCCGCTGTCTGCTATATCCGCAGAACCAGACCAGTTGGTAATCAACGTCTGGAAAGCTTTTCTGCCTTCAAGCGTCACGGGGTTATTTCCAGGGTCTTTGTTCAATGCGGTCAGTACAACCTGCCGCCATGCGCCCATATATCCGGCTTTATTATCAAGAGCGATATTCAACATGTCCTGTTCAGAGAAGTCCGAGCGGCTCACCAGAGCATCACGAATCTGCATGGCTCTCGGGCCAGGAGCATAGCCGCCATTGCCCAGTTTCTCGTAATCTTCGCCGCTGGCTACACGGGCGTTGGCCGTCCATATACGACCATTCCCAGGGTTCACAACCCGTGGGTATTCTTCTGAAGCCAGCCAACCCTGCCAGTTTTCAGCAGCTTCATTCACAGACAGTGGGTAGGTGGAATCAACACCTGAACGATTGGGAATACGTCCAGCCACAGTCCAGGCCACATTGCCGTGTTTATCCCCCACAGTGAAGTTCTGGGGAGGAATGCCACTGATATTGGCAAACTTTATGGCCTGGAAAACATCTTCAGCCTTTTCCAGCCGGAACAGATTGGCATTGGTGGCCTCAGGATTATAAGCTGTCCAGCGCAGGGCATGGAGGGAACCATCATAAGCCGTAACCACCGGCCCCCAGACTGTATATTTATTGGTCACAGTGACCGGCTGCGCCCCTTTGACTTCGATAATACTTTCTATGGTTTCAAACGGACGAGCTCCGGATTCCGTGAGGTACATATCGTTGCCAGAGCTCTCAAGCACAACTCTGTCATTCCAGTCACCATAAGTATTGGTGAACGCCCAGGCCACGGAACCATTGCTGCCCACAACAATAAACGGTGTTCCGGGAAGGCTCAGGCCATTGATACGCCGTTCCTGTTCACCATCGGAATAAACCAGCTGCATACGATACCAATTGGTGGGTATCCGCAGGTTAAGGTGCATATCGTCTTCAACAATGGCGCCACCATGGTTACTCAGCTGCCCTGATACGGCAAAATTATTGCTACCGGCAAAAATTTCCGGGTACCGCTCGCCGGTCAGGCTGTCGAAATCTTTCGGGGAAAAACTGCGCAGGTTAATCTTGTCGGCTGCAGGAATATCAGGTTCACGGAACTGGCCAGAAGTGTCTGGTTGCAACGGCGCATCCCAGCGGGTTGCCGGCGGTGATAAAAACTCCGTTACCTGCCTACCGGCAATACTGGAGAGAAAACCTTTCGCGTCATCCATGAATGCCTGGTCATCACTTAAATCCAGGTACATGCTGAAAACCGTCAGAAACGAATCTTCCGGCTGCCAGGGCTTAGGGCGCTCCCCCAAAACCCAGTATTCAAAGGGACGACTTCCCAGGTCTTTTAAGCCCTTGTTTACACCTTCAGTATAAGCCTGAAGAAAAGACTGGAGTTCCGGATCAAGGTTTTTCACAACTCTTTCAGCGACGGAACGGAACTGGTGGATTTTTACCTGACTGTCATGGTCAAGGGCGACTGACCCGACAAGAGCCGACAGCTCACCGGCCGAGTTACGCCGGTTCAGATCCATCTGGAAGAAACGATCCTGGGCATGGAGATAGCCCGTGGCAAAAGCGAGGTCACGGCGGTGTTTACCAGACACCGTAGGAATACCACGGGTGTCACGGTCAATCCGCACGGGGCTGGATACCTGTGGCGTACTGGTATCATCATTAAGATTGGGAAGACTAAGGGATAACAGGCCATACAGGGACAGAGCACCCAGCACCATCAATACAATGATCAGTAACAGCAGACGGTTCAGTTTAGCCAACATAAGACTGCACCTTATTATTCTTATGAACTCAAGGCTACGGGCAGAAACTCCTGAGTTCCAGTGAAAAATGCACTTAAACAGTCAGGAGTGTGGTTTTTGTTCCAAAGCTGCCTCTAATCAGGCAGGTTTAGCCACCCAGACCGCGCACCAGCCTCCCGGCTCAACAGACTTTCCCGGGAAAATCCGACATCCATTGCTACCACTGACAAAGTGCATGCAGTTATCGCACCTGTGTCCTTTTACATATCCGGGAAGCTTCTCTTTCTCCGCTTCTGAAGCGTTTTTCCTGTATTTAAGACTCTTCGCCATTGACTCAGATTCAGAAAGAGGAGTTAACACTGCCCCGTGAATGCTCTGAATATTAAGCAGGGGAATTAAGGTTATTCCTGAAGCTAAACGCAGAAACCGGCGCCTTGTAGTCGTCATGGTGTGGACTCCTTAATCCTCTGTCTGTTTAAAACCAACAATTTAGAAGCTGCCACATCATTACGCTAATTCATTGAGGCAAAGCACCTGATACCCGGTGTTACATATTCCAACTACTCACTCTATTGAACGGGCGTTAATATAATTTTCCGGCGACGAAGATAATTATTCAGGGACGATGTTATGTCAGACCAGAGCCAATTCCACCTTCTAGGAAAGAAGCGTTTTCTGCCATTCTTCGGCACCCAGTTTATGGGAGCATTCAACGATAATGTTTATAAAAACAGCCTGATGCTGATGGTGGCCTTTGCTGGAACCAGCGCTCTCCCCGTCAATGCAGATACAATGGTTAATCTTGCTGCCGGGCTGTTTATTCTGCCGTTTTTCCTGTTCTCCGGCACCGCAGGGCAGATTGCCGACAAATACGAGAAGTCATCCATTATTCGCAAGATCAAGCTTCTGGAAATTGCCATTATGGTTATTGCCGCCGCAGCCATTGTGACCGGCAGTTATACGGCCATGTTAGTTCTGCTGTTTATTATGGGCACCCAAAGCGCCTTCTTTGGCCCAGTAAAATATGCGCTGTTACCCCAGGCTCTGGATGATAAAGAACTGGTAGGCGGCAATGCTTTGGTAGAGATGGGCACCTTTGTTGCCATTCTCGCTGGCACTATTGGAGCGGGTTTTCTGACCACCTTTCCGGAATCCAATTACTGGATTGCCGGCTCTGTCATTATCTTCGCGCTTATCGGTTACCTGTTCAGTCGAAGCATACCTTCTGTTCCTGCAACCGCCCCTGCACTCAAGATGGACTGGAACCCAATCACCCAGACCCTGCGCACCATGGGCTATGCACGACAGGATAAAGACATCTTCCAGTCCATTCTGGCAATCTCCTGGTTCTGGGCCCTTGGAGCCGCCTACCTGACCCAGCTTCCGAACTTTGCCCGGGATATTCTCTTGGGCGGCCCTCAGGTGGTTACTCTTATTCTGGCTCTGTTTACCATTGGTGTTGCCCTGGGTTCCCTCGTCTGTGAACGCCTGTCTGGCCATGTTATTGAAATAGGCATTGTGCCCATTGGTTCCCTTGGGCTGAGCATTTTTGGTATCGACCTGTATTTCGCGACTGAACCTGGCATCACACCATTGATGAGTGCTGGTGAATTTATCAGCCATTCCGATAATATGCGTGTTCTGTTTGACCTTGGAATGATTGGAGCCTTTGGTGGATTGTTTATCGTTCCCCTTTACGCCCTGATTCAACAACGGGCAAAACCGGAACAGCGGGCACAGATTATCGCCGCCAACAATGTCATGAACGCCCTGTTTATGGTTGGCAGCGCTATTGCCGGTATTGTTCTGCTCGGCGTGTTGAAACTTTCTATACCTGTTTTCTTCTTAATCATTGCCCTCACCAATATTATTGTTGCCTGTTATGTCTACACTCAGGTTCCGGAGTTTATACTGCGGTTTGTCATCTGGATGCTCTCCCACACCATGTACAGGGTGACCCATAAGAACCTCGACTATATCCCTCAAGAAGGTGCTGCGGTTATGGTCTGCAACCATACCTCATACGTCGCTGCACTTTTAATCGGAGGCACTGTGCGCAGACCTGTGCGTTTCGTTATGGATTTAAGCGTTTACAATATGCCTGGCCTGAACTGGTTTTTCCGAATGAGCAAAACCATACCTGTCTGCTCAGAACATAGAAACCCTGAGGTCTATAATCAGGCGTTTGAGAAAATCAGCGAAGAGCTGCGGAAAGGCAATATCGTTTGTATCTTTCCAGAAGGGCGTCTGACGCAAGATGGCGAGCTTGAAGAGTTCAAGAAAAGCATTAACCTGATTCTGCAAAAAGATCCTGTTCCCGTCGTACCTATGGCGCTGACCAAAGCCCCGAGACGATTCTGGTCCAGAGTAGAGATTATTGCAGAACCGGTTTTGGAAGCGAAAGAATGTAGCGCCAAATCACTGGAAGCAAAAGTTAACAGCCTGCTCTAAATAACCTAACACTCCTGTTACGGATTGTTTGAATATATCTCTCTATTTGCAGTCATATATCTCTGACTTCCCTGAAAGCATTATTGAGCAATGAACTGGAGTAAACTATGGCTGTCAGATCTGGAGGGTCGGACGGACGACCAGTATCAACATGCAGAATGAGCTGGAGCCAGGAAGAAACCAGCGGTAAGGATCCTTGCCCCGAGTTTCTATCTGGACTGAAAGTGGAACCTGTTCAGGCTTTCCAAAGAAAGGCTACAATAACCGGAGTGCCTGGCCAGACTGGACTTAATCAACCTCCACAGACCGCACGACCAGGGAGGATGACACAATCTGGCTTTGCTACACCTTCGCTTCCTCCTGTTCCCCTGCTGTTTACAAAATTCAGGTCACCCCAGTCAATACCTATCGCCCCGACTTCTGAAGACTGGTACAGAAAGAAAATAGAAAGGCTTGTAAATTATGTAATAGTTTCAGAGTTTCCTTCCGCCCACAACGAGCTTAAATGCCTGACAACTGAAGCGGATAAAGGCTTCCATGAAATATTCCAAGAAGTCATTCTTGACGCGTTTTCCAGAGACTATCTGCCAAGATTTAAAGATTACTTCTTACACTTCCTCAAAGAGGTCATAGCCTTCGAGACAATCTCAGTAATAAAGCAAATGGCGAAAGGCCACGCCGCAGACAGCGCAAACATAAAAATGACCGCATATGTTGAGATTTGGTGCCAACGTTACAGTGACGCAATCCGATTTGAACAACCCCGAAAATTAGAGAAAAAAGACGGCCTCATTCCAATGAACCTCTCAAGCCGAAGTGGCACCTGTTTTCAAAGTCTCGCCGGATTATTCGTGCTCAGAAAATCTAAGACAGAAGTTGAAGGCACCTCTTATAAAGGGCATAAAGATGAAGCTGCGATTACCTTCTTCAATAACACGGTTGAAGAAATCGCCGATATGGCCCTGCAGGTTTTTCTTGTTGATTTATCTGTTCCAGACTGTGAAAAACTTATATCCGAAATTACACTTGCTCGAGTGAAAGGCATTATTTCCCAGATTTACGCTCCTCCAATGGAACAGCCTGATGCCAAGACCAGAACTTTTGATTTCCTCAATAACATGTTCAAACTTAATCCATCACAAGGGAAGAATTATAAATTTGATGAATTCCTGCTCAACATCGCAAAGGTTGATATATCACTTGTAAAAAGATGTATCACAAAAGAAAGAATCTATGTGTCAGACCATGACCTGGCGCTTATGCTGCGGGTTCGCATGGCACAGCATCTATATCAACGTCTCTTCTCTGCATACAGTGAGAAAGCTGGAGAAGGTTTATATGAAACCCCCCGAACAGCAGGAACATTCAAAAGACTGAAAAACATCCTGAAAGAGTGGGCAGAAACCCATAAAAGAAATGAACCGACAATTGTGACACCAAAAGCAATTTACTCTAAAACCAGAAAATTGATATTGCCCCCCAGGGCTTCATTGCCTTCCTTTAGTCCATCAAAGATGGGCACACCTCTGTAGCACCGCAAATATAAAAAGCAGATGGATTCAGGGAGTTAAAGACCTTTCGTCGTCAGGCAAAACTGTTGGGAAAAGTGCAGACAGAAAAAACCAGTCGTTTTCACAGCCTTGAGCGAACCCAAGGTTAATTTAGCGCCTGGCGATGACATACTCTTTAAAAGGCAGGGAGCTTTTTTCGACCGGCCATGAAGAGAGGATGGCATCAGGTGATTTCAAAGATTTTCTCCATGTCCAT